>JAFVCQ010000021.1 GCA_017479085.1 Lachnospiraceae bacterium | reverse complement strand
ATCGGTTTAAATGTTCCATTCGAATAGGTGCACAGGATAAAAGAAGCGGTACCTATATCTACGGAGGTATTCAGATTGTCAATATTGAATTTGTACACTCCCTTTTTCGGAGCCGTGAATTTGACCACATTAAAATACTTCCACTTCTTGTTCTTCTTCACATTCACTCTGTATGTGAGCCCCTGCTTAATCTTCGGAATCTGCTTTGGTTTTTTCTTGGTGGTCGCCACCGACGTGACCTCCTCCGTGCCGGCAGCAGCTACCTTATTCAACGCTGCTACATGTGAAAAGGAACTCAGCGATAATACCATTAAAACAGCTACCAACATAAAGCGAAACAGTTTTGTTCTTTTCATTCCCATATCCTCCTTTACGTAACATACTTTCCCACTATTGTATCATAGTATCCCGTATTAAGCTATCAATAATCCTTACTGCATTTCATATAGCAGTTTTCCGTCGTCAGCCTTACCGGTGATTCGGACGGAAGAGACATCGTTGCCCATAACCTCAACCAGGACATCCGAAAGACCATTCAACAGTACCGATTCTAACACATTGCCGATTCCTCTTCCTCCGTTTTTCAGATTGCCCTTCGCTTCCGTAAGCAGCATATCTTTGAACGAATCCGACAACACAAACCGTATCCCTTTATTCTCATGGATCGAGTTCAGGATGGAATTCAGCTTCAGATCAAAGATCTCTTCCGCGACATCCTCTCTTATATAATCAAAGATCACGACATTCTCACCGATCCGGTTCAACAGCTCTGCCCGGTTGATCCGGCTGAAGAAAGCCTCTATCTCCTCATGGATCTTTCTCTTGATCTCTTCGTAATCCTCTCCATACCGGACATTCGGAGTCCGGTTTCCATGTTCATCCACCTTATTGATTCCGATATTGCTTGTGAATATGATCAGGGTTTCCGTGAAATATACGGTCTCACCGGATGAATCCGTAAGACGTCCATCCTCCAGAATCTGGAGAAATTTGTCAAGGATCAGGGGATGCGCCTTATCAATCTCGTCGAACAACAGGATGCAGAATGGTTTCTGCTTGACTGCGTTCGTAAGCTGTCCACCCGTACTGTATCCCACATATCCCGGAGGCGCACCGATGAGCCTCTGATCGGAATGAGACTGTCCGTATTCACTCATATCAAAGCGTATCACAAATTCCTCATCTCCGAAAATGATCTCGGACAGCGTCTTGGCCAGCTCCGTCTTACCGGTACCGGTCGGCCCCGCCAGAAAGAGAATTCCCTTCGGACGACTCTGCGCCCCTCCCTGTAATCCGGAAAGTCCGAGACAGGCCCTGCGGACGATGGCTGATGCCTGATTGATCGCTTCCTGCTGACCCTTCACTCTCCTGTGCAGCCTGTTATGAATGTCTTCTAAGATATCCCGGTCGATTTTATCCCAATGGCTTTCAATCTGTCCATATTGAAACAGCCGGATGGCACTTCCTATATGCTTCACGTCGAATCCCTGCGTATTGCAGACCGTTATGATACTGTCAATATTTTCTATGGACATTCCATCCGTCAGCAATGCGAATTCATTTATCACCTTCTCACGCTCATCCTCATTTAACGTGTCCTCACCTTCGATCATGTAGATCCTTGATTTGATGATTTCCTTTCTCACCAGCTTTTCCGGCTTGTTCACGGTCAGGATCTTGACCTGCGGATTATTCAGATAAAACCATGCCGGGATATCATTCGTCTTTTCGACCATCAGAAAGACGATGTTGCGCAGATACGCTCCCTTGCTTCCGATCGCTGTCACCGGTTCTAAAGAAGATATCATTAACCTTATATAATTGGCATTCTCATCCTCGGAAAGACGATCGGCCTCCAGCGCAAAGGTATTGGCAAATTCAAACACCATTGCTTTGGCGGAATCGGTCTTATTTAAAACATCGACCGCAGTGGTTATGTCCTCACATAATGTCTTTCCGGGTTTGCATTTCTGTCCTGCGCACTGTTCAAACTTTGTCACCAGCTCATCGTCGTATTTATTATGAAATCCTTCCACTACATTATGAAACATCACCAGATCGTATCCGATATCGATCAGATAGCGGTGCAGATATTCCGACAGGGAAACCGGCAAATAGGACATTTCATCCTCGTCATAAAATGGCTGTTTATCAAATATATTTCCCTCTATAATGAAAAAGGTACATATGTCCTTGTAAACATCCAGATCCTTCTGCCACTTTTCAACCAGATTACCGTTCATCACACACCTCCAATGTAAATGCCTCATTAAAGAGCTTGATCTCGCTTCCCACTACTGCAAACTCCTGCTTCTGTGCGATCAGCCTTTTCCCGTTCAAAAACGTACCATTCGCACTGATATCTTCCACCATGATGCCCTCTACCCGTTTTGCAGGCATAACCCGGATATGCTCCCTGCTGACCCTTCCATTATGGGCAAGCTCTTCTCCCCCTATCGCTGTCCGGCCGATCACACCTCCGCCTTCCGGAATTGCAATCCGGTAGCTGCGGTCTGCACTGACGAGACAGTATATCTTTTTCCCGGCTCCCGCCTGTTCACCGACAGATGCTTCCGCTGCATACCCTTCCGTCACCGTTCCTCCTGCGGCAAACCCTGCTTCTGCATCTCCTCCTGTGGCGACACCTTCACCCGCAAACCTTCCCCTGACAAGTTCTTCACCTGAAGACCTTCCATCTGCGAAACCTTCTCCTGTCAGTCTTTCTGCTGCCGATTGCTCACCCGCAGGGTTTTCATATGCAGGTTTTTCCCCGTCCGCTGCTGCCGCCTCATCCGTTTTGCCATCCTGCATCGAGCGACTCCGATATTCAGCCACCAGACGACCGACACGGGGATCATCCACCTTCATGGAAGGATAGCGTCTGGTATCCCGTCCACAATGCGGACACACCACAGGCGGTCTCTCCTGCGGCGGCTGATAATACAATACACTGGCACATTCACATACGATACACTTACTCATAGACTAAGACTCCTGCTCTCTGTTTTTTTTCTCCTGTTTTTTCGTCTGCGGTTATATTCCCTCAGCTTCTCAAGCTGATCCTCTGCCTCCTGCACCGCACCCTCCTGCAGGGTCAGATCGCTCTTTGTCGCAATCTGGTCAGGCGCATGTTCCTTTGAATAAACCTTCTGCAGTCTGATTCCACTCCTGCCGACCTCATCGATCAGCTCCCGCTCAGCCTGACAGACCGTTCTCTGGGCATCTGCCACTTCATCCTCATCGGCATGTTCGTCGAAATTGACCGGCTCGATCATGACTCCCGAAGCATTACAGGAGACGAAAACCTTGCATCGGTTATCCGGGCCGGATGAATACAGCTCGCCCTCAAGCTGGCCATCTAAGACACAGTACCCATCCGCCTTCATTCCGAGTCTCTCTAAGGCCTCGTTCACCATGTCTGCAATGACCTCCGTCTCGGGCTGCTCCTCATATTCCCTCATCATCCTGTCGACCCGGCTTCTCAACTGCTCTACCGGTACCACCTCTTCATCCTCCCCCAGCAGGATGCATAATGCCTTATAATCCATCAGCAAATCCTCATCCAGAGCCGAGTTGTCATAATTGCGGTTCTCGAGATACAGGGTAACCCGCTGTTCCACCATATGGATGATATCCTCCATGTCAAATGCGCGGTTATGGATGATCTCGTTCAGATTCTTTACCAGACGGTCATATTCTGCTCTCGCCTGATCCGAATCCGGAATCCGGTCTTCTATGCGTGACAGGATCGCCTGCAGGCGCAGGGTCTCCTGATCCTGAAATACCCTGTCCAACTCCAGATATCCGGACAGATCCAGCTTCTGCCTGCGTGCTCCATCCGCGGAAAAGGACGCCGAATCCGCTCCGTCTGCCACCTCTCCCGCCTCGATCACATCGCTCTTTCCCGCATGATCGGAAAACGTATATGTATTTTCCCGGTTTCCACTATTGTGTAAGGCAAGATCAGCCGAATCATCACCCTGTTTTTCCACAAAAAATTTGGCTGCCCGAAGCTGTTTTTTGATTCCCTCCATTTTTAGGCGCTTCAGACGATCCAGCCGTTCCGCTTCCGTCTCGTATTTATACAAAGAACTGCTCATGCTCTATCCCTCCTCCTTCATCCGTTCGATTTCTTTTTGATAACCCATCGCTACAAACCATGCCTGCACATCCTCCCTGCAAAGGAGCGCATCGATCTCCCGCGGGGATCTGCTTGTGATCCAGTCTACAAAAGCATCCATGCAGTCAATCTCATATCCATCCAGACGGAGTGTCTGGTTTTTCATAAATGCCCTGCAGATGCCATCGATCAGGCTCAACTGGCTTAAGATATTGGACCGGTTGAGCCTTACCAGCTCCTCCAGCCGGTCAACATCCTCCTGCTTCGCCTGAATGATCTCCATATAAAATGCCAGCAGGCCATTTGTAACAAAGTCCACCGCTATTGCATCGTGTGCGGCAAGCTTATCCATGAGGCTGTTCAGAGTTCCCAGATCCACGCCCTTATAGCAGATCTGATTGGTCTTTTCCAGCCGGTACAGAACCCGGAATAAAACCACATCTTCATTTTGACCGTTATGCTTTAACTCATTCTCCGCTTGCTGGTATAATTCTGTATCAAACTGGCGGATAAACTGTATGGTATCAAATCTCTGAATCACCGTTTTGGCCAATTCCCAGTTCTGTTTGCATACCTCGACAAGCTTATGGATGGTGCTTACCCGGAGGATCTCTCCGTTCACCGTTCCGAAGATCAGCGGGGCAGCCTTCACGCTTTTTCTTCCGACCGGCCTTCTTTTTTTTCCGGAATTCCATCCGGTATCGCTCCATCTCTTCAGTTCTTCATATCCCCACACACTTCTGAAATCCTTGTTGATCAGGCCGGACAGCAGATTCTTGAGCTTCACGTCATCGACCGGAATCACCGCCGCTCTGTCCCATAGCCGCGCTCTCTCATTGAGCTCAAGCCCCTCCATGAGATTGGTCTTTGTATACAGCCGGTAGAGGGTAATGCCAAACGATGCATAGTCATATTCCTTCGGAAATGTCTTCACTCCGTAAAAATCCTCGACGGGTACGGAATAATTCACGGTTCCCTCCAGTGATGCCCTTACCATTCCGTCACTGTCCATCATTCTGCAGGAACCGAGATCACCTATGACCACCGCAGGCTTCCCGTCCCTTATATCCATATACAGATTGGCCGGTTTGATATCGCAGTGGACGATGCGGTTCGAGTGCAGATGATAAAGCCCCTCATTCACAGACGGCACAACATATTTCCTTATAAAATCCACCGAGAGCGTGCCATTCTCCTTTACATAATCCTCTAAGGTTCCATGTGTATAATAAGGGTATATCTCATAATACATTCCAAGCTCCCGACCGGAATCGATCACCTTCATCACATTGTCATGGTTACTGCCCAGAAAAAACAATCGAAGCGCCCGGGCCGGCTGCCAGTTGCGCCCATACACCTTTGCAACGTATTCCTCCCCGTCACGCTCCACCACATAGACCTTTGCCTGTGCGCCGGCTGACATCAGCCTGACTACCCGAAACAGCCCCAGCATAGCTCCCTCTGAGACGGACACAGCCGCAGTTTGCCCCGTATCCGTTCCCGAATCCAGGATTGTCCCGGATGCATTGATTCCATTCTGTTTTTGTTCGATTATCGTCTCATCCCTATTTATCATTGTTATTCACCCACGGTATTCCTATTGTCATCACTCTATGGTCATCTATCACAAGCTGCATGCCTCTTTCGCATGTTTCCAGATCCGGATATCTCTCAGCATGTTTGAAAATATGTATATTCTGATTGGAGGAACCGCGAAGACCCTTCCCATCATTCCGTTCTCCGATATAAGGCCCGTCGATCAGCACGCTGATGTGCGCAAGCACATCAGCCACATTCTCATCCCGCATCTCCTTTAATTCCTCTATTGTGTAGCCTGTAAAGATCATAATATCATCCGATATCCCTGATATCGCATCGATCAGGTTTTTCAGTTCATCCGGAAAGAAAAACGGTTCTCCGCCGGATATCGTAAACCCATCTGCATGTGCACATAGCTTTCTGATATATCCCATCACTTCATCGATGGTAACCGGAGTCCCGTTACTGCACTCCTGCAGCTCAGGTGCTATGCATTCCGGACATCCTCTGTCACAGCCTGCCAGCCAGATTCCGACCCGCTCTCCGGGGCCTAACGTATGGACGGGATAATACATCCGGGCCAGATGAATCGTTGCTTTCATTTTGGCATCCTCTCCCATGATCATTGCAGTCTCTCAATATTGAAGTGCTCCGGACACACGGTTCCGGCAGAAAGCGGCTTTTTGCAAAACAGACATTGCCCATGCTGTCTCCTGTCATGAATCTCTCTTGCATTTGCCATCTGATTCAGTAAATCCGTAGCTTTCTCCGGTGAAACCGCAAACACCCTGCCGTCTGACATGAGCGCAAGCAGACAAAGGATGGATCGCGTCTCACAGGCCGCCGCCGCTTCTTCGGTCACCTGTCCGAACGAATCGTCCATTCCGACAGCGCATCCCGACAGACTGTTTATGCAGTCTCTTGCCCTGCATGAAACGATGTTGCCCATCCCCGCATAAACCACGCTGTACAAATTCGTCTGTTCCGCCGCTTCATCCACATAGAGATTGTCGTTCAGCATTTTCAGTTCCTTTGTATGCCTTACATAATAGTCATAGGATATATATTCCAACTGATACCGGAAGTCACAGAACCGAAGCCGGTTCCCATCGGGTCTTTTTGTGATTCTCCAAAACAAGACATCGGAAGAACTCCTTAACAACCCGCGCAGGATCTCATTGTTAATGATATCCAGCTTCACATTGAGGGAATCGCAGTCATTCCATCGTAAGCTGTGGATCCGTCCGGTCTCCCCCGATATCAGGAGCATAAAGACCAGTGACGATGCCAGAATATTCAGCATATCCCCATACTGCTGATTCAGCTCCCGTTCTAAAACACTCACTCCCGCCGCTGTCATTTCACAGGCCTTCAGCACTTCCACGGATCTTTTCTCTTCCGCCCGGATGCTGTTTACGAGGCTCTTCATTTTGTTCAGAATGTCCGGCCCATTCTGAGGCTCCTTCCAGACTGCCTCCAGCAAATGATCACATTCCCTGCTAAGCGAGGCCCCTGCGCCATGGTCAAAGAACACAAGGTTCCTTCTGATCTCCTCCAGCTCCCGATAGGAATCCGACTCCCTTACTGCCCTCTCATAAATGCTCCGAAGCTGGTCTTCCTTTCCGGATACATCATTTTTTATAAAATTTGTCAAATACATTACCTGTCCGTAATCCATCGCTACTCCTCAAATTGCTCCCCGATCGCTTTTAAAAGGGTTTCTCCCATTACAGAACCGGGATTCCTGATCAGATATTCCCTCAGCATGGAGGCCGCATTTTTACAGCTCTGTACATCACTCCTGAAGTTTAACAGATCAAACACCTCATAGAATAATGCACTTCCATCTTCCGAATCCTCTTTGCTATTTACAAGGTCTGTCTGCACCTCATGCTTCTTACATTCCAGTTTGTTATATTTTGATTCGACCGCAGCATGTGCGACCGTAAGTGAATCCGGTGTAGCCTGCAATGCATACTGATAGCTTTCCAGCACTCTCGCATAGCAGTTATACACTCCTTTATCCGATTCATCATCCGGTAATCCGAACATATCCCTGACTAACATCTTTGTCTCCTATATCTAATAATTAATATAATGATAGAGCGTATCCAGCTCCTTCTTTAAGCCGGTCAATGCTTTCATATTGTAGAGGAACAGGACAACCAATCCGATGATTCCCACCGCTCCCACCGGAAGTGCATATACCAGATGCCCTGTCAGACACAACACTCCCACGATCAGCACGAGCACGATTGCCAACGAAAGAAGCAGAGTCATCATTTTTTTCTTTTTTGCGTTCTGGATTCCATTGATCACGTCAAAGGACAGCTCAATTCCCTCTTTTACCAGCTTTTCAGCCTTATCGTTACTTAACACCATCTGTAATCACCACTCCTCCTGTTCCGGGTCCAGTGCGAGAGCAATCTGTTCCACCCATGCACGATCCGGCACGTCATAAACCGAGAACATATCCACTTCCGCTTCCTCCGAAATCCGGTCATAAATAACCGCTATCTTATCATTGTTCCTGTTTTCAGCAATCTCCCTCTTATACACGATCTGAAATTGTTTATCACTATCGTCAAAGTGGATCGCTATCCTTTTGTTAAAATATTCATTTACCCTGTTGTTTAAAATATGGGAAACCACTACGTCATAATATTCACCGATCATGATCACATGGACACCCACCTCAGGGCCCTGCGCAAGTATCTTATGGAGCACTGTCCGGTCATCTGTTTCATTGTCGTACGAACCGCTTTGCAGACTGAATTCCATATCATCTATTTTGTTGATAAAGAGATAGATCGGCGGATGTTCTCCTCCCCTGCGCGACCGGGTATCGATCTCCTCCGATATATCCCTGAGCAGTGTCGCAAAGCTGTCATCGCGTCCCCGATAATAGTCCACAATGTCAAATAACTCAGACAGATCCTTCAGCTTCACCTTCTTCTTATCCTTGTGGTGGGTACCTCTTTTCACCGAGCCATCGATGATGTATACCCTTGACTGCGTTTTCCCTTTTATGGAGCACTCACATATAATACTTAACAGCATGCAGATACAGATGCTGTCCACCATCCTGCCGTCGTTGCCCTCGGTCGAACCAAGCATTAACAGATTCTCTTTTTCTTCCTGCCTGAGCGTGATGATATGAAAGTTATTCCGGATTCCATTTCCTGTCAGAATTCCTACATCCATTCCCGGAACCAGTTTGGTATTCGCCCATAACGTATCATCCTCCGAATTCCTTATCACCTGATTGAAATAAAGGTTCGGGTTCTTCTCCAGATCCTGTGTCCAGACATGGGTTTCATAATCCGAATAGAGATCCGCAACCTGATTGTAATAAGCGTCTAACCGTTCCAGATAATCCTGCCTGTTCGGTTCCTCCTCCGGCAGCGCCTCCCTCTTACTGGTGCCCACGCGCAAATACCGGTTATTTGCGGATTCGCCTCCATTGTCATTAAACAGCGCACTTCCGATTCGCCCGATCGCCATTCCCTCTGTGCTCTTTAAGATGGAACAGGTCGTATCCTCTCTTCCGAATGTAACGATCCGGATCTTAGCCAGTGAGAAATCACGATCGACATTCAGCCCATTACACTGGTTATAATCCTGTGTGGCAAGGATCGTATGAATTCCGACATTTCCCCCTTTTGTCTGTATTTTCATGATATACTCCAGACAGGCCTGGGACACCGGATCACTGCTGCCAAATAATGACGTCACCTCGTCAACGATCAATACCAGTCTTGGCATGATCTCGGCAGAGCTGACACTCTTATTATAGGACTCGATATCATTGGTGGATATTCTTCCAAATTCATTATTTCTTCTGGTCATCTCATCCACCAGCTCTTCCAATATGCTGAGCGCAAATTCTCTCTGTGCGTCCACTGCGATGACCTTGATGCCCGGCAGGAAGTAGTCCGCATACTCCCGAAATTCCACCCCGTCCTTGAAATCGATCAGATAGAACTGAAGATATTGCGGCTTATAATTGAGCAGTCCTCCAAGTATGATATTATGAAGCAGATTGGTCTTACCGCTTCTCGGCATTCCCTCGATCAGCACATTCTGCTTCGTATCATTGACCGCGCCAAAGGACAGAGCCATAGGCGCATTGAAGGAATGATATCCAATCGGCACCGTAAAGCTTCTCGGATTCTCCGTAAACCAGTTGTTGGAGTCCATCATGTCCTTCTTATACAAAGAAGAAAACGGTATGATCGGAGACTGATACGCATCGGCTGCAACGGAAAGTGTATTGATGATCGCATTCGCATTCTTCCTGATCGTGCTAAATCCCTGTAACGCAACATGATAGCGGTTATAATTGTTAACGATAAAATCATTATTATCCTCTATTTGCTCCAGTATGATGCACTTTCTAAAATCATCACGCTTATCCGGCGACTCTTCCATCAGGTTATCAAACTCTTCCTTTTGGGACATGATATACACAATCGTTCCGGTATCCTTACAATTGCGGATAATCGCCTGAAGTCCATCCATAGCCCTGTCATTAAAATGCTGCGGAAAATCCATGATCGCAAGCACCTTCAATTGTTCCTTCTTTAAAAGGGCCTCTTTATCTCCTCCATAGATCTGTATCCAGTTCTCCGCCGTCTCCCGGAAGCGGTTGATCGCAGCTTCAATCTCCGTCTCCTCGCTCCAGATTTTCGTATCCCTGAGCCATGTATGTTTGTCTCCGCCTAATCTTCCAAGACCGCCGAAGCTGCCGCCTAAGCCTTTCGGGTCGATCATCGTGGCGACCACCTTGCCGGCCGGATAAGACATGAGAGTTTTCATCACGATATCCTTCATAAGATCCTTCACCTGATCCGAACCGTTATGCTTTATGATCAGGGAAACACCTTCCCGAAAGCTTTGTAAATATGGAAGCGCAAGAGTCATTTTTTTCGAAGAATCCATGCTGATCACCTGTGCATGGTCACTGATCAACCGGTCAAAGCCCTTTGCCGTCTCGTATGTCCGGTTCAGATGAACAAACAGATTGCCAAAATGGATATACTTTGACATCTCTTTCGGACAGACAAAGTGATCTCCGGAGATCATATATCTCTTTGCATGCTCCAGATATCCGGAGATATGCCGGTTATCAAAGTTCTCACATAGCAGTCTCTCATACTCTCTGTTGATGTTCTCTATTGTTTCTGAATATTTTCTCTCTATGTCTCTGCACAAGGCATCATATTCATTGCTGTCGGCTTTTTTTCTTTCGTCGATTGCTTTCATCTCTTCTTCCGCTGCGGCTTCTATGCTCTTGATATTGCTCTCGTATGCCGCCATCATATCGCCTTTGTCGTTATCGTAGCCATTCTGTTTATTCTGTTTTTCATTTTCTAATTCCGATATGGCATCCAGAAAACACTTTTTGGCTTTTAACAGCTTCGCCTCGTCATCTTTTTGATATTTATTCAATTTGCCCAGAACGTCCAGCTTTTTTCGGATGTGATCGATCTGGGTATCATAATCCTCTTTGTCTTTGGAAAAATCATCTTTTCTGTCCTTCTTGAACTGTGAAAACCGTTCGATCTCCCTGTTGATATCTTCCAGTCGTTTTTTTTCACAGGCATCCCGTTCCATTCTGAAATTGTGCAGCGCCGAGTCCCATTCTCTCTTCCGCCTTGCCAGCTCATCCTGCTTCATGCTCTCATATTCAGCGACGGAATCGATATAGCGCTGCCGGTACACTAACAGCTTGGTAAAGATCGTCATTTCATTGCTGTGTCCAAACCCCTTTTGTTCTCCCCAGAATGTAATCTCGGCAGTTCCTGCACCTTGCCCGCCCGACGTCGTATCCGCCATGCCCTGCTGCTCATCATTCATAGCCATTCTATCTGTCCCCCTAAATCATTCTCTGTTTTGAAGGTGGCAACCGTCCACCATCTGTAAATTGTCCCTATTGTATCATAATTTCGAACATAAAAAAAGTCCATGCTGCCTCTTTTTATGCGTTTTCCATCACACAACCGTGGTGCTTGAATATCATACCACAAAAAATCAAACCACACCACCTCTTTTCACCTGCTGCGCATGTAAGCACACTCCCTAGTCCGGCTTTCTCCCCGTCAGGTAATACACCGCCAGCGCAGTCCGGTGGGATAGCTGCTCCTTTGCCAGAATGGAGGTCACATAGTTTTTTACAGTCCCCTCTGTGATAAACAATTTCTCAGCAATTTCCCTGTTGGAAAGCCCCTCTGCCACCGCCTTTATGATATCCATCTCCCGGGCGGTATATCCCTCTCCCTGAAAGCCGGACTTTGCCATGTCTGCTTTTCCGGCAAGGCTCTCGAAAATGTTCTCCTCCATGACGCCGATCCCATGATATACGGACTTGATCATCTGCTTCAGATGCTCCGGTGTGTGGTTCTTTACCAGATACCCCTTTGCCCCGCCCTGTAACGCCTGCTGTACCAGCTCATCATCGTCAAATGTGGTGAGGATCAATACCCTTCCAAGGTTATGCTCCACGATATACCTTGTCGCTTCAATTCCATCCATTTCGGGCATCTGAATATCCATCAGAAAAATATCCGGCGGTGTGGTCTGTGCCAGTGCAATGGCTTCCCTGCCGTTTGCCGCACACCCAAGCACCTCGAATTCCTCATCCACATCCAGAATGATCCGCATGCCGTCCCGCACAAAATCACTGTCATCTGCTATGATCACTTTAATTTTTTCCATATAAACCTACCCCTTCCTCGGCAGCAGCATGTTGATCGTAAATCCCGCCGCAGTTTCAAAATCCAGAATTCCATTTACCTCCCGTATCCGGCGGCGCATACCGGAAATGCCCATGCCATCCACGATCTTCTCACAGCCCTTTCCATTATCCGATATGCTGCACCGGATCATCCGGTTCATGACATGGATGCGGATCTCAATCCTCGTACACTCCGCATATTTCAGTGAATTGGAAACCGCCTCATATGCATTGTCCAACAGAATTTCCAGGCAGGCTTCCGATACCTCAGACAGATTCCCCTCTGTGAACAAACCGGCATCCACACCCTTTTGCCGACACTCCTCACACAGCTTTTCCAGATGCAGAATCGTCAGCTTATCCTTTCCGGGATGCTCCTTTCGCAAGATTGCACGGATCTCGTCCATTCCGGTTCGAAGCTGGTCAATGACCGCCTGAAGCATCCTCTTAGAGGTCTCCGGTTCCCGCTCCAGCAGAACCTTGACCGCCTCCAACTGATAGACGGAACCATTGATGTTGTGTCCAAGTCTGTCATGTAGTGTCTGTGCGATTCTTGTCAGTTCCTCCAGAATCCGGTTTTCAGATGCCAGAAGACTTCTCTTCCGCTCCCTCTGTATCTCATATTCCTTCTCATACAGACTGTGTTTCAGACGCTGCTCCTGAAGAATATCCTCACCGGCCTGCTTCCGGTAGGATTCCACGATGCAGTCATGCTGTAAGTAGATCAGGCTCATTAAAAAGGTGAGAACAAGCTGTGTCCCAATGCCGATCCCGCTTGGAACACACGCCATGGCAAAGGGAACTCCATACCAGTACACATCCGGCCGCAACTCTGAAATACCTTCATAACAGAGCAAAATACCCAGCATCAGAAATACCTTCCCAAGCACACTCATCAGAAGAATCCATATCAGCACTGCCATACAAAAAAAGAGCCATTTCTTCTTTTCGGATGCCAGTCCCTTTCCCGCCATCGCACCGACAAACAGGGAAAGAAGCAAAAAAGTCCTGCCGGATGCCCATATCAAAACAGGCTCCGACACGACAATATATAGTTCCAGTATCAGCACCAGGCTGATCCGTACCGCCATAAAATAATGTTCCCTAATCTGTTCTTCCATCGTCTGCTCCCATCCAACATACTCTCCTACGTCTCCGACCGTTTCACCTTCAATCCGACTGCTCCCACGCTGACCATCCCGATCAGATATGCCACTGTGATATATAATACCATAGAAAACGCTGTTTTGTCTCCTGCCAATAACATTTCTGACGCTTTTAAAAACCACCGCTGCGGGGTAAAGAACGAGAGTGTCTTTAGCGCCTGAGAGGTATCATCCAGTGAAAAATACACTCCCCCGAGCAGTCCGGACACAGACCATATTGCAAACACCGCATAGTTGGCACTCATGACATCCCCTAACAGGATGCCTGCCAGCAATGCCATGATACCAAAGATCAGACCCAGACAAAAGATCAGAAACAGGAAGCTCCCCTTATGGATCCCGAATTCGCTGTCCCTGCCTGCAAACACGCAGATACCTAACAAGACCGTCTGCAAAGCTGCCACGACTAAGGTGACCATGAATTTCGAACCGAGATAACCTGACCGGCTCAGTCCGGACAGCATCACTCTGGTATACACCTTATTATTCTCCTCCTCAATGACCGTATGCGCCACATAGACACCGCAAAACAGAAAGCCTAGCGTAATGATCGCAAACGCATACCCGATCCGGAACTTCTGGTTGATCTGCTCATCCGTCAATGCAATGGTCTGTTTCCCGCTTAATGTGATGACCTGTTTTTCCGGAATCCGGTCATCCATGGAATGCAGTACGGCTAATACCTGACTGCTGTCCCTATGGACTCTGTCCGCTGTCACTTGCATGGAATCCACAACATCTCCATGTATGGCAGCCGAACCAGAATGTTCCGAAGCCATATCTACCGCCGAATCTTCATAAACCGCCAGATAATGGATCCGGCACAAAATCTGCGTAAGCTCTGTCTCAAATAATTCCCACCTCTCATCCTCTGACACATCATAGATCTGCATGGCTCCCGCATAGTCTCCCTCCAAGACACAGGGTTCAAAATCCTTTTTTAAATAGAGCAGCGTACCGGCCCGGTCATCAAATGCATCCTTTTTCGCCTGCTCTTCCACCTGAGGATCGGTAAGTCCCCGCACATCACAGCGGCATACCGAAAACATTCCGGCCGTTGCCAGTTGTTCCAATACATATTCCGAAAGCTCCGTTTCCGAGGCATCGTATACCTTGATGACAAAGGCCGTAGTATCCGCCGCATAGGCAGCACGATCACTGCAATCCTCCAGTTCCACAATCTGACTTCGCAGCTCCTTATTTTCATGAAGCGCGGTCTCTAATTTCAGATTCAGGATTAACGCAGACACCATTGGCGTGATACAAAGGAAAAATAAAAAGCCTTTGTTCCGCAGTAACAATTTCAGATTGATCTTCAGCAATTCGCCCATTCGTTCACACCCTCCCTCTCTTGATCCGGTCCACGCCTGCTGCGACAGCAGAGCAGACCACCGTAATCACAAGCAGGTAAAGAACACTGCTTCCGGTATACACACTTTGTCCCATACATGATGTTTCCACCAATGCCCTGTTCACATGATAGATCGGAGACAGGTTCCTGACCGAATCCGGCCAATTCGAAAACATGTATGTCTCAAAGCTCCCTCCAAAAAATCCCATAAACCAGACCGTCATAAACAAAACAATGATCGTGATGGCCAGATTGTCTGAAAGGGAATACAGCAGCAGACCAAATGCAGCGCCTGCCATAATGGATAACAGGATCAGACCTGCCGATACCATAGCATTTCCCCAGTGAATGTCAAACAATACCACCGTAAGAACAACCGGCACGCCCATTCCCGCTGTCGTGACCAGTACCAACGGAATCCATTTTCCCAGATATAACCGGAATGCAGACAGCGAAGTCACCTGAAATTTCTTCCGAATTCCGTATTTTTTCTCACTTGCCAGCACACCCGCCGCACAGATGATACTGCACCAGCAAAAATACACAATGTATACAATTCCATAATAATCCTTTGCACTGACTGCCGGCATGAATTCTATGTTCTGTACCGGTAGCGTCACCGTTTCCTCCCCGTTTCCATCTCCTGCTCCGGGTACCGTCATCTGCAGGGCCTGACCGGACAGCTCCCGCATCATGCGGGTTAAAAAATACTCCAGCGTGATTCCCTCCACTTTGAAATCTTCGCTTTCATACAGCGTATAAGTATCCCCGCCAAACTCTGCGAAGGCTGCCAGATCGTTGTTTTCCATGACCTTCTTCGGATTCCCCTCCGGATATTCGAGAAACGTGATTCCGGCCTTCTCTCCGGCACGCTTTACCGCCTCCATATAGTCCTCTGCAACACTCCCCTCCCCGATCCGGTATCCGGCTCTAAACTCTTCCACTCCTTCATACGACTGCATCAGATCGTGAAACGCACTGGACAAAATGGCGATCACCAGAACCGGGCCTAAGACCATGACCAGAAGGATCCATCTGCTGCGGAGCATTAATTTAAAATTATTTTTTACTAAATATCGAATCATATTTCCTCCCTTTTCTTCGGAACGGTCAGATTGACCGTTCCCCGGTATAATCAAACCGAATTATCCACATGTTTCACCAATGTCATTTAGTTAAGGATCAGCCAGTGAATAGCTACCGGATATGGTATATGTTTCACAATGTAGGGCTATCTGCGGACGTCGGTCCTTAATGAGCAGCTCAGGCTGCGAATTTAGTACCGTTACGTCGGCAGTTAAGCGGATAGCTGAGACCTTAGCGAACAACGTGAGCTTAGTTCGAAGCTATGCAAAGCTAGCGTGCCCGGAATGGGAAACATATACCATATTCGGTAGCGGCCGGCCTAACTAAATGACATTGCATGTTTCACTTGTCTATTTTCAGTTGGGTTATACTAGTCAATATAGTCCCTCAGTTTCTTGCCCGTCAGCGTCAGGAATACCTCCTCCAGCGTGATACTCTCCCCGTCCTCCGTGACCAGTCTCTTCAGCTCTTCACTGGTGCCACAGGCGATGATCTTCCCATTGTCCATGATCGCAATCCTTGTACAGATGGCCTCTACCTCCTCCATATAATGGCTGGTGTAGATCACGGTCGCACCATTCCTGTTGGAGGTCTTGATCTGTTCCAGAATAAAGTTCCTCGACTGCGGATCAATCCCGACAGTCGGCTCGTCAAAGATCAGCAGATCCGGCTTATGCCCGATGGCGCATGCGATGTTCAGACGCCTTTTCATACCGCCGGAAAAATTCTTCGCAAATTCCTGCTTTCGTCCCAGAAGCCCGACATACTCCAAAGACTCCTCTACCGCCGTGTTCAGCGCCTCCCCCTTAATTCCATACAAAGAGGTAAACAGCTCTACATTTTCCCATGCCTTCAGACTGCCGTGAATAGCAAGCTCCTGTGGAATGTATCCGAGCTTGTGGATCACTTCCTTTTTCTGTTTCCACGGATCCTTCCCGAACAGCGAGATCGTCCCCGCAGTCGGCCTCGTGATCGAGCAGATCATATTCATCGTTGTACTTTTTCCCGCTCCGTTCGGCCCCAGAAGCCCAAACACCTCTCCCTTTTTAATCTGTATATTCAGGTTGTCCACCACTACCTTGTTCTGGTACTTCTTCATTAAATCCTTTGTTGTCAAAATGTATTCTTCCACCTCGAATTCTCCTCCTTTTTCTATCCTATGTCCATTGACCCATGATGCCTTACACGAACAGTATGTTGTGAGGCAGTTTCATGATAACAGTTTTCCTTTTTTTGCGGTAGTGAAAAAAGAACGATTTTTCATGTGACAAAAGTCATATAACGGGATATCCGTCACTGTTCATGGTTTAACCGAACGTCATCGGATGTGACATACAAAGAAGAGGTGTCATTCCACTATTTATGATTGATTGTTCAAGGCTTTTATGATAGAGTGTACTTATACTCACCTAGACAACTGGTGCTTTGAGGGCGGATACTGGAGAGAATCACCGGATCGATGAGGGGAACGTTGGATACACTCTGACAACCTGGCAGGATTGCCGGAAACAATCATGCCATTACATATTATAGGAGGAGGCGAATCGTATGGAGAATTCCGATTTAGGAGAAATATTCGAAGAGGGATTAGAGAAAGTGAAAAAAATAGCACGCAAAGGAGGGCGTATCGGAGAATTGGACGGTGATCTCATTGGAGACATTGTGGGAAATATCATAGGCGATCATGAGGGAGGAATTGACGGTGACCTCATAGGAGACATCGTGGGCGATGTGATAGGCGGGCGTCAGGGAGAACGTCGAAGAGAGGATCGGGAGGACAGTCAAAGGGAACGCCGAAGAGAACGTCGGAAAGAGCGTCGAAGGGAACGCCGGGAAGAACGTCGAAGAGAGCGCCGGGGAGAACGCCGAAGAGAGTACCGCGAGGAACGCCTTGAAGAGCAAACGGGAACGGATACGGAAAAAGACAGCGGAATCGAAGAAACCATCCGTGCATTCTCTCTGCTAAAAATGGGGTATGATACCGTGGAGGAATTGGTAGATCAGGGAATTTCAGAAAAGGTAGCCGTTGCAGTGCTGAACAGCAGACAAGAGGATGCGTAACAAAGGGGCTCTGTCATTAGAATGCACACAAGCCTCACCCTCTCTTAATGAAACACTTCTTCCCCTTGAATGCAAGTCCATACTTGAAGATCTTCTCTCCCGCAATTCCCTGCCCGATCAGATCCGCCGTATATTTCTTCTCCTCAATCTGTGCCAGAGCATTGTCTGCAGTATCGGACAGATCCTTTTCCCCATCGTATTCCTGATCGTATACCTTGAACTCCAGAATCACCGCCACGTTGTTCTTATCCTTCGGCTCCAATACCACGTCGTATCTTCCAAATCCGCTCTCACGATTGGATTTGACAATATAATCCGGTGCATTCTCCACCAACAATCCCAGTACAAAACCATGATAAAATCGCTCCGGCTCTTTTTCCGATGGTTGGTTGCCGGAATCAAACGAACTGAAGGTATATAGCGCCACATCATTTATATAATAATTCATGCTGCGAACATCGCCCTGCAGCATTGCTGTCACAAACTTGGATAATGCCCTTGATTTCTTGAACCAGCCCTTGATCAGATTGTGGAACATTCGCTTCACTTCAAAGTTGGTCAGTGCCATCTGATAAACCGGAATGTCCTCATTTGTTTCCTGAATGATTTTGATATATTTCAGGTATCCACTGGCAAGCAGCAGGCTCCAGACCGCATCGATATCTGTGTCCAACTGATCGAATATAATCTGCTCATCAATTGCGACTTCAACGAAACCTCCCCTTAACAGATTCTCAAATTCCATCTTAAGATCGGCATCTCCACTTTGCAGCAGATGCCCTACAAGTCCGTTTCCACTGGAATTTGCCCAATAAGAATCGAATTTTCTAAGTTTCAGATAATGCGTAATCGACCATGGATTATAGATATCTGTTACCGTTCCGAATGTAAATCCGTCATACCATTTCTTCACTTCTGCCTGTTCACATTCCGCAATTCCCTGCTCCTTAATTGCAGCAAAGACTTCTTCTTCCGTAAACCCAAACGATGTCGCATACAGATCGGATGTCGTCGTAACCACAATCAAATTATTCAAGTCTGAAAAAATCGATTCTCTGCTCACCCTGGTAATTCCGGTCATAACTGCCCTCTCCATAGATGGATTGGTCTTAAATGTATTATTAAACATCATGCGGATAAATGCCGTCAACTCATTCCAATATCCATTTATATACGCTTCCTGCAAAGGGGTATCGTATTCATCCAAAAAAATGAGGACTTTTCTGCCATAGTGCTTCTCCAAAAAAACGGACAACTGGTTCAGTGCAAATCCGGCATCTACCTCATCCATATCCTCTTTTATGTTTTGAAAACTCTGTTTTTCATTTCCGGAGAGATTGTCGCTTTCCAGCAAATAAGAGTGCTGTTCATAAATCCGGACTAATAACTTATTGATTTGTTTTCTTGTCTTTTCATAGGTATCCTGTTTCACTCCTGCAAAAGATAGAAAAATCACAGGATATTTCCCCTGCATACCTCGAAACTTTTCATCCTGCCAGATTTCCAATCCCTCAAATAAGTCGCTTCTACCCGCATGCTGATTGGAGAAAAAATAATCCAGCATACTCATATTTAATGTTTTTCCAAACCGGCGCGGACGGGTAATCAGGGTTACGGCATCCTTCCCTTCCCACCACTCTTTAATAAATGCAGTTTTGTCTATATAAAAGCATTGATCTTCTCTCAACAGTCCGAAATCCTGAGTTCCAATTGAAACTTCTCTTGTCATCTGATGTCTCCTCCTCTTTCCCCAAATAGAAAATCAGACATAAAGTCTCATTAAAAATGTTTCTTACCGACTTTTTTCATGTCTTCTCTATCTTGCAACTATGCTGTTTGAACTCCGGACTCTTACTTGAGACTTCCCTATCATAATTCACGCCAATGATAAGCGTATTACCTCTATAATGCTCAAATTTGTCCAGATAATTCCTGCGTTTAATCTGATTGATCGCCTCCTCAGCACTCTTGCCATAT
>JAFVCQ010000189.1 GCA_017479085.1 Lachnospiraceae bacterium | reverse complement strand
TATAAATGGAACAGGCAATTACTATATAGAAGCACAGACCAGAAACCAGACGAGAACGGATGTAATCGTGGATTATCTCGGACAACAGTATATTATAGAACTGAAGATCTGGCGGGGCGAACGATATAACGCTGATGGAGAAAAACAGATCAAAGAATATCTGGATAATTTCAATCTTAATACAGGATATATGCTTAGTTTCAACTTCAACAAGAAAAAGGAGCAGGGCGTGAAAAGAGTTGAGATTGGAGATAAGGTGCTGTTCGAGGGGACGGTGTGAATCAATAAAAATATCCTATCATCAATAACTTAATAAGGCTTTACACTGATTATTCTTTTTGGTATAATATACATATCAAATATAAGGGGGTTGTGCTTATGCCAACAAATGAAAAAGAATACAATGGCAATCTGTTTGATCAGTTAGAAATAGTGGAAGAGACATTGAATTTAATTAGTGATAAAGAATCTTCAGCAGTACAATATTTGCTCAAAAAAAAGAGTTATATAGAAAGAAAACTTTATCAGAAACCACCGTTGACAGATAACAACAACTAAATATCAAACAAAGAATAAAAGGTGTAATGTCTTATTCAGATATTACACCTTTTAATGCGCTGACAATCCCTCCGGAAAGGGTATCGTTATTTGCTGATCTTCAGCTTCTTCACTGCGCTGTATTTTCCGTACACCTTCCCTCCGTCACCTGTCTGAAAGGCGCGGACACGTACATAATAGGTCTTTCCCTTTTTCAGCTTTGTAAAGGTATAGGTTGTCTTCGTCGTATTCTTCACCTTTTTGCCGGATTTGAAGTTCTTCTTTGTCGCAATGGATACCTCGTATCCCGTTGCACCACTGACCTTCTTCCATGTGACCACAAGCTTCTTCGATGCCTTATTGTTAAGGGATTTGATTACCGCCTTCTTTGGGGCACTCACTGTCGATTTGGATTCCGTTGTCGGGGCTTCTGTCGCAGGGGTCTCCGACTTTGGGGCCTCCGTCGTCGGCGCTTCTGCTGTAGGGGTCTCCGGCTTTGGAGTTTCCGTTGTCGGCGCTTCTGTCGTAGGGGTCTCCGGCTTTGGAGTTTCCGTTGTCGGTGCTTCCGTTGTAGGGATCTCCGGCTTTGGAGTTTCCGTTGTCGGTGCTTCCGTTGTAGGGGTCTCCGGAGCAGTTGCAGATGTTCCCACAGTCACACTGCCCTTCTTGGAGAGAGGGAAAGAGGATAGAGAAATATGCAAAGCGGGGCGCACACCTCCTGAAACATGATCTACACGGTATCCATAGGTATACACGTACCCATCATCGTGGACATACGACGCACTAAACGTAAAGTTACCAGGCGAACGCAGCCACCACCAGCTGCCCGGTCCATTCTCATCACAGGCTATTCTGGCACTATGTTCACACCAATAGTATGTTGGGAACCCATACTCCTTTCTTACGATATCCGACAGAGACAAGAGTGTGATCCGATCCTGCGTATCCTCTCCTCCCTCTGTATCGTACCATACATTGTCAGCATTCTCATATGTGTACGATAAAATCCCGCTCTTCTCTGCATCCGTAAAGGATGCCTCGTAAAACTCTCCGTTCAGCCATGTCCGAAGCGTACTGTCTTTCCATGTTATGCTTTCATATTCATCATTGAATGCCTTCTTTGTCAGGATCCGGTCTGCCAGCAGATATGCATTTCCGTCTGACACCTCCAGCACCCTCCACACAATCGGCTCCCCATCAAAGCTTCCAAGCTCTACGGTATCCCAGCTCACACTTTTCACAGAAATCTCCTGTTTTTCGGCCGAATGGACAAGAGGAGAGGACAGATTAAGATGCAAAGCGGGGCGCACACCTCCTGAAACATCATCTACATAGTCCCCATTGGGATACACGTACCCATCATTGTAGACATCCGACGCACAATACGCATAGTCACCAGGCGAACGCAGCCACCACCAGCTGCCCATCTCACCGTTTACATATGCCCCCTGTGACCTTGCGTAAGCGGTTGCCGTTCCAATTCTTGCCTGATCGTAAAAGTACCTGTCTGATTGAAACCCATAATCTTCCTTCCCCATATCCGCAATCGAGGCCAGATATACCTTGTCCGTCGTGTCATTTCCACCTTCCGTATCATCGTCCTCATTATCCGCATTGACAAGCGTCTGTTCGATTACAGCCCTCTGTTCTTCTGCCGTAAAGGCATTGTTATAAAATTCTTCATTCAGCCATGCCCGCAGGGTACAGGTCTCCCATGTAACATCTGTATACTCCTCGTTATACGGCTTCGCATCCAGAACCTGATCCGCAATCACATACGCATCATCCCCATCCTGTGACAGGATCCGCCACCGGATCGGTGTCTTGTCGTCATTCCGATCCGCAACACCGTCTCCATTCGTGTCCTCCTGCCAGTAGCTTCCAAAATACACCGTATCGCATTCGTTCATCACAACGGTAGGATTGTGCAGTCCGGTATCGGTGCCTTCCGCCGCCTGTGATTTCACCTGTGAACCCGCCAGACAAGTGGTCAGGGCAAGTGTACCGGACAGGATCACTGCCAGATACGGATTCCGGTATCCCGATCTTCCTCTTTTTTTCATGGTTTCTTTTTTCATTTTCTCATTTCCTCCTTTTTCCTATTAAACATGTTCTCCATCCTGCGTATATGGGGCGGATGTCCCCCTTCTCAATACCAGCTCTGACCATATCTGCTTTCTCAAGTGATAGGTATGTCCATGCTGCAGGTGTCCCCGGTAGCTGACCAGACTTTTTCCGATCTGAGTGGAATCGATCTCTCCATTCCTGTACAGTCTCCGGAACGCACGCAGTTTTCTCTTGAATTTTTTCTTATTCTGCTGTCTTAGCAGCCGCAGCACCTTTCCCGTCGGTGTCAGATAAAAATGAAATCCAAGGTAGTCTACCCCCTGTTCCACAGAATGAATCTGCGTCTTTTGATTGAATTCCAGATGCAGGACGCTTTCCGCATAATCCCGCATCTGTGCAAGACACTGTGTTAGAACTTCTTTATCTGGATGTATCAATATCATGTCGTCCATGTACCTCGTATAATACCTGATCCGCAGCTGCTCCTTCACCAATCGGTCAATCCCGTTCAGGTAATACAGAGCAAACCACTGGCTGGTCTGATTGCCCATTGGCAGTCCCTTTCCTTCCTGTTCATGGTAGCTGTCTATAATCAAATTCAGCAGCCACTTCGTCCGATCGCATAATCCCATATCGTCCACCATTTTTTTCAACACTGCATGATCGATCGAGTCAAAGTACTTTCTGACATCACATTTTAAGATATATCCCTCCCCTCCATTCTTTCTGTGTAAATCCCTCATAAAGCCGGTCAGCCGGTTCATTGCGAAAGCCATAACAGTATGCTGGCGGTTTAATATACACTGATTTTCCCTTGCAACCATTGCAATATAGGCCAACAGTCTCAATGTGGTATATGCCTCCCTCTGATAGTTTCTTCTCTTTTGGCAGTCCTCTGCCGGAGTTCCCTCCTTTATAACCACCGAATTTGCCAGATACAATTTTTCCAGTATATCCAGTGAATAATTCTGCAGCCTGCTCACTAAAGTAAAGCGGAATTTCTTCGGCGATTGATCCGTTACCGTCAAAATATAGCCGCAAAGCTCTTTTGCCCTTGTAATCACCGTCAGCTCCTCATCCTGCCTTTTCATGTTTTTCCTCCCGAATCAAAACGCAAAAAAAGCCACGGTATTAACCTGTGACTTTTTGTATTACGTCATATTTCTATTCAACTGATACTCTAAAAAAGCAGAGTTATCCTGCTCTGCTC
>JAFVCQ010000188.1 GCA_017479085.1 Lachnospiraceae bacterium | reverse complement strand
CCTTCGTAGCCCCGATACATCTTAGGTTACCATAATCCCTGATCTGCTCCAGATTCGAAAGCTGAATGGAATTGCGGACAATTCCAATTCCAAAAATAGCAAACACATAAGCGATCAGAAACACCGACAAAACGGAAATGAAGATCAGGTTCGCCTTATCCGCCCCCTGCATATAGGCGATCTCCAGTTCTTCATTCATGATACCGTCAATACCATATTTCTGTACCAAAGCCTGTTTCACCGAATCCATCCGGTAGGGATTGGTTGTGTTAATATACAGCGCATTCGCATACTGTACCGGATCGTCGCGGTCGTCATCATAATAGGACCCCACATAGGCGCTTTTCACTCTGGAATCAGCCATGATCTCCTCAATCTGTTCTTTCGTTTCTGTAAAGAGTATGATCTCATAATCCTTCTTTGCCCTGACATTCTCTCTGTATTTCAACAGTGCACTCCAGCCGAGATTCAGCAGGATATATAATATCGTGACGGACACGGCTACTCCAAGAATCGTCACCACACTTCGTCTCCTGTTCATTTTCAGATAGCGGAATGCCAGTTCCCTGTAATGCTTCATACACATCCTCCTTCATTCACCTCCTGTTGCAAGGTCACCTGCCATATCGGACTTCAGGCCCTTAAGCGGCACATAGACCGAACCGCAAAGAATCAGGGTAGAGAGTACGATTCCAAGGATTGCCGTACCAAACGGAAACCGAAATGGAATCCCAAGCAGGCTCCCCAAAATCCGGCCAAACGCAATCCGGTTGAGTGCGGTTCCCAAAATCATTCCGATCCCATTTGCAACAATGGACGTGATCACACCCTCTAACATGAGCATTTTCATCAACTGTCGTTTGGAAACTCCGATCACCCGAAGCTGCGCCAATTCTTTTTTTCTCAAATGCAGATTACTTGCGGTGGTATTGATGATATTGAATGTCGTCATCATGACCACAAAAACCACAAAGACCATAACCCCTCCGGATCCAAGCTTAAAGGATTCCAACATCATCCTCTCCACCAGATACAATGACTGTCCAAACCAGCTCCCTCCTTCCTCCGTCTCATAGATACCGATACGCATGAATTTGTTCACGGGAAACCGGTCAAAATGATACTGCATTCCGGTCATCATGCTCTCGTCTGTACCGGTAACATCATAATAACGTTCCAGTGGCAAAACCAATGCCACCTCATCCTCTCCTGTAAAATAATTCTCATTCCGGCTGACGATTCCCTCAATCGTATATGTCCGAAAGGCACCCTCCCCGATCAGCCTTTGTCTGCATCGCACGGCCGCATCCATCTTCTCCGTATCATATGCCTCCTGATAGCTGTTTCCTGCTTCCTCCGGGTTTTGCCATTCTCCATGCTCCTTTTGGTATCGTTTCCGGAAATCCGACAGTTCCTCCTCCATCATATTCCGAAATCTTGTCATATCCACAAGGGAAACCGTATCCCCCACCTGATAATCGTTGAAGGGCACCTCCATATCATCATATCCGGGCAGCAGATAGACCTCCTCCGAATCCGCGTCCACATCCTTCATCACGGTACTGCCATTTATCAGTACCACTCCATTCTCACTGATATCCAGCGTTCCTGCTTCCAATGCCGATCCCAGCCTTGCATAATCCTCTTCATCGTATCCATAGCAGGCAAGCTCTGTCATGTTTTTCACAACAAATCTGGCAGATTCTTCGGATACCGCCGCTCTTTCCCCACGCATTATTTCGGACAAACGCTTCCAGACCGCTCCACGCATCGACTCATCGAGATAGGTATCTGTGTAATGTGCATAGTGTTCCTCCCAATCGACAAGCAGCGCCATGGACGAATAGATTCTCTTTGCCTCTCCCACTTCATCCATATCCGAGATCCTCTGGAACAGCTCCCGGGATGGAAGGCTGCTCTGCACTTCATCAATGGTCTCATTGGTTCCGAGTATATGTTCATAAGAGATCTTGTAGTAGCGGAATTGCCGGTCTAATTGTTTCGTCAGCCCATTTGCGGTACTGACAATGCTCATAACAGCAATGCATGCAGCAATTCCAAGCCCCATCGCCCATACGGTTTTCAGGAACCGTCCCGGATTCCGCAGAATACTCTTGTAAGCATATTCCCCCTCCACTCCGAACAGTTTCCCAAACAGACTGTTCCCTCTCCGCTTCAGCTTCTCTTTATGAATCCGGTATTCTCCACGGATTGCGCTGACCGGCGTCAGATTCACGATTACCTTACAGGTCTCCTCCATTGCAAAAAACAGATCTCCCAAAAAGGCAATCAGAATCGGCACCACCGGTACCAGATGAAACCCCACCCTTACTCCCAGCAAAGCTCCAACCGCCATACTGCAAAAAAGACCGGTCACCATACCAATCGCATTGCCTGTAAGCTCGAGTATCATCCCCTCCAAATCAACGACCGTCTTGAGTTGTCCCTTCGTAGCCCCGATGCATCTCAGGTTGCCGTAATCCTTGATCTGCTCTAAGTTCGAAAGCTGAATGGAGTTGCGGACAATTCCGATTCCAAAGATAGCAAATATAAAGGAGATCAGAAGAATAAACAATATGGAAACGAGGATCAGATTCCCCCCGTCCCCCTGCATATAAGCCATCTCCAAATCCTCATTCATATCGCCTTCCACCCCGTATTCGGAGGTTAACTGTTCAAACACAGCATCCATGCGGTAGGGATTCGTCGTATTCACATACAGCGCATTGTCGTACTGCTTCGGCACATCATGCCCATCATCATAATAGGAGCCCGCATAAGCGCACCTGACCCGCTT
>JAFVCQ010000187.1 GCA_017479085.1 Lachnospiraceae bacterium | reverse complement strand
TCAGAAAGCCTTGTCTCTATGTAATTTTCCAATTTCCATTCCGCTATATACTCTCTGGCAGCGTCGAGGGGGCCCTGCCTTACATCTGAAGCGATCACCCTCGGACTGATTCCGTTTTGTATGAGATAGATAGACAAAAAACCATGATCACATCCCACCTCTGCCGTGACATTCCCGGGCGTTACCAGATCCGCCAACATCTTGAGCCGCTTCGAGAGCTGAACCTGTTTTGCCATACATTGTCCTCCCGGATCCGATACGCCTTAGTCCAGATAATCCTTTAACTTACGGCTACGGCTGGGATGGCGCAGCTTTCTGAGCGCCTTTGCCTCAATCTGACGGATTCTCTCTCTGGTTACATTAAATACCTTCCCTACTTCCTCTAAGGTTCTGGCACGTCCATCATCCAGACCAAACCGCAGTCGCAGCACCTTCTGCTCACGTTCTGTCAGAGTGGATAACACCTCTACCAATTGTTCCTTTAACAGTGTAAAGGCAGCCGCATCTGCCGGTACCGGAACATTCTCATCCTGAATAAAATCACCCAGATGGCTGTCCTCCTCCTCACCGATTGGTGTTTCCAGAGAGACCGGCTCCTGCGAAATCTTGAGGATCTCTCTCACCCGTTCTACCGGAATCTCCATCTCCTCTGCAATCTCCTCCGGAGACGGTTCTCTTCCAAGCTCCTGCAGCAGTTGGCGTGAAACCCGAATCAGCTTATTGATCGTCTCCACCATATGCACCGGTATCCGAATCGTTCTGGCCTGATCTGCAATCGCTCTGGTAATAGCCTGCCGAATCCACCATGTTGCATAGGTTGAAAATTTGTATCCCTTCCGGTAATCAAATTTCTCCACGGCCTTGATCAGACCAAGATTCCCCTCCTGAATCAGATCTAAGAATAACATACCGCGTCCCACATAGCGTTTTGCGATGCTGACCACAAGGCGCAGATTCGCCTCCGCAAGTTTTTTCTTTGCATAGTCCCCCTGCTCCACCAGTGCTTCCAGTTCTTTTCTCGTCTCATCGTCCAGATCTTCTCCGGCCTCGTCAAGCTCAATCTTCGCCTGATCGCCAGCCTCCATCTTCTGCGCCAGTGCAATTTCCTCATCTGCACTCAGAAGCGGTACCTTGCCAATCTCCTTCAGATACATACGCACCGGATCTTCAATATTGGCTCCCTCCGGAATAGACAGATCAATTTTCTCCACTGAGATATCGTCATCCATCTCCACATCCAGCAGTGCATCCTCATCCGGTTCCTCGTCTCCCTCGGTGATGGTAAGCACATCTACCTTGTGAGCCTCCAGATAATCAAAAACCTCTGTCATACGTTCCGCATTCAACTCGATGTCAGCGCTTTTTGCAAAACAGGCAACGATCTCACTATCCTCAATCACATTTTTTCTTTTTTTGGCGATTGCAAGCAGCTCCTTCAACTTCTCCTGAAACTTTGCATCCTCTGCTGTATTTGTTTTTTGTTCTTCCATTTTTCCATCCTTCCTTACATAAGCCTTTATCTTTGTTATCCTGTTATAGAGCAATCGTCAGTTTACTGATCCTGCTTTTTTCCAACATGAGTTGTCCGGTCCTTGCCAGATCCCCCTGCGCCAGATCCATCTGATGCTGGATACTCCGAAGCCGGATTCTCCGCACCAGATCGGTGACGACCTTGGATTTCTCACTCTGCGTCACCTCCATATCAAATCGTTGCTGCATGATGGCCGATACCTTTTCATGCTCCTCTTTACTCTGATAGTGATTCATGATGGCTGCCGGCGTCACCCGTCCTTCCTTTCGATATTGGGCAAACAGCTCCATTGCAATGTCATGGTAAATCGGCTCAAAAAAATCCTCCTCAGAGAGGATTCCCTCCAATCGGTCAAATAACCCGTTCTCATTGATCAGCCATGTAATCAAAAGTCGTTCGGCCTTAAGCGCTCTCTGCTCCTTCTCTGCTCCTGATGAGGTTCCCCGCTGTCGGAACACGGATGAGTCCACCCGATTCGCACCAGCCACTCCATAGCGTGTCACGGTCTCCTTCAAGCTGTCCGTCTCCATATCATATTGCTTTGCTACACTGTCTGTATAATTCTTCCGTTCCAGCGGATCTAAGATCAGCGCCAGTTTTTTTGCCGCCTCCCTCTGGAAGATGGTTCGTTCCTGCGGATCCTCCTGATCATATTGACCGGCCAGCACATCAATCTCAAACATGATACCACTCTTAGCCTGCCCGATACGCCTCTCAAAGCCCTCTGTTCCCTCTGCCTGAATCAACTCGTCCGGATCCTTATACGGCTTCAGGGAAATGACCCTTGCCGGCATCTCGAATTCCCGCATGATCTCCAATGCGCGGATTGCCGCTTTCGTCCCCGCCTCATCGCTGTCATAGGCAAGATAGACATGATCGGTAAAACGTTTGACCAGATTCACCTGTCCTACCGTCAATGCGGTACCAAGAGAGGCGACTGCATTATCAAAACCCGCCTGATGCATGGATATCACATCCATATAGCCCTCACAAAAGATAATCCCCCTGCGCCGGCTTTTCTTTGCCAGATTCAATCCATACAAATTGCGGCTCTTATCAAATACCGGTGTGTCCTGCGTGTTAATATACTTGGGTTTTGCATCTCCCATAACCCGCCCGCCGAATCCGATCACCCGGTTATTCGTATCGATAATCGGATACATTACGCGATTCCAGAACTGGTCGGAAGCGCCATGTTTCTCATCAAAACGCACCAGTCCGGAATCCTTTAATTCTTCATCCTTATATCCCTTACTTTTTAAGTATTTGTATAAATCGTCACTATATACATCCGAAAAGCCCAATCCAAACTGATTGATCGTCTCATCCGAAAGCCCGCGATTCCTGAGATATTCCATCGCATGTACCCCATGCTCTGTCCGCAGAAGGTAGTGAAAATAACCGGCCGCCAGCCGATTCAGATCCTTCAGTCTTGCCCGGACATCCGCCTGCTGTCTGGCCTCCGGTGACATACTCTGCTCCGGCAGCTTTACCCCGGCGCGTTCTGCTAATGCCTCAACTGCCTCCGGAAAGGAATAATTCTCATGTTCCATCAAAAAAGTATACACATTGCCACCCACTCCACAGCCAAAGCAGTGATACATCTGTTTTTCCCTGCTGACATGAAAGGACGGGGTCTTTTCATGATGAAACGGACAGCACGCCGAATAGGAATTCCCCTTCTTCTTCAGATTGACATAACTGCCTATCACCTC
>JAFVCQ010000186.1 GCA_017479085.1 Lachnospiraceae bacterium | reverse complement strand
GCCGGTTATGTGACGGAGGATGATGTGGACTATCTGGTAAGGGTAGGAGAGAAGTTTGATGACGTAGAGGAGCTGTCTGATTTTATTCTGTTGGATCTCGGGATGGACGGAGTGGATGCAATCCGTCTTTCGGACGTGGCAGATGTATTTGTCACGACAAATGAGGAGGAGATTTACACCAGAGTCAACCAGAATCCGGGTATCATATTGTCCATTGCCAAGCAGAATGAATATTCAACCAAGTCCGTGGCAGATCGGATTGTCGCACGGTTTGACGAGTTGTCTGCGGAAGATGATACCGTTTCCTTTGTTCAACTGATGAATCAGGGAGTATATATCGATCTGGTATCCAATTCGGTGATCAGCAATCTGTTGTTTGGCGCAATGTTGGCAATTTTTATTCTGCTGCTGTTCCTGAAGGATATACGTCCGACCGGAATCATTGCGGTGTCAATTCCGGTATCCGTTGTCTTTGCAGTGGTACTGATGTACTTCAGCGGAATCACGTTGAATGTGATCTCGTTGTCCGGTCTGGCGCTTGGAGTCGGTATGCTGGTGGATAATTCGATTGTCGTGATTGAGAACATATACCGACTGCGCAAGGAGGGGGCCTCGGTGATGGAGGCTTCGATGAAGGGGGCCGGACAGATGGTGGGTGCCATTACGGCGTCGACCCTGACAACGGTCTGTGTGTTCCTTCCTATTGTGTTTACAAGTGGAATCACAAAGCAGCTTTTTACCGATATGGGACTTACGATTACCTATTCCCTTCTGGCGAGTCTGGTCGTGGCGATCACCTTTGTGCCGATGGTGGCATCCAGAACCTTTGAAAAGGTGTCGGAAAAAGAAAATCACCTGATGACCCGCATCAGCAACTGGTATGCGGGGATCCTGCCGGGAGTGCTGGATCACAAAGCGGTAGTATTGCTGATAGCATTGGTTCTGTTCGGGTTAAGTACGGCATTATCGCTGTCGAAGGGCTTTTCCTTTTTTCCGGGTATGGATTCGACACAGATGACCATGACCATGACGATGCCGGAGGGGACAAAGACTCTGGAGGAAACGGCTGCACTGTCGGATCAGATTCTTGATGAAGTTCTGGAGATTGAGGATATACAGACAGTCGGTGCGATGGTGGGTGGAGGTTCCATGGCCATGCTTGGCTTTGGATCTGATACTGCGATTGACACGGTGAGCTATTATCTGGAATGTAAGGAGGATAAGCAGCATACAAATGAAGAGATAGCCGATCTCATACGGGAGAAGACGAGGGATTATGACTGCGAGATATCGGTTACAACCTCGAATATGGATATGAGTGCCATTATGACGACAGGGGTAACGGTTCAGGTCAAGGGAAAGGATCTGGATACCCTGAAGGATCTGGCCGTTCAGATTAGTACCAAGCTGCAGGAGGTAGATGGTCTGACCGAAATCGAGAATGGTCTGGAGGATGCTACTACCGAATATCGTATCATTGTAGATAAAAACAAGGCGGCAAAATATGGTTTGACGGTGGCGCAGGTATTTCAACGGGTACAGGGGACACTGGCAGATGCCACTTCGGCAACGACGCTGAGTACGGCAACGAAGGATTATCTGGTGTATGTAAAGGATGAGGAGACAGACGACTATACGTTAGAAGATGTGAATAATCTCAAGCTGGAGGGGAAGAAAGGAGAGGATACGGTTAATGTGAAGATCGGGAAGATTGCTGACGTGCAGGATTCGGAATCTCTTTCTTCTATTTCCCGTATCAATCAGACGCGGTATATCTCAATCAACGGACAGGTAAAGGACGGATATACCACAACGTCTGTTTCGAACGAGGTGAAGCGTGTGCTGAAAGGACTTCCGTTGCCGGCTGGTTATGAGATTGTCTATGAAGGGGAAAATGAAACCGTCATGGAGGCAATGGAACAGGTGATTCTGATGCTGGTATTGGCACTTGTCTTTATGTATCTGATCATGGTGGCGCAGTTCCAGTCGTTAAAGAGCCCGTTTATTATCATGTTTACAGTACCGCTGGCCTTTACCGGTGGCTTTGCGGCTTTGTACCTGACCGGAAAGGATGTCAGTATCATTGCGATGATTGGTATGGTTATGCTGTCCGGAATCATTGTAAATAATGGTATCGTGTTTGTGGACAGTGTGAATCAACTGATTGAGGAGGGGCGGCAGATGCGGGAGGCGATTGTCACAACAGGCCGGAATCGTCTGCGTCCGATTGTCATGACGGCACTTACAACGATTCTGGGTCTGTCCACCATGGCGATGGGAATCGGAATGGGCGCAGATATGGCACAGCCAATGGCATTGGTTACAATTGGAGGTCTGATCTACGGTACCTTGTTGACCCTGCTGGTGGTGCCATGCATCTACGAAGCCTTTAACCGCAAAAAAAGAAAGAAAACAGAAGACTCACAGGAAGAAATGCCATGATATCAAATTATGGAAGGGACGGAAATACTTGACGGTTGAATCTGTAAAGTAGGACTGGCACAACAGAAGAAAGTATGTTAAAATACCTATGTTTTGATTACGGAAACATGTCAAGGGGTTGAGACTGTCTGACTACGGGGGCTGATACGCTGGCAGACAGGGAAGGAAGGCAGCGTATGGATGCCGGGGCAGTTCAGGCACTTAGGAAAAAGGGGTATGGCTATGAGCATGAAAATAGGTTTAGATGTAGGCTCTACTACATTAAAATGTGTTGTTTTGAATGAGAGTGACGAGATTGTCTATAAGGACTATCAGAGACATTTCTCACAGATCACCAATAAGACGGTGGCAATGCTGGATGATATCATGAAGGAATTTCCGGACGAGAAGGAGATGAGCCTTTGTATTTCCGGTTCTGCCGGAATGGGTATAGCGGATGCAATGGGTATCCCGTTTGAGCAGGAGGTATATGCAACCCGGGTAGCGGTGAATAAGATGATACCGGGAACAGATGTGGTGATTGAGTTAGGCGGCGAGGATGCAAAGATCTTATTTTTGACAGATGGCTTAGAGGTCAGGATGAATGGAACCTGTGCCGGCGGTACGGGTGCGTTTATCGATCAGATGGCAGCGTTGCTTAACATGGAAGCCGGTCAGATGAATGAGGCGGCGAAGCACTATAAGAAGATCTATACCATTGCCAGCCGATGTGGAGTGTTTGCCAAATCCGATGTACAGCCACTCTTGAATCAGGGAGCACAGAAGGATGATATATCTGCCAGTATATTTTATGCGGTAGTGAACCAGACGATCGCAGGTCTTGCGCAGGGCAGGGAAATCAAAGGCAGGGTAGTCTATCTGGGAGGCCCGCTTACGTTTTTGTCCGAGCTGCGGAAGGCATTCGACAAGACGCTGAAGCTTACAGGAATCGCACCGGAGAACTCGTTATATTATGTTGCACTCGGAGCCGCCCTTAAGAAGGAGAGTAAGGTGTTTGAACTGGCCGGTCTGCGTGAGCAGATCAGCAGCTACACGGCATCGGGCGGCTATGCAAGCTGTAAACCGCTGTTCACATCGCAGGAGGAATACCAGGCATTTGTCAGCCGTCATAAAAAGAACTCGGATCACATTCGGCAGATCGAACAGTTGGAGGGTTCTGCCTATCTTGGAATCGATGCAGGTTCGACAACGGTTAAGGCGGTGGTTGTGGATGAGAATGCGAATATCCTCTGTTCGGAGTATCTTCCAAATGGTGGGAATCCGGTTCCGATCATCAAGCAGTTTCTGGAAAAGCTGTATCAGCAATATCCGGACATTCATATTGCGGCCTCGGCGGTGACCGGATATGGAGAAGAGATGATCATGAATGCCTTTGGCGTAGATTTTGGAATCGTGGAAACGGTGGCGCATTATACGGCTGCCAAGAGGTTCCAGCCGGATGTGGACTTTATTATTGATATTGGAGGACAGGATATTAAGTGTTTCCAGATCCGCAACAATGCCATTGATAATATTTTTCTGAATGAGGCCTGTTCCTCCGGTTGTGGTTCGTTTTTACAGACCTTTGCCGGGGCATTGGGATATGGGATTGAGGAGTTTGCAAACCTCGGCCTGTTTGCAGACAAACCTGTGGATCTCGGTTCCCGTTGTACCGTGTTTATGAATTCCTCTGTAAAACAGGCACAGAAGGATGGGGCAACGGTAGAGAATATATCGGCAGGTCTGTCGATTTCCGTTGTGAAGAATGCATTGTATAAGGTGATTCGTGCAGCTTCGGCGAGACAGTTGGGAGAGCATATTGTGGTACAGGGCGGTACCTTTCTGAATAATGCTGTGCTGCGGGCGTTCGAGCAGGAGATTGACCATGAAGTAGTCAGACCGGAGATGGCAGGAATCATGGGTGCCTATGGAGCCGCACTGTATGCGAAGGACAACAGCAGTGGAAAGAGTACACTGTCCGATGCGGATGCACTGTCACAGTTCAAGCATGAGATTAAAGCGACTACCTGTAATGGATGCAGCAATCACTGCAAACTTACGATCAATACATTTGGAAATGGAAGACGATTCATCAGTGGGAATCGATGCGATAAGCCGACAGCGAAGAAGGCAGAGGGGACACAGTATGATTTGTATGACTATAAGCTGAAGCTGCTGGAGGAATATCGGCATTCGAACATACCGGAGGAACGGGCAAGGGGAACGATCGGTATTCCGATGGGACTTAACATGTATGAGTTGTTACCATTCTGGTATACCTTATTCACCAGACTGGGCTTCAATGTCGTCACCTCGCCGAATTCCAGCCGGAGCCTGTATCTGAGCGGGCAGCATACGATTCCGTCGGATACGGTATGCTTTCCGGCCAAACTAATGCATGGACATATTGAGGCGCTGCTCAAGGAGCACGTGGATGCGATTTTCTATCCATGTCTGAGTTATAACTTTGATGAGGGACTCGGAGACAATCATTATAACTGCCCGGTTGTGGCGTACTATCCGGAGGTGCTTGAGGCGAATGTAAAGGCACTGAAAGATGTGAAGTTCATCTATGAATATCTGGGTATTCACAGAAGGAAGGACTTTACGAAGAAATTCCATGCTGTTTTGGAAAAATATTTTGGTAAGATAAAATTGTCGGATGTTATGATGGCATGCAACTATGCTTATGCAGAACACGATAAGCACATGCAGTTGGT
>JAFVCQ010000185.1 GCA_017479085.1 Lachnospiraceae bacterium | reverse complement strand
TCAATCTGGATCGCAGATGGAAATTGGAACGTACGCGCAATCTCATTCGCCGCGATCAATTCCGGATTCAGGATCATGGACAGACCAAGCTCCTTTCGCAGAAAACTGATCTCTGTATTGTAGATCGGGTTCCTTACACATGCGATGGTTTTACAGAATTCCAACCGTTTTGCCATCACACAGCACAGAAGGTTCTGTTCGTCTACGTCTGTCGCAGCAATCAACAGGCTGGCATGTTCAATCCCTGCTTCTAACAGAGTCTGGTAATCCACTCCATTACCCACTATGCCCATTACATCCAGTTCTTCCGTAAAATATTGGATTTTGGTTTCGTCTTCATCTACTACAACAATGCTGTGATTCTCATTGATAAGCTGCTCAACGAGGGTAAAGCCTACTCTGCCACAGCCGACAATAATAATATCCATAATTCTTTTGTCAGTCCTTCCCAAAATATATGCATAGCTTAACACCTTTAGGACGGATTGTAAAGTTGAAATGCAGAGTTTTTTTGCTTCTCGGGGTGACGGTAACGGAGATGCATTACGCTATATGGTCTGCATCCAGCTTTTCTTCCGGAACATGATGAAGGAGATCAGAAGCCGGATACATTCCTCCAATGACAGAAGGAAATAGACGTATGGAATGGAAAGCTTGAGCACAAAAGCACCCAGTAAGCCGAGCGGAACCCCAAACAGCCATGTTCCGGTCAGATCAATCCACAATATGATCTTTGTTCTGCCGCCGCTTCGAAGGATTCCTCCACCCAGAATCATATTCAATACCTTCACGGGGGACAGAATGGCAAATGCGACAAGGATCTGCTGTGCGACCTCTTTGACGGGAGCCTCCACCCGATAGAGTCCGGTATACATTCCCTTGAAGATCATCAGGCCAACGGACAACACCAGTGAGCCGGTCAGACCATATATGATCAATTTTTTGGATCTGGTATATGCGCTGTCATACTCTCTGTTTCCCAACTCCTTGCCGATCAGGATACCTGCGGCCTGTGAAAGTCCGCTCAATGCTCCGATCATCAGTCCCTGAACCGGATAGGTGAGGGTCATCGCTGCGCAGTCCGATGTTCCCAGATGCCCATAGATCGATGCATAGACATTTTCGCCTAAGCTCCACATGAATTCCGTGATAAAAATAGGAAATAAGATATTCCAATACTGGCGATAAGTCATTTTGGTAAGACGCACCGAGAAAAAGAACGTCTTTTTTCCTCTCATCATCACATACACAAAACCCGCAAACAACAGGAGCAGGTTGACCCCCTGTGCAAGGATCGTAGCGATCGCTGCACCGTTTACTCCCATCGGTTCGAATCCGAGCTTCCCGAATATGAGTATATAATTGAGACCGGTATTGATCAGGGCTGCAATGATACTGACATATAATGGGAGCGATGCTTTTTCCATACAGCGGAGCATGGTGGATAACAGCGTGTCAAATGCCATCGGAAGAAAAGTGACTGAGATCAGCCTGAGATATCCTGCTGCAATCTCAACCGTCCCGGTATCTGTCGTATAGATGCGCATGATCTGTCTGGAAAAGGACATACAGACTGCCATAAAGAGCAGAGCCGTAAGTCCGGCAACGACTGTGTTTAACGAAAAGCTCCGGTTCACCTCCTGCTCATCTCCCGCACCGATATATTGGGAGATCATGATACCCGCAACTGCCCCTACGGCGGCAACCACCACAGAGAAGATCGAGGAGAACTTACCCGCTAATCCGATCGCCGCAACGCTCACACTCCCTAATTGACCGATCATGATCTGATCCACTATGCTGAATGAGGATTGCAGCATACACTGAAGGGCAACCGGAATGGAGATTGTGATAACTGATTTAAAAAAAGATGATTCTGCTTTCATATCCATTACCTCCTATGAGACAATTATATAAGAGGAATCGCATGATTACAATAGGTTAAACGCATAACCTGTTCTAAATTCATTCATCTTATTTTGTACAGTTTGCTGTACTGCTGCGAACCTGCAGCGTAACGGGGAGGGTTATGACAGAGCCTTTTTCCTGTCCATTCCCGAGCCTTTGCAGGACAACCATCGCCTCTTTTGCCCGCAGCGCACGGTCCTGTCGGACAGAGGTCAGGGTCGGAACAGTCTGTCTGCAAATCGGTGTATCATCAAAGCCTGCTATGGACAGGTCGTCCGGAATCCGAATCCCCCGCTCCATCAAAAACTGCATGAGTTCAACCGCATAGGCATCCGATACTGCAAAGATTGCAGTGTACTGCAGGATACGGTTGAAATGTTCTGCATAGAATTCCCGCCGTTTTTCACGGTTGAGAGGTATTTTGAAAAAATCAGCGCTGCTGCCTGCATCCATCGCCGCCTTTTGAAAGCCCTCATAGCGCTGCCGGTCCATACAGATATCATTGTCTGAGACACAGAGCATTCTCCGGTGTCCCAGTCCGGCAAGATGCCGGCCTACCTGATAGCCGCCGTCATAATTGTCAATGACAAGATTACAGATACGATCCGGCTCCTCCAAAAATCCGTCATATACAACAAAAGGGATATGCATATTGTCTCTCAGCCTTTTATAATCCTGCTCACAAAAACCGATCAGCACCATTCCCGATACATTCCACATCGATGCAAACCGGATAATATCCTGACATTCTGTCGTCGTCTTTAGCATCATAAAATAACCGGCTCGTTCAATCTCGCAGGACAGGTCATTTACCGCCGATGCGATAAACGGATCCTCTAATACATGTCCCTCATACTTGGCATGGTTATGGAGGATCACTCCTATAATCCTTGAGCTGTTCTGTGCCAGTAAAATGCCGGCCATACTCGGTATATACTCTCTCTCCTCTAAGAGCTGCTGTACTCTCCGGACGGTTTCATCCGATATTTTCTTTGTCTTGCCATGAATGACATTCGATACGGTCGCCGTGCTCACTCCAAGCTCCTGCGCAATGTCAACAATCCTTACCCTTCCATTCATTTTACACCCCCGCTGCCATTTTCCCCATTATACATCTTCCCAATCCCTGATTCAAGGTCAGGAACTGTCACTTCTTGCCATCCTTTCGGAAATACGTTACAATATTGACAGCAATGAGATCTGATCGTGAGAAGAACATGAATATGTGAGGTACAAACAATGAAAATTTCTACAAAGGGCAGGTATGCTGTCAGGGTCATGCTCGATCTGGCAGAGCATAATACCGGAGATTACATTCCGTTGATGGATATTGCAGCCAGACAGGAAATATCGGAAAAGTATCTGGAATCGATTGTGGTGGTACTCAGCAAGAACGATATGGTTCTTTCGCTGCGGGGAAAGGAGGCGGATATAAGCTGGCAAAGCAGCCGGAGGAATACACGGTCGGCAGTATTCTCAGGCTGGTTGAGGGCTCTCTTGCGCCGGTTGCCTGTCTGGAGAAAAAACCAAACCAATGTCCGAGGGCAGAGCATTGTAAGACGCTTAGAATGTGGGAGGGATTAGAGAAAGTGATAGAAGACTATTTCGAGACGATCACGATTGCGGATCTTGCAGATTCGGCAGATCGTTACGATTCGTAGTGAAACATTTCGCACGGTCTCCGTCAGAACAACCGTGAATCGTAACGACGGATAGCATAAAAACGCTATAAACCTATTGACAAAGTATGTTAATGGGTTTATTATTGCGTATAAAGAAATTGACAAGAGGGAAGGGTGATAGAGATGGCAAAGATTGCGACGCATTTGACAGACCTGATTGGCAATACACCGCTTTTGGAGTTGACCAATTATGAGAGGGAACAGCAGCTGGAAGCACATGTGATTGCAAAGCTGGAATATTTTAATCCTTTGGGAAGTGTGAAAGACCGGGTTGCCAATGCGATGATCGAGCAGGGAATATCAGAGGGCAGGATCAACAGCGAGACGGTTATCATAGAGCCTACGAGTGGTAACACGGGAATCGGTCTGGCGTTTGCTGCGGCCAGCAAGGGTCTGCATTTGATCCTGACGATGCCGGAGACCATGAGTCTGGAGCGCAGGAAGATTGTATATGCATTGGGAGCAGAGGTTGTATTGACACCCGGGCATGACGGTATGCGGGGTGCCATTGCAAAGGCAAAGCAGCTGCAGGAGGAATACGGCAATGCGGTCATTCTGCAACAGTTTGAGAATCCGACGAATCCGGAGATTCACCGGCAGACAACAGGGGAGGAGATCTGGCGGGATACAGATGGGAAAGTAGACATCTTTGTATCTGCAGTAGGAACCGGTGGTACGATAACGGGAGCCGGCACAAGTCTCAAGGAAAAGAATCCGGAGATCCGTATTGTTGCGGTAGAACCTGCGTCTTCTCCGGTCTTATCCGGTGGCAAACCCGGGCCTCATACCATACAGGGAATTGGAGCCGGTTTTGTCCCTCAGGTGTTGAATCTGGATATTGTGGATGAGATTCTCAAAGTGGAGAATGCAGATGCCTTTACAAGAGCCAGAGAGGTTGCGAAGTCAGATGGATTGCTGGTGGGAATCTCTTCCGGAGCAGCACTGGACGCAGCACTACAACTTGCAAAAAGACCGGAAAACAAAGGGAAAAATATAGTTGTACTACTGCCGGATGGCGGGGAACGGTATTTGTCCACTTCGCTTTACAAGCAGTAACAGATAGGAGAATAGGAATGACAGAATATGGTTTTAACACTTCCCTTTTACACGGAGTAGAGGACGACAATCCATATGGAGCAACACAGGTTCCCATCTATCAGAGCAGCGCATTCCGCCATGAGAATGCAGAGAGTCTGGAGAAGATTTTTACGAATAAGGCAATGGGATTTTCGTATACCAGAATCAATAATCCAACGGTAGAGGCATTTGAGAAGAGAATCACAAAGCTCGAGGGCGGAATCGGAAGTGTGGCTTGTGCTTCCGGAATGGCAGCCTTGTTTAATGCAATTATGAATATTCTTCAGAGTGGAGATGAGATTGTAGCAGCAGCGGGACTGTACGGTGGTACGGTGGAATTGTTTGAAGATTTAACAGCCTTTGGGATTACGACGAGGTATGTGAGGGAGAATACGCCGGAGGCATATGAGGCATTGATTACGGATCGGACAAAAGTAATCTTTGCAGAGACGATTGGGAATCCGAAGCTGGATGTAACCGATATTGCTGCGGTGGCAGAGATGGCGCACACCCATGAACTGCCATTTATCGTGGACAATACAACCGCAACCCCTTATCTGGTGAAAGCGATTTCGCTGGGGGCAGACGTGGTGGTGAATTCCGCTTCCAAATATATCAATGGCAACAGTGATGCCATCAGCGGAGTTCTGACCTATGGTGGAAAGTTCAAGTGGGATGCAGAGCGATATCCGGGACTGGCACCATATAGAAAATATGGTCCGATGGCCTACATAGCAAAACTCCGCAATGCCCTGTTTCGAAATACAGGAGCCTGTCTGTCACCACAGAATGCCTTCCTGAATAATCTGGGTTTGGAGACGTTGGGAATCCGTATGGAACGTCAGTGTGCCAATGCATTGGAGCTTGCAAAGTTCCTGACAGGGTTGGATGCAGGGATAACCGTCAATTATCCGGGACTTTCCGATAACCCGTACCATGAGCTTGCAACCAGACAATTGAATGGTCGTTATGGTGCCATTGTAACCTTGCGCGCAGGAAGCAAGGACAGAGCATTCCGCATTATGAATACACTGAAGATACCATATATTTTGTCCAATATTGGAGATACAAAGACATTGGTGATTCATCCGGCCTCTACCATTGCGGTACATCTGTCTGAGGAGGAACAGGTACAGTCCGGAGTGTATGAGGATCTGATCCGCATCAGTGTGGGCATTGAGGATATTGAGGATTTGAAACAGGATTTTAAACATGCATTAGAAGGAGAGGGATAAGGAATGGCAGAAGTAGATTATGGAACATTAAAAAAAGGCGGCTTCATGCGACAGAAACAGAAGGATAACTTCTCACTGCGTCTGGCAGTGGTTGGAGGCACCCTGACTGCGGAGAACCTGAAAAAGATTGCAGAGGTGGCTGAAAAATATGGCGACGGTTATGTACATCTGACCTCCAGACAGGGTGTGGAGATTCCGTTCATCAAGTTAAATGATATTGAAGAGGTAAAGGATTCCCTTGCAGAGGGGGGCTGTAAGCCCGGTGTGTGTGGCCCGCGTGTCCGCACGGTAACGGCCTGTCAGGGAAGTCAGATCTGTCCAAGCGGTAACATTGATACCACCGACATTGCAAACAAACTGAATGCACGTTACTTTGGAAGGGAGCTGCCACATAAGTTCAAGTTTGGCGTAACCGGATGCCAGAACAACTGTCTGAAGGCAGAGGAGAATGATGTGGGAATCAAGGGTGCGCTGGATGTGAAGTGGAAGCAGGAGGCGTGCATCAACTGTGGTGTCTGTGCAAAGGTCTGCCGTGAGGATGCAATCGCGATAGAAGATGGCAAAGTGAATGTGGATTATGACAAGTGCAATTACTGTGGACGCTGTGTCAAATCCTGTCCGACAGATGCGTGGGATGCCAAATCTGCATATATCGTTTCGTTTGGAGGAACCTTTGGGAATGCAATCAGCAAGGGCGAAGATCTTCTGCCGCTGATCACAACCGAAGAGCAGTTGTTCCGGGTAACGGATGCGGCGATCCAGTTTTTTGCAGACAATGCAAAGCCAAGTGAGCGGTTCAAATTTACAATCGACCGCGTTGGAAAAGATAAATTACAAGAAGTGCTAAAGGAGGCATATGATGGCTGAGTTTAATATTGATGAAACAGTAGACATTACGGACGTTGTCTGTCCGGTAACCTTTGTCAAGGCAAAGGTTGCATTAGAGGAATTAGACGATGGTCAGATCCTTTCCATCCGGTTAAATGATGGAGAACCTGTCCAGAACGTACCAAGAAGTATTAAGGAAGAAGGACACCAGGTTCTGAAGCTCTCTGCAAATGAGGATGGAACGTATACCCTCATTGTAAAGAAAGTGGGAGATTAACAGACCAATATCATTTAGTTAAGCCGGACGCTACCGGATATGGTATATGTTTCCCATTCCGGGCACGCTAGCGCTTAGCTGCAGACGTAACGGTACTAAATTCGCAGCTTAGGCTGCTCATTAAGGACCGACGTCCGCAGATATCCCTGCATTGTGAAACATATACCATATCCGGTAGCTGTTCACTGGCTAATCCTTAACTAAATGACATTGATTAACAGACCGGATGCGTGTTGCAAGGTTGGAATAGGTTTAAGAAAGGTAGAGTAGCATGGCACTTAGAGTAAATGCAGATAACTTTGAGGAAAAGGTGTTGAAGGCCGAGAAACCGGTATTGTTGGATTTCTACTCAGATACCTGTATTCCCTGCAAGAGAATGGCAGGTCCGTTGGGAGAGGTAGAAGACGAGTATGAAGACCGCCTTTCGGTTTACAAGGTGAATGTGAATTATGATGAAGCGCTGGCGCAGCAGTTTGAAGTGATGTCGGCGCCCACCCTGGTATTTTTTATAAACGGAGAAGAAAAAAACAGGCGGACAGGCGCCGCTGGCAAGGATGAGATTGTACAGCTTTTTTCGGAATTTTTATAAAGATTGCCGAAATACAATTATATTAAGAAAGAAGGAAAATAAGACATGACAATTACAGTAGCTGGTAACAAGAAAGAATATGAAGAAGGAATTACATTAACTGCATTGATTGATAAGGAGCAGATTGAGAATGCAGAGTATGTGACGGTGACGATCAACGATGATTTTGTGGATAGGGATGCATTCCCGACGACCGTGATCAAAGAGGGAGATGTGGTTGAATTTTTGTATTTCATGGGAGGAGGAGCTAGATAATGGCTTTTACAAACGAGCAGTTAGAGCGTTATTCCCGCCACATCATCTTAAAGGAAGTGGGTGTGAAGGGACAGAAAAAATTGTTAAATGCCAAGGTGCTGATCATTGGTGCAGGTGGTCTTGGCGCACCGGCAGCGTTGTACCTTGCAGCAGCAGGTGTTGGAACGATTGGCATTGTCGATGCAGATGAGGTGGATCTGTCCAATCTGCAAAGACAGGTTATCCATACCACACAGGATATCGGGAAGGCAAAGGTAAAGTCGGCAGCAGAGACGATGCAGGCGATCAATCCGGATGTGACGGTTCACACTTACCGTACCTTTGTCACCTCGGAGAATATACTGGATCTGATTAAGGATTATGATTTTATCATTGACGGAACGGATAATTTTCCTGCAAAGTTCCTGATCAATGATGCCTGTGTAATGGCGAAGAAGCCATTTTCCCATGCAGGGATCATACGTTTTCAGGGGCAGCTGATGACCTATGTACCGAATGAAGGTCCATGCTATCGCTGTGTATTCAAGGATCCGCCACCAAAGGATGCGGTTCCGACCTGTAAGCAGGCCGGAGTCATCGGTGCTATGGGCGGTGTGATCGGAAGCTTACAGGCGATGGAGGCAGTCAAATATATCGTGGGACAGGGTGATCTTCTGACCGGCAGACTGTTGACCTATGATGCCCTGAAGATGAACTTCCGTACCGTGAAGCTTCCAAGAGACTGCAACTGCGCCATCTGCAGTGACCACCCGACCATCACGAAGCTGATCGATTATGAGCAGGCAGAGTGCGATCTGAAACACGAATAGATCGGATCGGTATCCTGTGGTGTGATAATGAGGAAAGAACGGAGTTGAGATATGAGCATAGTTTTAAAATTAAAAAAAAGTGATTACGAGAAGATCCTTGCACACTGTGAGCAGGGGTTGCCGAACGAATCCTGCGGACTGCTGGCCGGAACCGTCGAGGGAGAGGTGAAGACGGTGACGAAGGTATATCTGCTCACCAATATCGATGCCAGCAATGAGCATTTTTCCATGGATCCGAAAGAACAGCTTGCAGCATTGAAGGATGCAAGGGCAGATGGTGTGTCGATCATCGGTAACTTCCATTCCCATCCGGAATCCCCGTCCAGACCTTCCGAGGAAGATAAACGTCTGGCATATGATTCCACGATTGAGTATCTGATCCTGTCCCTGCAGGAACGGGAGAATCCGGTTCTTCGGGCATTTGGCATTGATCAGGATAAGAATGTGACTGTACATGAGATTGATATAATCGAATAAGGAAGCAGAACCGTCAACTGCGAAAGGCAGTTGGCGGTTATTTTATGGTGGTCGAAATGATTTGTTTGTGATAAGATAAGAAACAGGGACAAATTATCCGTTTGCATACGGAAGGGATGTACAGTAAGATGAGGAGGTATACATGTATTGTATCAGTGTAAGCTTTCAGAAAACACCGATCGGGATCAGAGAGAAATTTGCATTCCATGAGGAAGAACAGGGGAATTTTTTGAGAAAATTACAGGAGCAGGGCAGTATCAGCGGAGGTGTTGTGGTATCCACCTGCAACCGGAGCGAGCTCTATTTTACGGGCGAGGGAAATCCGACTGAGTCGGTAGAGCATGCACTGGCAGAATGGAAGCAGATGGAATTGGGATATGTCCGGAAGTATTGTCTTTACTATACGGATCGGAAAGCAGTCCGCCATCTGTTTAAGGTGGCCTGTGGTCTGGATTCTATGGTTTTGGGAGAGGATGAGATCCTTCATCAGGTCAAGGAAGCTTATCTGCTGGCAAAGAATCAGGGGCATTCCAACAGTGAACTGAATATGATCTTTCAGGGTGCCTTTCACTGTGCAAAGCTGTCCAAATCGGGTACCAGATTGTCCAATACACCGCTTTCCGTTGGCACGCTGGCTGCGAACGTCATCGAGGAATATCTGCGGACATGCGAAGCGGATGTGGAAGAAGCTCACAGGGTGTTGGTGATCGGGGCTACCGGCAAGATTGGCTCCATTGTTGCGAAGGATTTGATGGCAAAGGGCATTTCCGTGCTGGGAACAAAAAGGAGTCATCACAGTCCTGACGGGATATATTGCTGCGAGCATATGGAATGGGTGGATTTTCAAAAACGATATGATTACATTTCTGAGGTGGATGCCATTGTCAGCGCCACCACAAGTCCGCATTATACACTGACCGTGGAGGAATATCAAAAACGGGTGGGGAAACATCGAAAACAGCTTTTGATCGATCTGGCAGTTCCTTATGATATTGACAAGGAGATTGGAAAACAGAGCAGCGTTTCTCTGTTGGATATCGATTATTTTAAAACACGTTCCATGGAAAACACCAATATCCGGTTTGGAGAGATGGAAAAGGTCAGGCAAATCGTGGAGGAATGTGCGGAGGAGACGTTAAAAAAACTATATCTGAGAGAGTTCAGGGAGAAACTGAAAGCCAGATATGAGGAGGAATGGTTTCGAAAAATGACATGGTATCTGAAGGAGGTACTGGACAGCGAACAATTCCTGCAGGTACTGAAAAAAATACAGGATACGGAAATAAGCAGCCGTGGGAAAGGAGAGGAGTAAATGGCATATTTTCCATTTATGGTGGATATCAAAGGGATGCATTGTCTGGTGGTCGGAGGTGGCAGAATCGCACTCCACAAGGTAAAGATTTTACAGGATTTTGACGTATATATCAAATTAGTTGCACAGGAGATCTGTCAGGAGTTGAAGGCCTTCGAGGGAGAATTGCTACACTTTGAGGAGAGGACGTTTCGGGATGATGATGTGGAGGGGATGGATTTTGTCATTGCTGCAACCAATCAGGAAGCACTCAATTATCACGTCTCAGATCTGTGCAGGCACAGTCGCATACCAATCAATGCAGTGGATATGAAAGAGGCCTGTTCGTTTATTTTTCCGGCTATGGTTCGGAATCAGGATCTGTTGATCGCCATCTCCTCAGGCGGGCAGAGTCCGGCAGCCGTTTCTTATGTAAAGGATAAGATTCAAAGAAGCGTACCGGAATATTATGGGGAGATGATAGAGACGCTTGGCGGATACAGGGATTTAATTTTAGAGCATGTGGACGATTCGGCCAAAAGAAAGCGGTTGTTCTATGAACTGTTGGAGTATGGGGATTCTCATGGGGGAAATATACCGGAGCAGCTGGTGAGACAGATGGTACAGAAACGATGAACATAAAAAGCGCAGGGACTTGCATGAGTCCTTACACTTTTTATTTGGTACTTTTTTGTTATGAATTCTGTTCATCGATGCTGCTAGAGGTCATGCCTTTATCGATTCGTTTAATGCCGTTTTTGATAACTTCTTTTGCTTTTTCGGTATTATCCGTTTCAAGTAATGCTAAAATACTGTCAAGCAAACGGTGGTGTACTAAGCTCATTCTGCGCCCTTTGGGCTTGAATTCACTAAGTACACTACGCATACCAGAAACTTAGCCAATCAGTCATCGCCCTTTGGGGCTCGACTTCTTGGAGTTTCAGAGTAAAATACATAACTCAGAAAAGGGGTATGGGTAATGCAAAAAATAAAGATTGGAACAAGGGGCAGTGCACTTGCCCTGACACAGACGGATCAAGTGATCGATCAGCTTCGGCAGATCCATCCGGAATGGGAGATAGAGAAGGTGATACTGCGCACCGAGGGAGATCGAATTCTGGATCGGCCATTGATTGATTTTGGCGGGAAGGGTGTATTTATCAACGAGTTTGAGGAAGCCCTTCTGGATGGGAGAATTGATCTTGCGGTACATAGCGCAAAGGATATGCCAATGGAGCTGGCGGATGGGCTTACGATTGCCGGTACCCTGTCACGGGAAGATGCGAGGGACGTTCTGGTTACCAGAAGGGGTGTTAGACTTTCCAATCAGGTTCCTGATGTGGAATCCACAGATGAGGCAGTTACGGATGCCTCCATTGTCATTGGAACCGGAAGCCTCAGAAGACAGCTTCAGTTAAGGGAGCTTTATCCGGATGTGGTCTGTAAGGGGCTGCGCGGCAATGTACCAACACGCTTACAGAAGATACAGGGCGGACAGTGTGACGGAGTGGTGTTGGCGGCAGCGGGATTGAAGCGTCTTGGCAGGATGAGGGAACCGGGACTTCAATATCACTGTTTTTCCTATGAAGAGATGGTACCGGCAGGAGGACAGGGAATCATAGCAATAGAGGGTCGTAAGGGGGATGTTGTCACGGAACTGGTCAGGGGAATCTCGGACGGGAATACGTATCTGGAATTGGAAACAGAACGGCGGGTGCTCAGTTTATTGGGAGCGGACTGCCATGAGGCCGTTGGTGTCATTTCTAAGATTCGGAGGGAGCGGATATCCCTTTGTCTGATCCGGGAGGAAGCAGGAGTAATCTACAGATCACAGGGTGAAGACAGCGTTGCAAACAGGCTGCAATTGGCAAAGCGGTTGGTCAACAGAGTGACCGGACAGAGGAATACCCCGCAATGATGGTTTCGTACAGTGAAAAGGAAGTAACCGGTAATGCTGTACTGGTATGGAATTTAGGAAAGCAGGTAGGAAAGGATGGGAATCGTATATTTGGTAGGAGCCGGTCCGGGTGATGCCGGTCTGATCACGGTAAAGGGACTGAAGAAGCTGAGACAATGTGATGCAGTTGTCTATGACAGATTAGCATCAGAAGAGCTGTTAGATTATGTACAAAAGGACTGTACAAAAATATATGTGGGAAAACAGGCAGGGAAACATTCCAAAAAACAGGAGGAGATCAATGCGATTCTGGTCGAATGTGCAAAGAAGTATTCCACAGTGGTTCGCTTAAAGGGCGGAGATCCCTTCGTATTTGGCCGGGGAGGGGAAGAGATTGAAGCCCTTGTGGAGCATGGAATTGCTTATGAAGTGATTCCGGGCATTACCTCCGCTGTGGCTGTACCGGAATGTGCAGGCATACCGGTCACCCACAGGGGCATCAGCCGCAGCTTTCATGTGATCACCGGACATACACAGACATCGGTCGGAAGTCCGGAATATGATTATGAGACGCTTGCAAAAAATGAAGGAACCCTTGTATTTTTAATGGGACTTTCCAATCTGGAGGAGATTGCCACTCATCTGGTACAGGCGGGAAAGGCAGGGAGCACCCCTGCTGCCGTGATCTCGGAGGGAACGACCGGAACACAGCGGACGATTCGAGGAACCCTTACCGATATCCCGGAGAAAGTGAGGGGAGCAGGTCTCTCTAGTCCGGCTGTCATTGTGATCGGGGAAACGGCAGGATACGAATACCGATGTCCGGCAAAGCACGGTACGAGGGTTGGGATCATAGCGACCGATCTACTGCGCAGGAAACTGGAGCGGGGACTGGAGGGACTTGGCATGCAGCCGGTTTCCCTCTGTGATATGCAGGTGGTTCCTACGGAACAGATGAAGGAACTGGAGGAAGAGTTTGACAACCTGCATACATATCAGTGGGTGATGTTTACCAGTCAGAATGCTGTCCGGTTATTTTTTGAGGCCATGAAGCGGTGTCGGATTGATATCCGGAAGCTGGGGAATCTCCGGTTTGCGGTGTTGGGAAGCGGAACGGCTGACAGGCTTGCAGAGTACGGAATTCAGGCAGACTTTATCCCGTCACGCTATGAGGCATGCGTGCTGGCAGAGGAGTTTGCAGATAATGTCGATCCGGATACGAAGGTATTGATACCAAGGGCAGTGCAGGGAAGTAAGGAACTGACGGCCATCCTGTCGGAACATCAGATTGCATACAGGGACATTCTGATTTATAATGTAGAGGGCAATCTGACAGAGAATATAGAGAATCTGGACACGCTGGACGTTCTGGTATTTGTCAGCGCTTCCGGTGTCACGTCATTTTTTCAGGAGATCAGGAAGAGGAACCTTATCCTGCCGGAGAACATCCGGATTGCCTGTATTGGCAGTATCACCCGAAACCGTCTGCAGCAGGAATATGGTGAGGCAGATGTGGTGGCTGCGGTCAGCGATGTGGAGGGACTGTTGGATGCCATGCAGAAGGAATTGTGAATTTAATGAAAACAGAGGTGAGAATGTTATGATACGAATGCGAAGATTACGAACAAAGGAAGCAATCCGAAGTCTGGTTCGGGAAAATCATGTCCGCAGGGAGGATTTGGTTTATCCCATCTTTGTAATAGAGGGAGAGGATATCAAGAACCCGGTCGATTCGATGCCGGGAATTTTTCAGTGGTCAATTGACCGTCTGGATGAAGAACTGGAACGGGTCATAGAAGCGGGGATCCAGGCGGTGCTGCTCTTTGGAATTCCGGCGCATAAGGATGAACAGGGGAGTGAGGCTTACAATGATGAGGGGATCACACAGCGGGCAGTACGCTATATCAGGCAAAAGGCACCGGAACTGTTAGTCATTGCGGATGTCTGTCTGTGTGAGTATACGTCTCATGGACATTGTGGACTGGTCTGTGGACATGAGATCCTGAATGATGAGACACTTGAATTGCTGGGCAGGATGTCTGTCAGTCTGGCGAAAGCCGGTGCAGATGTGATCGCACCGTCTGACATGATGGATGGGAGGGTGGAGTACATCCGGGGGGCACTGGATGAACATGGATTTACCAACACCCCGATCATGGCATACAGTGCAAAGTTTGCGTCGGGATACTATTCCCCATTCCGCGATGCAGCACATTCGGCTCCTTCGTTTGGGGATCGCAGAACCTACCAGATGGATCCGGCCAATGGAAGGGAAGCGGTCAGGGAATGTGAAAATGATATTGCAGAGGGGGCAGATATCATTATGATAAAACCGGCACTGGCTTATCTGGATGTGGTGAAGGAGGTGTCACACCGCACAAATTATCCGATCGCAGTTTACAATGTCAGCGGGGAATATTCCATGATAAAAGCGGCTGCCGGGAATGGATGGATCGATGAGAAGCGGATCGTGATGGAGAATATGGTTGCCATGAAACGGGCAGGGGCACAGATTATCATTACCTATCATGCTCTGGATGTGGCGGGCTGGCTATAGGAAAAACCTATAACCAGCCATCTGTTTTTGGGAGTAGACAAGTAAGGAATGATGTGATAATATATCCTTGTAAACAGATAGGGATTGAATGAAATGGAGTTGATGGGATGCGATTAGTGAAATTCAAAGACCGCGTAGCACTCTACCACTCGATGTGTTGCAGCAGATAACAGAGATATTGTATAGACGATCGACTGTATCGAAAGCAGTACAAATATGATAGCAGAAAGAACCTGCGGAAAGAGGTAGAATTATGGCAAAGAAGACACGTGCAGAGAGAAATTTAAAATTTGAAACCTTACAGTTACATGTTGGACAGGAGAATCCGGATCCGGTGACGGATGCGAGAGCGGTTCCGATTTATCAGACCTCATCGTATGTGTTCCATGACAGTGAGCATGCGGCAGCGAGATTTGGCCTTCGCGATGCCGGTAATATATACGGAAGACTGACAAATCCGACCGAGGATGTATTTGAGCAGAGAATTGCAGCACTAGAGGGCGGTGTGGCAGCACTGGCAGTTGCTTCCGGTGCCGCAGCCATTACCTATACGATTGAGAATCTGGCACAGAACGGTGATCACATCGTATCTGCTAAGAATATCTATGGTGGTACTTATAACCTGTTAGAGCATACGCTGCCAGCCTATGGTATTACCACAACCTTTGTGGATCCGGCTAACTATGACGAGATTGAGAATGCGATTCAGGAGAATACCAAGGCAGTCTTTATTGAGACTCTGGGTAATCCGAACTCGGATGTTGTAGATATTGAGAAGATTGCGGGTATCGCCCATGCACATAAGATTCCGCTTGTAATTGATAATACATTTGCAACTCCGTATCTGGTTCGTCCGATCGAGTATGGCGCAGATATTGTGGTACATTCCGCAACCAAGTTCATTGGGGGTCACGGAACAACCATCGGCGGTGTGATTGTGGACAGCGGCAAATTTGACTGGGAGGCAAGCGGCAAGTTCCCATCCCTGACAGAGCCGAATCCAAGCTATCACGGTATCAGCTTTACCAAGGCAGTCGGTGCTGCTGCATTTGTGACAAAGATTCGTGCAATCCTGCTTCGCGATACCGGTGCAACCCTTTCACCATTCCATGCATTTTTCTTCCTGCAGGGATTAGAGACCTTATCGCTTCGGGTAGAGCGCCATGTATCCAATGCGCTGAAGGTGGTAGAGTATTTGAATAATCATCCACAGGTAGAAGCAGTACATCATCCTGCTATCACGGATGACGCTGCACAACAGCAATTATATAAGAAATACTTCCCGAATGGCGGTGGTTCCATCTTTACCTTTGAGATCAAGGGAGATGCGCAGAAGGCAAAGGATTTCATTGACAATCTTGAGTTATTCTCTCTGCTTGCCAATGTAGCAGATGTAAAATCCTTAGTGATCCATCCGGCTTCTACCACGCACTCACAGTTGAATGAGGAAGAATTGCTGGATCAGGGAATCAAGCCGAATACCGTTCGCCTGTCCATTGGTACGGAGAATATCGATGATATCATCGAAGATTTGGATGAGGCGTTCAAAGCAGTACAGTAGAGCATACTGCTAACCCAATGACAGACAACAGTTGACATTGTAATAAATACTCCTTAATATCAAAAATGTAAAATATGAAAAACTCCTTAATGTAAAATAATGTGAATGACATATGTGAGCGTGAAGACAACATATGTACAAAGCAGGACTCTTCGGAAAACCGGGGAGTCCTGTTTTGTATGAAGTGGTGTCTTGTAAATCGCCGTTTTTTTTGTTATCATTTAATGTATGAGAATGGATGGAGATTTGCATATGCAGAGTCTGGAGAGGTTTTGAATGAAAGCGAGGAGCTTGGGCAATGGGAAAATCACAGGAACTTTTTGACAGGGCATGTCAATGCATGCCGGGGGGTGTGAACAGTCCGGTGCGGGCATTTGGTTCGGTTGGAATGACACCGAGATTTATAAAGAGTGCCTCCGGGGATCGTATCCGGGATGTGGAGGGGAAGGAGTATATTGATTATATTGGTTCATGGGGGCCGATGATTCTCGGACATGGACATCCGGCCGTACTCGAAGCGGTGGAAAAAGCCGCTCGTGACGGTCTGAGCTTTGGCGCAGCAACGCAGCGGGAGGTAGAGATGGCAGAGTTGATCTGTGAAATGGTTCCTTCTATTGAGATGGTGCGTATGGTCAATTCCGGAACGGAAGCGGTTATGAGTGCCATCCGGACAGCACGTGGATATACCGGCAAAGATAAGATCATCAAATTTGCGGGTTGTTACCACGGACATACGGATACGATGCTGGTTCAGGCGGGATCGGGCATCCTGACACAGGGCATTCCCGGAAGTGCCGGTGTTCCGGTCGGATGTACGAAGGATACGCTGACAGCCACCTATAATGATCTGAAAAGTGTAGAGGAATTATGGAATGCCAATGCTGGACAGATCGCAGCGGTAATCGTGGAGCCGGTAGGAGCGAATATGGGAGTTGTGTTACCGGAGCCCGGATTTTTGCAGGGGTTGCGTGATCTCTGTGACGAAAAAGGCGGACTTTTGATTTTTGATGAGGTGATCACAGGCTTTCGTCTGGCACCGGATGGAGCACAGGGGTACTATGGTGTACAGCCGGATCTGACCACCTTTGGTAAAATCATCGGAGGAGGAATGCCGGTCGGTGCCTATGGAGGCAGGAGGGAGATCATGTCTCTGGTAGCTCCATGCGGACCGGTATATCAGGCCGGTACCCTCAGCGGGAATCCGGTGGCAATGGCAGCCGGACTTGCCCAGTTGAAGATGCTACAGAAGACACCGGATTTCTACCGGACCCTGAATGACAAGGCAGATTCTTTCTTTGAGAAATTGGAACAGATTCTCGAAGACGCAGTGGTGCCTCATTGCCTGAATCATGTGGGCTCTCTTGGATGTGTGTTCTTTACGAACCGTGACGTGAAAAATGCTGCGGATGCACAGACCAGTGATCCATCACGCTATCAGGATTATTTCAGGCATATGCTGGACAACGGGATCTATCTGGCTCCATCCCAGTTTGAGGCCATATTCGTATCCGGTGCACACACGGATGAGGATTTGGAACAGACCTTGAACGCTGTGAGTACATTTGTAAACCTTTAGTTTCGGCTGGGAACGAACAGTATTCCGGCGATAAAGAGCCATGTTTCGCCTACTTTACAAATAGGTAAATAGGTGTTATAATGTCCGACGGATAACAGATTTGGTTGGTGCGGTGCGAAGTAACCTTGTGACCATTTTTCAGAAAATATGACAGGGAAGGAATAGATAGATATGAGGGACAAATTGCAGGTAAAACGGATCGATACAGATGTTCTGATCATCGGTGGGGGAACGGCGGGCTGTTATGCGGCACTTACGATCAGCCGGAATTCCAACCTGTCGGTCTGGATTGCAGAGAAGGCGAATATCCGCAGGAGTGGCTGTCTGGCGGCGGGAGTCAATGCGATCAATGCCTATATCACGAAGGGTAGGGTGCCACAGGATTATGTGGACTATGCCACAAAGGATGCGGCAGGCATTGTGAGAAGGGATCTGCTTCTGACGGCGGCAGAGCGTTTTAATGAAGTGACAGCGGATATGGAACGACTTGGACTTGTCATTTTGAAGGATGAGAACGGAGATGACGTTACCAGAGGCAACCGGAATATCAAGATTAACGGAGAGAATTTCAAGCCGATTCTGGCGAGGGCGGTGACGGAGGCAGAGCGGATTTCGGTTCTCAATCATGTCAACATTACAGATCTGCTGGTCGTGGATAACCGGGTATACGGTGCAGTCGGATTTTCCATCAGGGAAGAAACAGTCTATGAGATCCATGCGGGGGCGGTACTGGTTGCAACCGGTGGGGCAGCAGGACTTTACAAGCCGAATAATCCGGGATTTTCCCGGCATAAGATGTGGTATCCACCGTTTAATACCGGAGCGGGGTATGCTATGGGGATTCAGGCCGGGGCAGAGATGACCACATTTGAGATGCGTTCATTGCACTGCGCTGTAAGGATACGATTGCACCGACCGGAACCATCGCGCAGGGAGTCGGTGCAAAGCAGGTAAATGCCAGAGGATTCGTATATGAAGATCAATACGGTATTACGACCAGTGAGCGGGTATATGGAACCGTGAAGGAGAATCAACTTGGGAATGGTCCGTGTTATCTGCGAACCACCAGTATGACAGCGGAACAGGATGAGGATCTGTTGAAAGCCTATCTGAACATGGCACCGAGCCAGACTTTGAAATGGCTGGAGAGCGGGAAGATGCCCAGCGAACAGGACGTGGAGATTCAGGGGACAGAGCCTTATATTGTAGGCGGACATACAGCCAGCGGCTATTGGGTGAATACGAATCGGGAGACGACGATTCGAAGACTCTATGCAGCAGGAGATGTGGCGGGCGGTTGTCCGCAGAAGTATGTGACCGGAGCGCTGGCTGAGGGAGAGATTGCAGCGTTGGATATCATTCGTACACTGGAATCGGAGAGATCCGATTCGACAGTGGAAGAGACGGAGTCCCTTTTGGATGAGCAGACCGCGCAGATCTTACATACTTATGAGAACATTCGCAACGAAGATCATGCTGCGTTCTCCATTGAAGAGCTCGAGGAGGCAATGCAGAAGGTTATGGATGAATATGCAGGGGGAATTGCCTGCAATTACCAGTTCAATGAGAGGCAGCTTAAGCTGGCGGATGAGAAGATCGATCAGCTAATCCGCCTGTCGGAACAGATAGCGGCTTCGGATATGCATGAGCTGCTCTTTGCCTATGAGCTGAAGGAGCGTCTGGTTGTCTGCAAATCGGTCATTGCCCATTTGCGCAGTCGCAAGGAGACCAGATGGCATTCCTTCAACGAGAATCTGGACTATCCGGATACGGATGATACATATTTCAAATATCTCAATTCCAAACGGATAGATGGAGAGCTTCAGATGATTTTGCGGGATATTGTAGAGGAGGCATCATATGAGCATACGGATCAATAAGGAGAAATGTATTGGATGTGGCAGGTGTACGGAGGTCTGTCCGGGAACCCTGATCAATCTTCAGAATCAAAAGGCTGTCATGCAGTATCCGAGAGACTGCTGGGGATGCGTATCCTGTGTAAAGGAATGTCCGGTAAGTGCGATTGAATTTTTCCTGGGCGCTGACATTGGAGGCAATGGCAGCATTATGAATGTAACCGAAGAGGGAGACATCCTGCACTGGAATATCCACGCACAGGATGGAACCACAACCACGATTGATGTGGATCGTAACAATTCCAATCAATATTAAGGATGATACAAGACAAACTTGATACCGATCATAGAAACCGGAGAATATAGAGATTATAGGAGAATAGAACATGAGTGGATTATCACATTTAGACGAATTAGAGGCGGAGGCAATCTACATCATCAGGGAGGTTGCAGCGGAATGCGAGAAGCCGGTAATGCTGTATTCCATTGGAAAGGACAGCTCGGTCATGCTTCACCTTGCGATGAAGGCATTTTATCCGGAAAAACCGCCCTTTCCTTTTTTGCATGTCAACACCACATGGAAATTCAGGGAGATGATTGAATTCCGTGATAAGACAGCCAAAGAGCTCGGAATTGAGATGCTGGAATACATTAATCCGGAGGGTGTGAAAAAAGGCATTAATCCATTCGATCACGGTGCGTCTTATACCGATATTATGAAGACGCAGGCACTCAAACAGGCATTGAACAAGTATGGATTCACTGCGGCTTTTGGTGGGGGACGCAGGGATGAGGAAAAGAGCCGTGCGAAGGAGCGTATTTTCTCCTTCCGTACGGAGACCCATGCATGGGATCCGAAGAACCAGCGGCCGGAGATGTGGAAATTATATAACACGGAGATTAACAAGGGGGAAAGCATCCGTGTATTTCCGATTTCCAACTGGACAGAGAAGGATATCTGGCAGTATATCAAACAGGAAAATATACCAATTGTCCCTCTTTATTTTGCTGCGGAGCGACCGGTTGTATATCGGGATGGCAATATCATCATGGTGGATGATGACCGCATGCGGCTAGAAACCGGGGAAACCCCGCAGATGAAGATGGTGCGCTTCCGGACACTGGGCTGTTATCCGCTCTCCGGCGGGGTGGAGTCGAATGCGGCCACGCTCGACGAGATCATTGAGGAAACGCTCAGCTCGGTGGAATCAGAGCGAACCAGCCGTATCATCGATTCGGATGGCGGAGCAGCCAGTATGGAAAAGAGAAAGAGAGAGGGGTATTTCTAGGATGAGTGGATTATTAAAATTTATAACCTGCGGAAGTGTAGACGATGGAAAATCGACCTTGATCGGACATATTCTGTATGATTCCAAGCTCTTATATACAGATCAGGAGGAGGCTCTGCTCTTAGACAGCAAGGTGGGTTCCAGAGAGGGAGAGATTGATTATTCCCTTCTGTTAGACGGTCTGATGGCGGAACGGGAGCAGGGGATTACCATTGATGTGGCATACCGGTATTTTACAACGGATCATAGAAGCTTTATCGTTGCGGATACACCGGGGCATGAGGAGTATACCAGAAATATGGCAGTGGGCGCTTCCTTTGCGCAACTGGCAATCGTTATGGTGGATGCAAAGCAGGGTGTGTTAGTACAGACAAGAAGACACTCCAGAATCTGCTCCCTCATGGGAATCCGGCATTTTGTATTTGCGGTCAACAAAATGGATCTGGTGGATTACAGCGAAGAGCGGTTCCATGCTATTGAGCGGGATATCAGGGCGTTAGCAGAGGAACTGGGGTTATACGATGTGAAGATCATTCCGGTCAGCGCAACGGAAGGGGACAATGTGACACAGGAGTCTGCCAATATGCCGTGGTACACGGGAGGAACCCTGATCCGGCATCTGGAAACCGTGGATGTGTCGCAGACAGAGGAGCGTATCTTCTATCTGCCGGTGCAGCGGGTGTGTCGTCCGAATCATACCTTCCGGGGATTTCAGGGGCAGATTGAGAGCGGGCGGATTCAGGTCGGTCAGAGTATCACTACATTGCCGAGTGATGAAACGGCAACTGTTAAGGCGATTCTGGTTGGAGACAGAGATGTGAAAGAGGCGGTGGCGGGGCAGGCAGTGACGATACAACTGGACAAAGAAGTGGATGTGAGCCGTGGATGTGTCCTGACGGATGACACAACGCTTCCTGTTGCCAAGAACATCACGACTACATTGCTCTGGATGGATGATGTACCGCTTACACTGGGGAAGGAGTATCTGGTCAAGCTTGGCACGAAGAGGATTCCGGGAATCGTAAAACGGATCGAATACACCATTGATGTCAATTCCGGAGAGCATTTACAGGCAGGCTCGATCGAGAAGAATGAGCTGGCAGTCTGCCAGATTGAGTTGGCAGAGAAGATTGTTGTGAACCAATTTAAAACAAACAAGACATTAGGAGAACTCATTCTGATCGACAGGGTAAGCCATATGACATCGGCCTGCGGTGTGGTAGAGGCTGTGGATACAGATGGAGAGAAACCGTATTTTGAAAAGGATAATATCCGGATAGGTGGATATATTTTTGATGAGTTTTATTTTAATCTGGAGAATGCATTTTTATCGAAGGCACATTCTGCGGATCAGACCTATCATGTTGGAGATCCGGTTCCGGTTGAGGGAGACAGCTTCCGGTATCCCGATTCCTTCGATATTCTTGCTGTGGACAGCGGGGCTGTGATTCAGATTCGGAATCAATGTATTGAGGATATCCTTTTGCTGGAGGATTATCAATATTCCGGGCTTCCGGTACTGGATGAAAAGGGATTCGCCTTACAGATCAGCGAACCGGCAGATCTGGATCATTTTCTGCAGGAGTTTGAAAAACTGGATGCAGAGCACCGTTCGCAATTCCAGAATAAATGGTCAAAATTTGAGACGTACAGGAGAATTATCTGTACCGATAACTTCTGGATGATATGAGAAGAGACGGTTATGTAACTATGAGAAGAAACGGTTATGTAACCGGATCGATCCGGCTTTCATAAGGGGAAAGGGAATGTTCATGTTGAGGCATGGACGTTCCCTTTTTTGATATAGAAATAAACTATGGTTAGATATAAAAAAAATGAAATTGACGAACAGAATGAAACGTGGTAATTTATAACTTGTAAAAACATAGTATTCATACTATTATAGTATGAAATGAAAAAGCCAAAAAACAGAAAGGAGCTTTTTATGAATGAATTATATTTATCTGCTGGAGGAATACATGGTTGCTGATGCAGACAGAAGTATGTGTTTGAATCAGGAACAGCAGAGGATGTTCTCTGCACAAGTGATAGGAATGTAAAAAGAAGAAAAGGGAGATAGAGTTATGAGAAATATATTATTGAGAAAGAAAACACTTGCATTTGCGGCGACCGCTGTTTTGGCATTGGGAGCGCTGACGGGTTGCGGCGGTAGTTCAGCGGGGTCATCTTCGGCCAGTGGAACAGAGGAATCCGGTTCACAGTCGTCAGGAGGTTCGGTTGAGATCACCAATGTATCCTATGATCCGACCAGAGAGCTGTATGTGGCATACAATGACCTGTTCACCGAGTACTGGAAGGATAAGACCGGACAGGATATCACGATCACACAGTCACACGGCGGTTCCGGAAAGCAGGCACTGGAGGTTGCCAATGGATTAGAGGCTGATGTGGTTACGCTGGCATTAGAGGGCGATGTGGACGTGGTTGCAGATGCAGGACTGATTGAGCCGGGATATGTCAGTGAATTTGATCTGGACAGTTCTCCATACACTTCTACGATCGTATTTCTGGTAAGAAAGGGAAACCCAAAGAATATTCAGGATTGGGATGATCTGACAAAGGACGGTGTGGGAGTGATCACACCGAGTCCGAAGACCTCCGGCGGTGCACGTTGGAATTACCTTGCAGCATGGTATTATTTTGAGACACAGGGACAGAGTGAAGATGAGGTTAAGGCGAGCGTGAAGAAGCTGTACTCCAATGTATTGGTATTGGATTCCGGAGCACGTGGAGCAACGACAACCTTTACCGAGAACGGACAGGGTGACGTACTGATCGCATGGGAAAATGAAGCATTCTTATCGTTGAAAGAGGCACCGGGCGAATATGAGATCGTGGTTCCGTCTGTATCGATTCTGTGCCAGCCAACGGTTGCGGTAGTAGATGAAGTGGTAGATAACAGAGGTACCAGAGAGGTTGCAACCGAGTATCTGAAATATCTGTATTCCGACGATGCCCAGAGGGTAGAGGCTGAGAACTACTATCGTCCATCCAGTGCAGATATTTTGGAGGAATATGCGACAGAGGCAGATGGCAATGTGATCACAGAATTGCCTTCGGACGGAAAGTGGATCATTACCAATGTGGAACTGACGGATATCAACCATTTTGGTGGCTGGAAAGAAGCATTAGAGAAGCATTTTAATGATGGGGCGCTGTTTGACAGCATCTATGAAGGAGAATAATACGTAAATTAGAAATGATTCAGAGACTTACTCTTTGTAGCTGTATTGTGGTAGACAAGAACAGCATAGTCGTACATGTGAAAATGAGAGAGTGGCTCTGAATCATTGTAATTCAGAAGGGAGGATATCATTGTGAAAGAAAAAAAGAGAAAAGAAAAACGGGTAATTCCCGGATTTGGATTATCCCTGGGGATAACATTAGCGTTACTTGGGTTCATTGTTCTGATACCGTTATGCTCTCTTGTTGTGTTCTCAGCACAACTGTCATTTTCGGAGTTTATTACGACTATCACACGTCCAAGAGTATTAGCCAGTTATGTGGTGAGCTTTGAGACTGCATTTGTTGCGGCTGTAATTGATGCAGTTATGGGCATTCTGCTTGCATGGGTGCTGGTACGTTATGATTTCCCGGGAAAGAAGATCATGAATGGAATCATTGAATTGCCGTTTGCGCTGCCGACTGCGGTAGCGGGTATTGCTCTGACACATCTGACTACAACAGATGGCTGGGTGGGAAGTTTCTTTTCTAACACATTCGGAATAGAGCTGGCATATACCAAAATCGGAATTACCATTGCACTTGTCTTTATTGGAATTCCTTTTGTAGTCCGTTCGGTTGAGCCGGTATTGGAGAAGATTGATATTCAATACGAGGAGGCAGCGAATATTATGGGAGCCAACGGCCGACAGACCGTATTTCAGGTTATCCTGCCGGAGATTCTGCCGGCACTCATCAGTGGATTTGCACTGTCCTTTGCAAGAGGACTGGGCGAGTACGGAAGTGTTGTATTCATTGCCGGTAACAAACCATATGAGACGGAGATTGCACCGCTTATGATCATGTCGGAGCTGCAGGAATATGACTATTCCAGTGCCACTTCAATCGCACTTGTGATGTTAGTGACTGCATTTATTATCCTGTTTATCAATGCCGTGATACAGAGTAAAACTTCGAAGATTATAAGTGGTATTGCATAGCACATTAGAAGGAAGGAGAGTTTGTATGAATATAAGAAAGAATTCAGGCCCTGTGAAATGGATACTGATTGGAATTTGTACACTGTTTTTGCTTATTATGCTGATCTTACCACTTACATATGTAATGGCTACGGCATTTAAGGATGGAATACAGGTGTTTGTCAAAGCGGTGACAGACGAGTATGCACTAAAAGCAATCTGGCTGACGATTGAAGTGACCTTTATCACGGTTGTCGTTAATACGATCCTCGGTGTGTTCGCCTCATGGTGTCTTACACGGTTTCAGTTTAAGGGAAAGAAGTTGATTTCTTCTCTGATCGATCTGCCGGTAACCGTTTCTCCGATTATTGCAGGTTTGATCTATGTGTTGACCTTTGGTAGACAGAGTGCGCTGTATCCATATCTGCAGGGAGCAGGTATCAAGATCATATTTGCGGTTCCGGGCGTGGTATTGGCAACGATCTTCGTGACGTTTCCATTTGTATCGAGAGAAATTATTCCGGTGTTGACTGCACAGGGAACGGATGAGGAGGAAGCGGCTGCCCTCATGGGGGCAGGTGGATTTACCATCTTCAAAGAGGTGACCTTTCCACATATCAAATGGCCTCTTCTTTATGGAATTGTGCTCTGTACAGCGAGAGCGATGGGAGAGTTTGGTGCGGTATCGGTACTGTCAGGACATTTGAGGGGTAAGACCAATACGATGCCGTTATATATCGAGCTGTTGTATCAGGGCTATGATTTCACGGGCGCATTTGCAGTGTCAGCGATTCTGGTTTTGATGGCAGTTGTGATTCTGATTTTAAGAAGTGTGTTGGAAAATAAAGGAAAAAAGGAAGGAGTGTAAGATATGGCAGAGCAGGTTAAGAATTATGTGGAATTAAAGGGGATTAATAAGACCTATAATCAGTATAAAGCTTCCGATAATGTGAACTTCGGTATTGAGAAGGGGAAACTGGTAGCGTTGCTTGGACCGAGTGGAAGCGGTAAGACGACGATTCTGCGTATGATCGCCGGTTTGGAGACAGCGGATTCCGGTGATATCATCATTGACGGAAAAGTGGTAAATGATATACCGGCAAGTAAGAGAGGAATTGGTTTCGTGTTCCAGAGTTATGCACTCTTTCGCTATAAGACGGTATATGACAATGTTGCATTCGGTCTGAAGGTGAACAAGGTAGACAATGCGAAGATTAAGGAGAGAGTTTACGAGCTGATTGAACTGGTAGGACTGAAGGGATTGGAGAAACGGTATCCGAATCAGTTATCCGGTGGTCAGAGACAGAGGGTTGCCTTTGCGAGAGCGCTGGCTCCGAATCCGGAGCTGCTGTTGTTGGATGAACCGTTTGCAGCGATCGTTGCGAAGGTAAGACAGGAGCTTCGAAGCTGG
>JAFVCQ010000184.1 GCA_017479085.1 Lachnospiraceae bacterium | reverse complement strand
GCAAATGCAGAGCTTTAACATGGTTCGCTGCATTCCGGGCAAATCTCTGTTTTACTGTCCACCCTATCTACAGGGAATCCATGTTCGTTCAAAAGCCGTTGGCGTTCTGGCCATACGGTTCCAGTTGTATCCATTGTTTGCAGTTCAATACCTGTAAAATTATTGCAATTTAAGCCAGTTGGGCTTAAATTCAGTCTGCGAAGTATGAGTAATTGTTCTCCTTTAATCAAGAAAGATTATATCAAAATCTAACCAATCACCACTATCATTACTTGTAACACTATTGATCAATTCATTTAATGTATATTTTTGATCTGCTAGTACCACCCAACGAGTAACTGTTTTAGCAACAGGAACCTCTCCTTTTAAATCTAAAAGATATTTCCTCTTATACATCTTGCTTTCCATCTCACTATGATATTGAAAATATGCTCCATCAAACGACAACTCATTATTATACAGTTTACCGTCCTCATCCATTATAATATGAATAGAATCACTTCTACCATCTGAAGTATTTTTCTTAAAATTATTCCATATATCCTCACCTTTTACTATTTGATGATTCTTCACCACCACACTATTGGCAGTAGAATTTGCTGCATAAGCATATATACACACACCAAACACGGTTCCTAATAAAATAATCATAGATAATATTATTCTATCTTTCATTCTTTACCACTCCTTTAATCAGTCTAAAATTAATTTCTATTCATAAGTCGAATTCCTCCATTTGATATTTTGTGACCAATTTCCTTGGTGTGATATATAGGATAGTATCTGTCAAATGGAGGAATGTATGCCCGGTACCTCTCTCTTACATAATCCCTTTTCCGGCATTCCATGCCTGGCCTGCCTTCCCGCCCAACACATAGTAACCACTCTGGAAATTATCAAATGCAAGCGCATTTAATCTGGCGGGATCTACTTTGCCATTCTCATCGAGTACTGCCTCATCAGCGGCAACATTCACAATCTTACCAACAACTGCATGGAGATGCTCTGTCTCCACGATCTCTGCAAGCTCACACTCCATCACAAGCGGAAATTCATCAATCACAGGGGCATTGACCTTATCGCTCTTAACCGCTGTGTAGCCGGTTCTCTCAAATTTATCTTCCATGTCATTACCGGATGCGATACCAAAAAAATCTGCCACATCCATATGGGACTGATCGGCAATACTGACTGTAAATGCCTTAAGCTTACGGATATTCTTTGTCGTCTTATGTGGTTCACTGATGAAAAGTGCTATCTTGTCCGAAGCACAGATATTCCCCCACGCAGCATTCATCACATCAACCTTTCCATCCTCATCATACGTTGCGATCATCAGTACAGGCATCGGATATACTGCCTGCAAAACACCTAAATCCTTCTTCATTGCTATTGTCTCCTTTTCTGATTTATATGATTGACAGGTTCCTACCGAACCAGTATAGCATATCTGTAAAAAATAAAGAAGGTTTTTTACGCATCCGTGATCAGAGAATATGCGGAGATTCTCCGGATTCTTGACGAGATTACCCATACCAGCAAAAAAGTCATCCCGATCACAAAGCCGGCAGCCAGCAATCCCATCCAAAGTGCCACCTCCATATCTGCCTTCATCACACCGACCGAATAGAGCAGAACGGACAACAGACGGTTTGACAGCAGATATCCGAAAAGTGATCCAAAGACAGCTCCAAAAGCAGTCTGCGGCATCATGGACAGTGCCATCTGCAGCCTGAGCTGTCCGCTGGAAAACCCAATCGCCTTTTCAATTCCGTATTCCCGCTGTTTCCGGATGATCACCGTTTTCACTAACAGGTTCATCGAAAGCACGATGACCAGAATGGATACAATCAGCAGCAGGGAAATCACCAGTATACAGACCGTGATCGTAATGTCCCCCCCATTCTCGAGAGTCTCCACGGAATTTTCGTATGAGAGAAGCCGGGTGCCATACATACTCTCTAATTCTTCCACAAGTCTTAACGAATTCTCCAGCTTGGGTTCCTCTACCTCAATACAGAACACCTCCCTGTCCGCCTCGATCAGAAGATGCTTTGCCCCCTCCTCCGTCATATAGATCTCCATTCCCATGTTGGTTGAACCCTGCTGAAGTCCCGTGATCAGATACCGCACTGACCTTCCGTTACCGGATACTGTCACCTCATCTCCCACTGAGACACCAAGACTTTGTGCAAGGACACCGCCCACCGCGATCTCATTGTCATACTTTGGTGCCCTCCCCTCATAGATCGGAAGCTGTGCAATGGCACCAAAATCATCCGTGATCGTGCAGTACACATTGTAATCCTCTACCGTCATCTCCTGAATATCCTCCCAGAACACATTGTTCACCCCGGAAAGCTCCGCGATCTCATAAAATGCGTCCGGATCCCGGACGGTCACCTCCACATCCGGTGTAATCCCATTGACCAGATGGAACAGGTTCATTTTTTATATATGGTGTTATACCCGAGAAAGACGGAAAATGTGCTCACAAATCCCACTACCAGCATCAGCCCGACCAGCATGATGTTCTGCTTCCGGTTCTGAACGGACGCCTTTAAAGCGAGAAGCCATGTAAGGGAGCCGCCTGTCGCCTCTATAGGAAAATGATTTTTCCGAAAGCTGTGTGCGCGCAGACCAAACCGCAGCGCCTGAACCGGATCCAGCGCGACAATGCTCTTTGTTCCAAAAAAGGATACGAGCATGGCTGCCCCCACGATCAAAACCACGGTAAGGAACAGAGCTGTGGGGTCAAACCGATAATCCCATACCATATACGCAAAGTGGCGCAGCCGGGGCTCTAAAAACGGAAGGGTGCCATACGAAATTCCTACCCCTGCAGCACAGGCCACAGCTGCTGTCAGTGTGAATTCCAGCACCATGGACAGGCGGATCTGTGCGCTCGTATACCCCAATGCCTTTAATGCCCCGATATTCGTGATATTCTGCTCAATGCTGTTTGAGATCTTAAAGTAAATAATGATCAGGGATACCCCCGTGATCACCAGAGCAAATGCACTTAAGATCGCAGCGATGATATTCTGCATATAGGAGTACTGTGACACCGTCATGCTGTGCGTGACCACATAGCCCATGATCCCCCGGTTGCCCAGCTCTGTCATGAGCTCCCCTCCTGCAGCGGCATCATTTTCACCCCCTGCCAGACGTACACAGTAAAGGTACGGAATGCCATATTCCATATCCCCCATATTCCCCATATCCTTTATCAGCTTCTCTCTCCATTCATTATATTGTTCCGGACTGACAAAAGCCACCTCCATCATGCCGCCGGTTATGATCTGTTCAAAAAAACCGGCAATCGTGAAGGAATACTCCTTTCCACTGATCTGGCAATGAAATGTATCCCCCAACTCCACTCCCAGATTGGTCTTCTCATACAAGGACAGGTAGATCGGATTGTCGTATTCCTCTGCGGACTGCTCCACAAATCCCGGTGCCTCGATCTCTCCCCATTCCCCATACGGCTCAAAGAGCACGTTAAGCTCCCTCTCGGCATACCCATTCTTCGATCCTTCCTCATATCCATCCGGCCGATATGTCACCTCCTTGTTCACGATCTCATATCTCTCATAATCCCGGATCGACGTATCTGCACGTAAAAGCTGTGCCATCTCCTGCGCACTGTCCGACAATGTGCGTATCACAAGATCCGAGCCATTCAACTCCACCTGTTTCTCTGCGTACAGTCTGCCATAACCGAACAGGATCATCAGTCCGGTGTGCAGCATCCAGACAGAGAGAATCAAAATCAGAAAATAACTGATGATCTGTCCAAAGTCATTGCGAATATTGGATTTCACTAATCTTATTATCATTCCGGTCACCCCTCATATTCCAGTTTGGGATCCATACCCTGCGCACTACATGGCAGAGGGATACGCCCTTCGGTACGGATCCTGTCAGATTCTCATAGTATCTACCATCCCATGCGATGGAGAAAGTCCTGCAGCTTCTCATGTCGTTCCCGGTCACCGCTCACATACGACCCGAGATCACATTCTCCGCAGATGCTTCCATCCTTTAAGTAAATGATCCGGTTGCCCCGTCTGGCGGACTTCATATCATGTGTCACCATGACAATGGACTGTCCGGATCGGTTGACCTGCGTGAGGACATTCAACACCGCATCGCTGCTGGCACTGTTTAATGCCCCTGTCGGTTCGTCGGCAAATACCATGTCGGGCGAATTGATCAGTGCCCGCACGATTCCCGCCCGCTGTGCCTCGCCACCGGATAACTGATTCGGAAATTTTCTCCACAAGGTCTCATGGATACCGACCTGCTCAAACAACTGCTTTGCATTTTGCACTAATCTCTTCTTATTCTGTCCGGTCAGCATTCCTGCGCTTAACACGTTGTCCATCACGCTCATCGTCTCGATCAGATGGATCTGCTGGAACACAAACCCACAATGTCTTCTTCTAAAAATAGCGAGCTGGTCACTGGTAAAATGCGTGATATCCTTATCACAAAACAGAATTCTTCCCAGACTTGCCCGATCCATACCGGACAGTGCATACAAAAGCGTGGACTTTCCGGCTCCGGAGGAACCCATGATGACCGTAAAATCCCCCTCATAGATATCCAGATCCAGATTCTTGATAATATGCTGCTGTACTCCTCCGACAGAGAAGCTCTTGCACAGCTTTTCGGTTTTGATCATACTCTTTTCAGGCATAGGCTTCGTCCCTCTTCTTCTTAGCGCGGATAATGACCACGATCACGATAATGACAACGACTGCACCGACTGCAACGAATGGCAGTCCTCCCGTACCGGCTTCCCCTTCATAGTCCATAACCACCGGCTCTGTGACGGAAAATGCAAACTCCTCCTTCCGGCTGCTCTGTGTTCCATCTGCATCCTCATAAGAGATATCCGCCGTGACTGCACCGTTTCCCACTTGCTTGCCGGTAACGGAAAGATCTACCGTGCCGCTCTCTCCCACATTGATCGTTCCGACATACAGCGAGGTCTCCTCAATCGTATCCCCTGTCAGGCTCACACTGACATTATAGAGCTTGTCTTTTCCAAGATTATTGATCTTGAAGGAAAGGTTTGATTTGCCATCCACCAGAACGGAGTCTCTCGAGGTCTTCTTCTCTGAAACAGATACGAGCTGTTTCTGCTTGACCAAAACTGCAAGCACGGCAGAATCCTCATAGGTGATCCGGTTTTTATCCTCATAGGTGTATGACACATTCATCGAGTATGCCTTCTGCTCCAGACTGCTGTCTGCCTTCAGTGCGACCGCAACATCCATCTCCCCCGCAGCATCCATGCGGTCAATATAGATCGAATCCGATCCGGACACCGTGATGATCTCATTCCCCTCTGTGGAAAGCTTCAGCTTCACATTAAACAGCGCTGTGGATGTGGATTCATTCTTTAAATGAATGACCATGTTGAATTCCTCACCGGCATACACCGCTTCCTCATCAATGTCGTACCCGGTCACCATCAGTCTGGGCGTTGCATATGCAGCATGCACCTGTGTCTTTACCGGACATACCCCCAGGGCAAACATACAAACAGCGACCATCATGCTAAGCAGCTTCTTCCATTTTTTCGTTTTTTTCATCGAATCCTTCCTCCCTTTGATAATGACTTAGTGATTTGTAATTCTTATTCTAACCAAAAGAATCTTAACTGTCTTTATCAAATCCTTAAGGAATTCTTAAACAAGCGAGACCCTTCCTCATTTCTCATGCCAGTCTGATATAGATCGTGACACAGAGCCCTCCATCCACATTCCGACATACCAGTCTGCCCTGCATCTTCTCCATCAGGCTTTTGGAGATGTACAACCCAAGCCCTGACCCCTGTTTTCCGGATGCATTGGCTCCCCGTTGATACGGTTCCGTGATGACGAAAAGCTCTTCCTGCGCCACCCCGCCGCCTGCATCGGTAAAATGCAAGGTGAGATATCCATTTTCAATGCCTGTATCCACACGAATATCCGTATCCGCATATTTATAGGAATTGTAAATGATATTGTTGATAACCTGTGTAAGCCGGAGCCGGTCACACACGATCAGACATTCCGGAATCTCTAATGCCCCGATCCGTTCCATATAGTCGGCCTGCCGGATCAGCCGCTCTACTACAATGCTGTCCTGCTCAGACACCTCAATCTCCATCCGGTCAAGCTCCTGCATGACAGCCGAAAAGAGGTTGGTGACAAGTGTGTCAATCTGATCGGCTTTCGCCACAATCGCAGATAGCTTCTCTGCCTGTTTTGCATCCTCCGCCTTCACCAGCAGCAGCTCTGACATCGCCTTGATGGAAGCGACCGGTGTCTTGATATCGTGAGACAACTGGGCAACCAGCTCCCGTTTGCTCCGGTTCGCCTCATCCTCCCGCCGCCTCGCCAGTGCAAGCTCTTCACGCATCACATCGAAGCTCTCGGTAAAAGCACCAAACACATTTCCCCGGTCCATCCGCAGGGGCAGATCCAGATTCCCCTGTGCCACGGCGCCTGCAAACTCCTTCATCGCATCAAACGGCCGGATCACCTTACGGTCAATCCAGATCATATACCCAAGCACCATACACATGACCATACCTGTACACACCGCAAAACCAAGAATGCAGCTTCTTCGCAAATCTGCCTGCATCCTGTCCATATCATTATAAATGATCACCCAGCCCACGCGTTCCCCGTCCACCGTCACCTCACGAATGGTATCCCGTTCTGCGGTAGCTGCCACAAGGGTCGAAGCTCCATGTTCTCTCGTATATTCCATGAGTCGTTCCTCCCGGTCTAACACCGCATATTCAAAGGGGTAAGGACTTTGACGGTATGCCCCCTCTTTGTTCACCATTTCATTCCAATGTATCCTGCATTCCGACACAAGTACATTTACCTCTGTCACATCCAGACTCACAAACCGGTCCGCATTGGAAAAAAGAGCGGACAACATACAAACCCCTGATAGAAAGAACGCGATCCATGCTATGACGACTGTCTTTTTCTTCATGCTGTTCTCCTTACCCATCCATATTGATTTATACTCGCGAACGAAATTAGCTACCGTTTGTAATCTTTCGCCGCAATATATGCAGTTAAACTAAATGCTTCCTAAAGGACGCCTTCGGTGTGCCTTCGGCAATCATTAAGGTTAACTAGTGTTGCGATTCAGACCGTGTTTAACATATAGCCCACACCCCATATCGTTTTAATCCGTCTCGGCTTATCCGGATCCGCTTCCAGCTTCTCCCGCAGATGACGGATATGTACATTGAGTGTCCCATCCGATACAAATGGCTCCTCCCACACATGGTCAAACAACTCCTGTTTTGTGATTACTCTGTCCCGATTCTGTGCCATGTAAAACAGCAGCTTATATTCCATCGCCGTCATTCTGACCTCCTGTCCCTTTCTTGTTACAATACCGGTGGAGCAATCGATCACAATATCCTCAATGCAGATTCCCTGCCCGGCGGATGTTCTGCTTCCCCCATACCGTTTTAAGACTGCCTTAACCTTTGCATACAGAACATTCAGGGAATATGGCTTACAGATATAATCATCTCCACCAATATTCAGTGCCGCAACCATATCGTCCTCGCTTGATCTTGCGCTGATAAACAGAATCGGAACATCCACACTTTCCCGCAGCCGCCTGCAGAGAGCAAAGCCGGAATCTCCCTGAAGGTTGATATCTAACAGGATCAGATCCGTCTCATTTTCTTCAAAAAAGCGGAGTCCGTCCTCTGCCGTAAACACACAGCATGCCGTCACGTCAAAAAGATTAAAATACTCTGCAGTAGACTCGGCAAGCTCCCGCTCATCATCAATAATCAAAACACTGTACTTCATGTATCCTCCTTTGGCGATGGAACTCCCCTAATTTTCTTTTAAATGCGCTGCAATCTGTTGTGCCGTCTGTGTCAGCGCCAATCCCTCCTGTCCGGTTTCCTTCAGACAGGACGGCATCTGTTTTCCAATCCGCCTCATGGAATCAATCACCTCATCCGGATCAATCGCGCTTCGAATCCCTGCTATGGCCATTTGAGAGGATACCACCGCATTGACTGCACCCGAGACATTGCGTTTGATACATGGAACCTCTACCAGTCCGGCTACGGGATCACAGGTCAGTCCCAGCATATTTTTTAGCGCAAGGGCACTGGCATGTACGATCTCTTCATTGCTGCCCCCCTCCAGATAGGTGACCGCACCCGCTGCCATCGCACTGGCAGAACCGATCTCTGCCTGACATCCCCCTTCCGCCCCGGATATACTTGCACTCGCAGCAATCACTTCGCCGATTCCTCCGGCCACATATAATGCCTCTACGATTCGGTCCTCCGGTGCATCCTTTTGTTGTTCATACGTCAATAACACAGCCGGTATCACACCACAGGAACCCGCTGTTGGCATTGCGACAATGCGACGCATACACGCATTGGACTCCCCCATCTTTACCGCCTTTTCCATCACTTCTGTTAGAAAATCGCCAATCAGCCGATTCTCCTTATGGCGAAAAGCCTCCAGCTTCGCTCCATCTCCACCAGCCATCCCACTGGCAGAACGTAGCTCCGGATTATAACGCGAATCCGCCTGCCGCATAGCATCCAGCATTTCCCTCATCATACTCTTGGATTCCGTCTGTGTCACATTGCGTTCCTGACAGTCTGCCCTCAAAACGACTTCCCAGAATGGAAGCTCTTCCTTCTCTGCAATCGATACAATCTCACTCAGCTTTGCAAACCCCATCACCTATCCTCCATTTCTTCGTCTTCCTTCAGACTGTAATATGTCACTTTTTCCACACCCTCCAGATGCTCCAGCCATTTTATGGAATCCACAGGTATCTCCTGATCACACTCAATCACCATGACCGCATTTCCTCCACGCCCTGCCCGGTATAACTGCATGGCGGCAATATTGACGGATTTGTGAGCCAGCATACTGGTAACCTCTGCCACATGCCCCGGCTGATCCAGATTGTGCACGATCAGGGTTGGATAGTCTCCTGAGAAATTGGCATCCAACCCGTCAATACTTGCGATATTGATGACCGAACCGCCAAGAGATTGTCCCACGATCTCCAATTGTCTGCCACTCCTTCCGGTTAATTTTAATTGCACAGAGTTCGGATGACCATCTGCCAGAGCCGCCTCTCCAAAGACCAGCTCCATTCCCGATTCCTCCGCGATCCGAAAGCTGTCCGGAATTCTCGAATCATCCGGTTTCATTCCCAATAATCCGGCCACAATCGCATATGGTGTCCCATGTCCCTTTCCCGTTGCCAGAAACGAACCGTAAAGAAGGATCTCTGCCCGACAGACGGGCTGTGACATCAATTTTCTTGCAACATATCCTATCTTCACTGCACCTGCCGTATGTGAACTGGAAGGCCCAACCATAACCGGCCCTATAATGTCAAATAAGTTCATAAATAATCTCCTCTCCCTGTTATTGAATTTTGACCTTTTTGGACAATCCCTTCTTCCGGAACAATGTAGTGTATTCTTTCTTTTTGGTCTTTGGAACCTTGATGACGGTTTTACTGCTGACACCGTTAAACGCTTTGTTACTCACATTTTTTGTGCTCAGCTTCTTCGTGTTGACCCGAATGGTCTTTAGCCTTGTGCACCCATGAAAGACATTCTTCCCCAACTCCGCCAGTGTTGCCGGAAGTGTGAGCTTCGTAAGCTGTGTACATTTGGCAAATGCATTCTCACTAATACGTTCCACATTGGAGCCCATCGTGACGGTTTTGAGACTGGAGCAGTTTTGAAAGGCTCCCTTTTCCACTTCGGTGACATGATTGCCTATCTTCACTGTCTTCAGCTTCTTACAGCCCGCAAACGCATTGGAGCCCACCGTCTCCACGTTCTTTCCGATCGTGACCTTTGTAATGGTCTTGTTATTCCGGAAAGCACCGTCTGCGATTTTCGTCACCTCATAGGTCACTCCGCCAACCGTGACCGTTGCCGGAACGGTTATGGTCTTCTTTCCGGAGGATGTGCTGCTTTTGTATTCCACTGCCGGCTCTTCCCCATTACGGGATATCACCTTATAGTCTGCCTGTGTTGCTGTATCGGACAGAACAGTTCCCTCCTGCTCCGGTTTGTTCGAAGACATGTCTTCCTCCGGGGTGTCCGGATCCAATTCTGCTGCAACCGGAAAATCAGTTGCGGATGATATTTCCG
>JAFVCQ010000183.1 GCA_017479085.1 Lachnospiraceae bacterium | reverse complement strand
GCAGATCAGGACAAAGAAGTACGAAGAGGGAGTCCTTGATGACGGATACATGGGGGTGAAGTCCTATGGCATATGCTTCTGCAAGAAGAGCTGTATTGTGGGAAGATATAATGGCAATGTCATTTAGTTAAGGATTAGCCAGTGAACAGCTACCGGATATGGTATATGTTTCACAATGCAGGGATATCAGTATCTCACTATCAACTCCGTCCGGTAGAACCAAAGCCGCCTTCCCCTCGAACTGTATCACTTAATTCTTCGGTTATCTCAAATTGTGCAGTAAGATATGGTGTGATAATCAATTGTGCAATCCGCTCCTGTGGTTCAATGGTTACGGGTTCCGTACTGTGATTGTGCAGGGCGACCAGAAGCTCGCCCCGGTAGTCCGAATCCACAACTCCGACTTTGTTGGCAGGAGCCAGTCCTTTTTTGGAGGCCAGTCCACTTCTGGCATAAATCAGTCCGGCATATCCCACCGGGAGCTCCATTGCCAATCCGGTATGAATGAACTTGGTTTCCCCGGGAGCAAAGGTTACAGCATCGGGGATGCAGGCATACAAATCCGCGCCTGCGGCATACGCAGAGCCATAGGTGGGTATCGTGGCATTCGGGTCTAATTTTTTGATTGGTATATTTGCTGTCAGCATATGATCTTCCTTTCTGTCTAGTATATGGAAAACTCTTTGGTATCGTCCCATAGAACAATTCGATTCTCCTGTAAGGATTCCCTGACCAGAATGATCCGCTGGTTGGAAGATCCCCGGAAACGCAGGGAGGGATCCTTCTTATCCTCTATGAACCGGCCGTCCACCAGAATATCAATACAGGACAGCAGATCATAGGTTTCGGGCCATTTCTTTGCCATATCGTTCAATAGGTCCTGCTCGAAATCGTATCCGGTATAGCACCAGATGTTCTTTGCAGGAAAACGCTGTCGGATCTCCTGTAACAAGGGGAGAACCGCAAGCTGGTTTTCATATTCAAAGGGTTCTCCTCCGAGCAGGGAAAACCCATGAATATAGGGAGGCTGAAGGGCCTCCAGAATTTCATTGATGACATCGCTGTCAAAGGGTTTGCCATAGTGAAAATCCCAGGCCTCCGAGTTAAAGCATCCCGGACAGTGATGGGTACAACCGCTTACAAACAGACTCACGCGTACGCCGGGGCCGTTTGCGATATCATGTTTTTTGATTGTTGCATAGTTCATTATAGTACCTCCGCTCAGATGTGAAGAACGCGCGATTTGATCTCCTTTGTCTTGCCGACATTCCAGAAATTCTCACCGAGATATCCACAGGTGCGACGGGTTACATTCATTTTTGCATGATCCTTATTGCCGCATTGTGGGCATTCCCATTCATTGTCATCATTGATCAGAATCTCACCGTCAAAGCCGCATATATGGCAGTAATCGGACTTGGTATTGAACTCTGCATATTGGATGTTGTCATAGATAAAGCGTACAAGCTCCGCTAAGGCATCCAGGTTGTTGCGCATATTGGGAATCTCCACATAGGAGATCGCACCGCCGGAAGAGATCTTCTGGAACTGGCTCTCAAAGCGGAATTTGCTGAATGCATCAATCTCCTCCCGCACATCCACATGATAGGAGTTCGTATAATACCCCTTGTCGGTGATATCCGGAATGCTGCCGAAGCGTTCCAGATCGATTCGGGCAAAACGGTAGCAGAGGGATTCGGCCGGACTCCCATACAGACCAAAGCCGATTCCGGTCTCGGCTTTCCATTGATCGGTTGCTGCCCGGAGCCGGTTCATGACACGCAGGGCAAAATCCTGTCCGGTTGGTTCCGTATGACTGCATCCCTTCATGAGTTTCGTCAATTCGTACAGGCCGATGTATCCGAGTGAAATGGTGGAGTAGCCATCCATTAGGAGCTGGTCGATGGGCTCTCCCTTTGGCAGTCTGGCAATGGCACCATATTGCCAGTGAACCGGACTCACGTCTGAGGTGACTCCGAGCAGTGCGTTGTGCCGGCACATCAAAGCCTCATAGCAAAGCTCTAACCGTTCCTCTAACAGATTCCAGAACGTTTCCTCATCCTTGTCTGCGAGGATGCCAATCTGTGGGAGGTTCAGACTGACCACGCCCTGATTGAAGCGTCCCTCAAACTTATAGTTGCCATCGCTGTCCTTCCACGGGGTCAGAAAGCTCCGGCACCCCATACAGGAAAATACATTGCCCTCGTAATTCTCCCGCATCTTCTTGGCAGAAATATAGTCAGGATATAGACGTTTGGCAGAGCATTTCACGGCAAGCTCCGTGATATAGTCATATTCACCGCCCTTTAGACAGTTGTGCTCATCCAGGACATAGATCAGCTTCGGAAAGGCCGGAGTGATATAGACTCCCATCTCATTCTTGATTCCCTCCAGACGCTGGCGCAGGATCTCCTCCACGATCATGGCATTCTCTTTCAGATATTCATCTTCCTTGTCTAAATTAAGGAACAGAGTGACAAACGGGGATTGTCCGTTTGTTGTCATCAGGGTGTTGATCTGGTATTGGATGGTCTGCACACCGGAGCGGAGCTCGTCATTCAGACGTTCCTGTACCATCTGCTCAATCGTATCCGCAGGTATCGTATCGCCATATTCTGCCATCATCCTGGTCTTGAATTTGTGGTAGGATTTACGCAGGTATTTTCCGAGATGCCGCACATCCACAGATTGTCCGCCATACTGGCTGCTGGCAACGGCGGCGATGACCTGTGTCATAACCGTGCAGGCAACCTGAAAGCTCTTGGGACTCTCGATGAGCTTGCCATTCATAACGGTGCCATGATCCAGCATGTCTCCGATATTGATCAGACAGCAGTTGAAGATCGGCTGCAGGAAATAATCGGCATCATGGAAATGCAGAACACCATCCTCATGTGCTTTGGAGATCTTCTCCGGCAGCAGGATACGTCTGGTCAGATCCTTGGACACCTCTCCGGCGATCAGATCGCGCTGGGTGGAGGCCACCGTCGCATTCTTATTGGAATTCTCCTCCATCACATCCTTATTGCGGTTCTTGATCAGGCTTAATATAGAATCATCTGTGGTGTTGGCTTTTCTTACCAGCTCTCTGGTATAGCGGTAGATGATGTAGGTCTTGGCAAGTACAAATTTCTTTTCATCCATGAGCTTTTGTTCGATAATGTCCTGAATGTCTTCCACCAACATTCTGGAACGGTTCTTCGTCTCAATACAGGAAATGATATATTCAATCGTATCCTCTGAAACCTTCTCCGCAGGCTCCACCTCTGTATTGGCTTTTTGAATGGCGCGTTTGATCTTATTCCGGTCATAGGAAACGGTTGTGCCATCGCGTTTAATTACTTTCATAAAATCTTACTCCTTCATCATAATCTGAACGGATCGTATTGTCCTTATATCATTGGCTGAAAATATATCCATTATACCACCCGGCTCTTCTCTTGTAAATGATAAAAACACAATATCGTGTATGAAATAAAGAACATGACACAATTTCTCGCATAGTGGCAATGTCATTTAGTTATGGATTAGCCAGTGAACAGTTACCGGATATGGTATATGTTTCATAATGTAGGGCTATCTGCGGACGTCGGTCCTTAATGAGCAGCTCTGGCTGCGAATTTAGTACCGTTACGTCGGCAGCTAAGCGAAAGCGTGCCCGGAAT
>JAFVCQ010000182.1 GCA_017479085.1 Lachnospiraceae bacterium | reverse complement strand
TAGCCTCCCGAGCCAATTGACCAGTGAAAGCTGGAATACATAGGAAGGGAGGTGGCGTGTATGACGGTCTTTGAAACCTTTATGGTTGTTCTGGGTGTGATTGATACACTGATCGCATTTGGTTCGCTGTTAATTGCGTTGCTGAACTTTCTCCAAAAGAGAAATAATAAGCACAAATAAAAATGCCTCTCCTGTCTGCAAACGGGAGAGGCGGCTCTTGAAAAAGAGCTAAAAACCACTTTCGGGAGCATCCACTTTGGAGTGGGTGCTTTCCTTTTCTCCTAAAGTATAACATTATTATTATTCTAATTCAATACATTTTACAAAAAATATTTTTTGAACTTTCGTTCAGAATTGGATATCCTGTCCGGAATTGTGACTGAGGAACTATTTGTTATAATACATGTCATAATAAAACACAAAATAAAAGCAAGAGTGCTTGTCGTGCGTGCCATCCTATGGTAGAATGAATTGAGAAAATATGAAGTTTGATTTCAGACAGTCGGTGTCCGGATATGGAATTTCCGTTCGTTTAATATAATGTCCATTTATTTTTATGGTTGAAAAAATGTCAGAAAAAATATAATATAAAGATAGTTGTGACATATATTACCATAGTTGTTTACTTTATATGGGGATAAGAGACAGATGAGATGCTATCGTTGTATGAAAGAATTTACGGATGAATATGAAGTGTGCCCGCATTGCGGATATGTTGTGTCGACACATGAGACAAAAGCACGGCAGTTGGAACCGGGAATCATGCTGCAGGAACGCTACTGGATCGGTATCGTGCTGGGTTCAGGTGGTTTTGGAATCACCTATAAGGCATATGACACGAAGCTGAATGTGATCGTGGCAATCAAGGAATACTGTCCGGTTGATTTGGTAGAGCGTGACAGAGAGGGGACGCAGCTTGGCACGTGTTCGGATGAGCACAAGGCTGTATTTCATACGGAATTGGAGCATTTTCTGGAGGAGGCGCGCAATATTGCGAAGTTTTCTTCACATCCGAACATTGTGAAGGTGTATCATTTTTTTCGGGAGAATCATACCGGCTACATTGTCATGGAATATTTAGACGGAGTATCCATGAAATATTTTCTGGAGGCGAATGATGGCAGGATTGCGATTCTGTATGCGAAGGAGATCATGCTTGCTGTGGCGCAGGCATTGCAGGTGCTTCACGGGGAGGGGATTCTGCATCGGGATGTGAGTCCGGATAATATCTTTCTCTGTACAGATGGCAAGATCAAGCTGATCGATTTTGGTCTGGCAGGAAGGGCACAGATTGTGGGCAGCAGGGATATTCTGGTGAAGCCCGGCTATGCGCCGCCGGAGCAGTACCGGCCGGATGGAAAGCAGGGGACATGGACCGATATTTATGCGTTTGGTGCGACCTTTTACCGTGCAGTCACAGGGTGTGTTCCGGAGGAAGCCACGGACAGGGAACAGGAGGATACCCTGTTAAGACCGAGTGCGTACAATGCGGAAGTGCCGGCTTATATCGATTCGGTGATTCTGAAGGCGATGGCATTGGAGATACGTGACCGCTTCGGCAGAATGGAGGAACTGGTGGATGCGCTGTTGGAGAGGAAGGTGGTACCAATTCCGATGTCTCCCGCAGAGAAAAAAGAGAGGCGTCACCGGCATTTCCTCTGTAAAGTGGCGGGAGGAATGGCGTTGCTGTTTGGAATCCTGTTGGTTACATATGTGCACTTGAGACAGGAGAACAATGAACCGATCGATCTGGACGTCTGGATCTGTGCAAAGGAAGGAGAGACGGTACAGAATGTGCAGGAGTATTATCAGGAAGCCGGTCGGGATTTTGTCGGGGGACAGAAGAACCGGATTGTGCTGCATTTTCATGTGGAAGAGGAAGAGGTCTATGCGGAGCGTCTGAGGAATGCATTTTCAGATGGAGCGGCACCGGATGTGTTTGACAGTACCGGATTGGATGCTTCGGTGCTTTCGCATGCAGAGAATCTGACACAGTGGGTGAAGCAGTTAGACAGACACAGGGAATACTATTTTCTGAATACATACACACAGTATATCACAGACGGGAATCGGATTCCGATTGGATTCGACCTGCCGGTTATATACAGTCTGCAGTCAGGGCAGGAGGGGGAAACGGAATGGACAGAATGGTCGGATGACCAGTGGTATACAGGGAAACAGGACGATCAGACGAAGCTTACAAGGTTTGTAGAGGGAGAGCTGCCATATCTGTGTGCAGAGCTTACGGAGTATGACTGCATAGAGGAGGCGGTCTATGGAAGCTTTGCTCAGCCGAGGGAACAGATCACGGGATTGGTAAGAATCGCGCCGATGAAGGATTCGATCGAGCACCTTGTATTTACCACAACCTTCAGTGTGAACAGGGAATGCAGGAGGGCAGAGCACAATGCCGCTGTCAGCTATCTGCAATATCTGTTATCGGAGCAGGGGCAGATGCGGCTGCACGGGCAGCACACGGCGGTGGAGGAGAGCCGGGCCTGTTCCGTAAACAGCGTGGCTGACCGCAGACAACGCTGGGAGCAGAGGGAGAGCTTGTCTGCTCTGGATAGTATCGTGGAGCCTTTGCGATGAGACTGATATACGGGATGGAGGGAACAGAGAATGGCAATGCTGCGATGTATGAGCTGTATGGAGGAATATAATGAAAAGCAGAACCGATGCCCGCATTGTGGCGGTGGAAGGGCGGTACAGGCGGCAGAACCATATCATTTGATGCCGGGAACGGTATTACAGAAGCGATATGTGGTGGGAAAGTCATTGCGGTACAATGCAAAACAGATCATTTACATCGGATGGGATCAGGTTCTGGCAAAGAAGATTGCGGTCAGGGAATATTTTCCGATACAGTTGTCTGAGAGGACAGAGGGAGAAAAGGAGATCTATTGGAGACAGGATGGCAGCAGGGAATCATTTCTGCAAGGGATGGGACAGTTTATTGATGAGGCAGAACAGCTTGCAAGATATAGGGAGGAGACCGGTAACGTCCGGATCTATGACACCTTTGAGGAGAATGGTACGGCCTATATTGTGACGGAATATTCGGACAGTATGCGGGTGGGGCAGGCCGCAGCCGGAAGCCGGCAGCAACATAAGAAGGAGAAGCGATGGCTGCGTCTTGCTGTGCGGGCAGGGTTTGGAATGGGAGGCGTGTCATTGGCAGTAATGCTTGTGCTGGTTGCGATGGAATGGTATCGGGGTGTCCGGCTGCAAATGGACTATCCGGAGACCGGGGATAACACGATGCCGGATCTGACAGGTTTGTCGTTCCGACAGGCAGAGCAGAAAATGCAGACATTGGGTGTCGAGGTGAAGGAGACGGCATACAGTCTGAATGATGCGGATGGAGAGGTGATTATCCGCCAGAGTATTTCCTGCGGGGAAACTGTGGAGGATGGTATGGTTGTCGAGGTGGTGGTTACGAAGAAACCGGAATCCGATACCGCAGAGAGGATGACGGAGGAAGGAACGCATGTGGCAGTCGAAGACACAGAAGATATGGCAGCCGAATCAAAGAGGGAAGACACAGAGCTGCCGGTGACAGATGACACAGAGCAGGGGACGACCGCAGCAACCCGTCAGCAAACGACCGCACAGCGACAGGAATATCGCACAACACAGAGGAAGCAGACGACGGAAAAGCAGACGACTGAAAAACGGACAACGGAAAAGACAACAGAGAAGAATATAGAAAAGAAAGCGGAGAAAAAGACCACGGAAAATACACAGGAGGTCATTGTGATTGAGGATTGAGAGATGATCCGGCTGGAAGGTAGAACGATGGATGCGGTTATATATTACACGAGGGAGGAAAAGAGATGTTTTGGAACAGTAAGAAGAGGATTTGTATGCTGGCAGTATTTGCAGGTTTTCTATGTCTGCCAACAGGGATGCAGGAGGTGCATGCCGATGAGGGAATTGTGATTGGAAAAGATGCCTTTCCTGACTCGTATTTCCGGAGTACAGTGTCAGAATACGATACGAATAAGGATGGACGTCTGAGTCAGGAGGAACGGGAGGCGGTAACAACAATCAGTCTGTATCTGGTCAAGGATGCACAGGGAATTGAATATTTTCCGAATCTGGAAAGAGTAACCGCTTCCGGTTATGTAGAGAAGGTTGATCTCAGTCACAATACAAAATTGACCTCGATTCAATTTTCAGCGTGCCATATAGGCAAGCTGGATTGTTCCAATCTGACGGAACTGCAATCCTTATACCTAAAGGAATGTAAAGTGACAGAGGTAAACTTGAAAAATACGGAAAAGCTGGAGACGATAGAGATTACGAATGCCGGGTTGAGAACACTTGACGTCAGTGACTGTGCCCAACTGCAGATCCTGAAGGTCACCTCCAATGAGTTGACATCGTTAGATGTCAGCCATAATAAACATTTAAAATATTTGTATGTGTCAAAGAATCCAATCGCTGAATTAGATTTGAAAAAAAATACAGAATTGTGTTCTCTCACCTGTTCGGAAACACCCCTGACAGAGGTGGATCTGTCTGCTTGTAGTGAGACCTCCAATAAAGTGGAATGTATTTACGGCAGTCTCAGAAGAATCAAGCTGAGGAAGGGTGCAAAGGCAGAGCTGAATATTTTTGCCTGCCGGATCGCTGCGCTGAATCTTCAGGGTTCGGTGAGTACGTCCACAGACGGGATTGCGCTCAGATGCTGTCCCGGATCGATGAAGACCGGCACAAATCGGAAAATCTATTTTTCTAACCTCTTGGATTTTGATCCGGCACAAGTCGAAGCAATTTTGGGTGGTACACTGCAGGATGACTGTATTGTATGGGATGGAGTCAGCGAAGAGATCACGTATACCTATCGGACCGGAGTGGCGACGAAGCAATTTAAGATCATACCGGTATTGGATGCGGCGCAGGAGAATATACCGGACAATGCATTTGTTTCAGGATACGGACAGGATTACGAAGAATACAGAACGACAGATCCGGATGACACAGCAGATAGGGTGGTGGAGAATCCATCCCGGGAAAAAGATCAGAATGGGGCGCAAAAGGTCACATGGGACTGTGTCTGGTTTGGGACCTATCCACAGGCGGAGGTTATTTCGACCGAGATGGAACAGAGTGCATGGTATCGGACATATTGCGGAGAGAAGGATCTTGTGGTCTCGGATGTTCTGTATGAAAAACTGAACAATGCGACAGAGTGGGATACCAATGGAGACACGGTGATCGACGGGGTGAGATACCGGAGAATGGTAAAGTCGGACAGGGTATACAGTGTGGAGTCTACCTCTGTATATCGTTGGGGGGATGACACGACGTATCATTATTTCCAGTATCAGCCGGTCAAATGGAGAGTGCTGGAGGTAAACGGGAATCGGGCATTGCTGCTATCCGATGTGGTTCTGGATATCAAAAAATATCATGAGGTCTATCATAGCGGGGGAACTACATGGGAAAGGGCGACCATCCGCAGTTGGCTAAATGGATATGATGGAGCAGCAAATGATTGTGGGACGGATTACCGGGGAGATAATTTTATAGATCACGTATTCTCATCGAAAGAACAGGCGGCAATCCTAAGTACGAAATTAAAGAATGATAAGAGTCTCTTTCATGATACAGCCGGGTGTGGTGATACAACGGATAAGCTGTTTTTCTTATCGGAATCCGATGTGTATTATACGAATAAGGCACAGTCTTATGGGTTTGCCTTCAGGGATGATACGAACGATCCGGCACGTATCGCTTCGCGCAGTATGTATGTAAGGGCAAATGGTGGAATGCTTCAGTGGAAGCTGCGTTCACCCGGGATGTCCAAGGAGTATATTACATATGTCAATAAATATGGAGCTATCAGCACAGGCGGCGATTATACCAGTAATATTGAGAGTGGCGGGGTAAGACCGGCTTTGACATTGGATTTATCAAACACGGACACATATACATATGCAGGAATCGTATGTTCTGATGGAACGGAATCAGAAGAGAGAAGAAGCACAGACGATGGAACTGGTGGCAGTGGAACCGGTAGAAATGAAAGTGAAAGTGGCGGAAGCGGAACCGAGGCAGGTGGAAGCGGAAGCGAGAGCGGAGGAAGTGGAACCGAGGCAGGCGGAAGCGAGAGCGGAGGAAGTGGAACCGAGGCAGGTGGAAGCGGAAGTGAAAGCGGAGGAAGTGAAACCGAGACAGGCGGAAGCGAGAGCGGAGGAAGTGGAACCGAGGCAGGTGGAAGTGAAAGCGGAGGAAGTGAAACCGAGACAGGCGGAAGTGAAAGCGGAGGAAGTGGAACTGAGACAGGCGGAAGCGGAAGTGAAAACGGAGGAAGTGGAACTGAGACAGGCGGAAGCGGAAGTGAAAGCGGAGGAAGCGGAACTGAGACAGGCGGAAACGGAAGTGAAAGCGGAGGAAGCGGAACTGAGACAGGCGGAAACGGAAGCGAAACCAACGGAAGTGAAAATGAAACAGGCGGAAACGAAACGGATACGAACAATGGAGAAGATACGGAGCAGGGCAGCACACAGGATGAGGATCATACTTCTTCCGAAGCCTCTTCTGCACTACACAATCCGGTGGTAGAAGAAGATTCTAGTCTGCAAGCAGGGCAGAAGGTAATTTGGGATACCATACAGTTTGGCTCTTACCCTCAGTCCGAGGTGACATCGGAGCAGGAGATCTATACCACACTTGCCAGCGCTACAGACTGGGATGCGGAAGGGAATCTGACATGGGATGGAGTCAGGTATCATCGGATTGCCGGAGCAGGCAGCGCCGCATACCGTTATTTTCAATATGAGCCGATTCGGTGGAGAGTGTTGCGGACATATGACGATAAGGTACTCATATTGGCAGATCGTGTTTTGGATGCCGGGACGTCTGCATTGGAACGGTTTGTGGATACTGCTTTTTCGCAGGAGGAACAGGCGTTGATACTGTGTAACGCATTTCTTCTGTCGGATTCGGATGTGTATGGCACAGAGCTTGCAGAACAATATGGCTTTGGCAGATCCGCTGCATTAAAGGATGAGGCGAGACTCTGCCTGAGCAGTACGTATGCACGCGCAAAGGGTGTGTTATCCGGTGGAGAGGGAGCAGCTTGCAATGTCTGTGCCTGGTGGCTTGGGACACAGGGACGTTATTTTGGATATATGATGGCTGTGCAGGAAGACGGAAATGTAGATACCAATGGAAGTCCTGTATCGATCGGCAAAGGGATGCGTCCGGCAATGTATGTGAAACAGGATGACACCGGGGTATATCGTCATGCAGGGAGGATCGATTCGACGGATATGGAGTCCGATCGCAGTCAGGAGTTGGACGATGTCCGGAAAGCAGGAGATGAAGGCAATACGGAGGAGAGCACAAATCAGGGAGAAGAATCAGAGAGCGGAGCCGGAACGGAAACACAAACGGAGGAAGAAAAACCGAATCCGGAGGAAGCAACCGGGACGGATGAAAAAGACAAATCAGATGAAGAAAACGCAGACACAGGAAACACAGAACCCGGAGACGACACCGGGACAGAAGAAGGTGCAAAGCCGGAAACTGACGCAGGGAAAGCAGGAGATACCAAGCCGGAGGACAGCACCGGAACAGGAGTGGATGCAAAACCGGAAACTGATGCAGGGAAAGCAGAAGATACCAAGCCGGAGGATAGCACCGGGACAGGAGTGGATGCAAAACCGGAAACTGATGCAGGGAAAGCAGAAGATACCAAGCCGGAGGACAGCACCGGGACAGGAGTGGATGCAAAGCCGGAGACTGACGCAGGGAAAGCAGAAGATACCAAGCCGGAGGATGGCACCGGGACAGGAGTGGATGCAAAGCCGGAAGCTGGATCAGGGGAAACAGAAGTTACAAAACCGGAAGCTGGCACCGGGGAGGCAGAAGATACCAAGCCGGAAGCTGGCACCGGGACAGAAGTGGATGGGAAACCGGAAACGGATACCGGAGCGACAGAAGGTGCGGAACCGGGAGACGAATCCGGAACGGACACAGAGCTTGGTGAGATGACAGAAACCGATGTGAGGTCGGATGATGGAATTGTGTCCGGTGGTGATGGAGATACCAAGCTGGGAAGCGGATCCGGTGTGGAAAGTACACAGATCGTATTACCGGGTATCGCTTCCTATGGAATGGAAAAAGCGGTGTTAACAGAGATTCCGGATCAGATCTACAATGGGCGATCCGTTACTCCGATCGTAGAGGTATCGTACAATGATGAGGTGCTGAAGCTGAATCGGGATTACAGGATCCTGTATCATGACAACATCAATGCGGGTAAGGCATCCGTGACCATCGTTGGGATTGGCAGCTACAATGGAAGCAGAACGCTTCCATTTACCATCAGACCGTTTGACGTATCTGGTCTGTCAAAAGAGTTAAAGGGAAAAGACGGAACCATTTACAAGACCCCTTACACCAAAAAGGCCGTGCGACTGATGACAGCATTTCGAATTCCTGTTACAGTAAACGGAGAAACAATTTATCTGGAGCCGAAGCAGGGAACGGACTATACCTATAAATATAAAAATAATGTCAAGATTGGAACAGCAGGTATTGTCTATACCTTCAGCGGAAATTATACCGGAACTCTGACAAAGAATTTTCAGATTGTGCCGCAGGCCCCGAAGATCCTGCGGGTAAAAGGAGAGAACAATGCGCTGATGGTGCAATGGACAAAGGTAAGTGCCTGCGACCGATATGAGATATATCGTGCGGCATCAGTGAAGGGAAAATATAAAAAGATTGCAACGGTCAAAGGAAAGAATACATGTCTTTACAGGGATAAAAAGGCAAAGAAGGGCAAGCGGTATTATTACAAGGTCAGGGCATGTAAAAAAGTAAAAGGCGAGCTGTATCGAAGTGCAGACAGCAAGATCAGGAAAGGAGCAAGATGAAGCAGAAAGAAACGAGATACCTGACAGGTGCCGTCCATGTCTTAAATGGAACATATAAGGATGCGGTTCTGGTTTTACAACCGGGGGAAGAGCTTGTGATCGGAAGGGATGTAAATGTGTGTCAATTGATTCTGGAGGCGCCATGGGTGAGCCGCAGGCATTGCATTATTGCGTACAACAGAGAAACCGGTTTCTATGACGTGACAGATGTCTCGGAAAACGGAACCTTTGCAATGGATGCCGAACGTCTTCCAAAGGGCGAGCGGACACAATTGGAATCGGGAACTGTGCTGGTGATCGGGACGGACGGAATCCGTATTCTGCTTTTGTAGCGCACGGTGCAATAGGGAGATACAAGATGTTGAGAATTGGAATTTGTGAGAATGATCCGGAGCAGGCTGAGCAGCTCCATAACTGGATTGATGAAGCATTATTCAGACGGACGGAGCTTACCATCACACATTTTGCATGTGGTGAAGAGGTGGTTGCCGCTATGGAAGATGGTACGTTTGACAGTCAGCTTTTATTGATTGAGATTCCCATGAAAGAACAGAGCGGGCTGAATACCGCAGCATATATAAGGGAACAGAATGTGGATGTGGACATTATTTTCCTGACATCCTTAAAACAGTATGCATATGAAAGATATGTTTATAAGGCATATGCCTGTCTGTTGAAATCGGACGGAAAAGCTGCACTTAAAAGTGTGCTGAATCAATATGTGGATGAGTGGGAAGGGATAGGAGGAAGTCTGGACATATACACGTCCGGAGGGATGCGGAAACTGTGGCTGGATAAAGTAGTATACTTTACCAGTGATGTCCGGGTGGTAGAGGCTCATTTATTGGATGGGATTGTGCGGTTTTATGGGAAGCTGAATGAGGTGCAGGAGCAGGTTTTGGAAATGGATTTTCTGCGCTGTCATCAGTCTTTTCTGGTCAACAGAAGAAGAATCGAGAAAATGACCAGATCCTATCTGATCGTGCAGGGTGAAAGGATACCTGTGAGTCGTGCTTACTATGAGAGGCTTCGGGATAAAGGTCTGTTCCAACGGGATAAAGGTGGAAAACTGGCGGTATATGGAAGGAGAAGTCTCATAGAAAACGACAGCGGGAATGGTGCGGTCGTGGGAATTGCAGGTAAATTTACCGGTGTCGTTATCAGAATTCGACCAAATGAAAAGATCGTGTTTGGAAGAAATCATGAAATGGCAGACTTTGTTCTGGATGAAAAGAGTATCAGCCGGCGGCACTGCTGGATTCAATATAATGGAGCAACTGGGGAGTATTATGTGTATGACTGCTCTGCAAATGGTGTTTTTGTAAATGAAACCTGCTATCTGGATAAGGGAAAGATCGTCATACTGAATAAAGGGGACGAACTGCGGTTTGCGGATACGGACAACGTGTTTAAACTTGGTTGATGGAGGACATGGTATGAATATAGCAAGATGCAACTATGGTCATTACTATGATGGAGATAAATTTGCCGGATGTCCGCACTGTGCATCGGGGAATCGAAAGGCTGACCGCACGGTGCGGATGAGTGAGACGTCGGATCGGGAACCGACGGAACAACGCAATGAGGGAAAAGCCCTAAAAGATGCAGTACAGAAGGCAGCTGAGAAGAAACGTCTTCGGGAAAACGAGTCATCTCATCCGAATGCAGGGGCCTCAAAGAGAATGCTGCCGGCAGGGATTCTGGTGGCAGCAGCGGGAGACAGGATGGGTACGATCTATCCGATACAGCCGGACAGCAGCTATATCGGCTGCACCGCATCCGGTGCGATCGCCGTGACAGATAGCGAATTGGAACTGCCACAACTGTTTGCTGGTCTGATGTGGAATATAGACACACATACATTTCTTCTGACACCTCTGTCGGAAAACAATATCATTTACCTCGGTGGAACACAACTGTGGGATTCTCAGGTGTTACAATCATATGACAGGATCACCATCGGATGCAACGAACTGGTATTCATACCGATTTGCTGTGAACGGTTTCATTGGTAGTTAGTATAACCCAACCGAATTATCCATATGTTTCACCAATGTCATTTAGTTAAGGATTAGCCAGTGAACAGTTACCGGATATGGTATATGTTTCATAATGTAGGGCTATCTGCGGACGTCGGTCCTTAATGAGCAGCTCTGGCTGCGAATTTAGTACCGTTACGTCGGCAGCTAAGCGAAAGCGTGCCCGGAAT
>JAFVCQ010000181.1 GCA_017479085.1 Lachnospiraceae bacterium | reverse complement strand
TCCATGAAAGGGTTCCAGACACCACAGTATCTGTCCCCTTCTCTACAAACACAGCACTGCTGTCAAGTGTCAATTGCGACAGAGATGCCCCATAGGTCAACGCAGCATCCCCTGAAAAAACAGTGCAGCCCGCCTTTAATTGCACATAATTCCACTCCTGATTGAGCACCGTTACCTCGCAGGTCGCAGACTTGGAATGATCAGCCGACCATGCTGTGATGGTGCAGCTTCCGGCCTGATGTCCCTCTACCGTAACCGTATTGCCCAGTGTCGTCACCGTTGCGATCGTATCATCCGAGGACATCCATACCACCCCCGGAACTGCATCCGCCGGTGACAGGGAAGCGGACAGCTCTGCACTTATTTTTTCTGCATGGTTCAGATTCAGCGTGAGTGCTGTCTGGTCAACGGACACGGAGGTTACCGGATTATACGCTACGGGATTGGTAAATGCCTTGATCGCAAACGAGCGATTGTATGATAGTAACTGTTCTTGTGGATAAAAGCTATAATAATATTGCGATTCCTCTACCGACTCCACACTTCCCACACCACCCTTTGAGTCAGGCTGACGTTGATAGGTCGTATATAGCTTCATTCCGGCTTTGGCCTTCACACAGACCGCAAACCTCTGATGACCACTCACCGTTACCGGTTCCGACAGCTTCTGTACATTGTATCCTGCATATGCTGTCTGACAACTGGTGTTTCCCTTTTCCGCAGTGTAGGACAGATTGGTACTGCCTCCGGACGTTGTAAAGACCGGATCCAGCAGAATCGATACCTCATAAGAGGCACCCGCACCGGCTCCCACTCCCACACTGTCTATCACCTCCTGCTCTCCCTCTTCGCAGTCTGCGGTATATACAGCAAAGTAATACAGGTCATGGGTGCCATGGGTCAATGTGTTCCACATGAGATCGGAGCCGTCATACTGGTAGATATTCTGCTCCACCGATGCCAGTTCAAATGCATAGGCAACCGCTTCTGCCCCGCCACCGATATCATAATAGCTCAGCCAGATGAAACCGTCCTTGGAGGAATCCGTTCCCCATGAATTCTTCACCAGCCATGCACCATCCCCCGGCGGTGTCACCTTAAAATTGGCACCGGAGTAATTATCATCCCAGCCAATCACCTCAATGGCATGGTTAATGTTATGCGTCGCGCCATTCGGATTGTAATATGTATGGGTTCCATTCACGACCTTGAAGTAAGCACTGCTTCCGGCTGCTGTGGTCTGATCGCAGTAAAAATTCGCAGCCACACCCCCATGTTCGTAAATCATCTGTTTGATCGCATCCCGATTGTCATCCTTGAATTCACAGAACTTTACCGTTTTTACATGGTAATCGGAGGAAAAGCACTGATCGGCTGCCATCTGATAGCTGCTGTTGGCTGCCGCACTCAGATAGCTGTCCCCATTTTCCGGATACGGCCCTGCCCAATTGGCCATCTGCCAGCCGACGGAATCAATATAGCCTCCGGCATTTGCCATGGAGGTAAAATTGGACGTCGGGGTTCCCGCTGCATCTGCCGACACATAATTACGGTCGCCGGAAATCCGGTTCCTCTCATCCGTATTGTTACTGTACATAAAATAGATCAGGTGAAGCTCCGAAAGATCCAGACTGTCCTGCGCCAGTCCACTCTTAATCAGGGAGGATTCCATAGCTGCCACGGAAGCAAACGACCAACAGCTTCCATAGGCGCCCTGATTCTTGACCGAGGTCACCCATGCCTTATCTCTTGGATCATATTTCGGTGGAAGGAGGCTGTTCCTTGCAATGCTCTTTTTTTCGGTTGGCGTGACGACCGGCTGTGGCGCATCAATCTCCATTCTGCCCGGCAGAGCACCCATCCCGTAACCGGATACCACGACATCCCCTGCAGCCGCATCCGGCTCCCCTGCACCCGCGCTGGAACCTGTCGTCGTCTCCGCCTGCACAGGGAGTGAAAGCAGACTGATCATCATAAAAAGGCTTAAACCTATACGCAATAGCTTTCGTTTCATTAAACCATCTCCTTACCATATCCAAACAAATTCTTTTTATCTCATTCCAATAAATCTTCCTGCAATCATTGTGGTTTCTCTCCATAATTATACCGAATCCGTCCTACCGGCGCAATGATATTTTTTCACCCCAAAACCAAAAAACTGCCGGACAGGCTTTACACCCTTTGTCCGGTTTGGTACAATATACATATCAAATACAAAGTAAAGGATGTGGTCGTATGACACGTTTAGAGCTTCTTGCATTATTACTTTCTATAAAAGCACTACTTGAGAGTGATAATAACGATAAAGCGTTAGAACTGATTAATGAAGTGATATCCGAAGCAAAGCGCAAAGATGCAAACTAAAAAAATATTAAAAAGGTGTAAGGTCTTATTCGACTCTTACACCTTTTCCATTGATCGCAATCTCATGTATCTTCTACACTCTGCGGAAATGCAAACCACATATACCATTGATTGCTGTCGGTAAGGACCTGTCTACATCCGGTCTATGAAGAATTCCTCAAATGCCGTATAGCCCTCCTGTTCCATCTGCTCCTTTTGGAACTTCTTGTTCTTCTTCATGATCGCAATATTGATCTGCTCTCCATTGCGGCGCCGCTCATTTGCCTGTTGCAGAATCGTGAGCAGCTTATCTGCCGGCATATTCTTCTCCACCAGATAGGCCACCTTCCCGTTCTGTACCGGTATCTGGTAATCCCGCTCCAACAGCAGCATGACGATCCGCTCAAAGCCAATGGAAAATCCACATGCCGGTGTATTCTGGCCGGTAAAACGGCCAATCATCTCGTCATACCGTCCACCGCCGCCTACGGAGCCTCCGAACTCATCCATAGAGATCTCGAAGATCGGGCCTGTGTAATAGGACATGCCACGAACCAGCGTCGGATCAAACACAATCTTAAAATCAGCGGCTCTGGTGGCATTGACGCTTTCCATAATCGTCACCAGATCCTCTGCCACACCTTCCTCAAGGTATTCGCCCAGTGTATCCTTCAGGAAACGGACTCCCTCTGCGTCGGAGGCTGTCTTCTCAAACAGCGCAAGGTAGGTGTCCACATGCTCCTTGTCATAGCCCTGCGCGATCAGCTCCTGTGCCACACCCTCTACTCCGATCTTATCCATCTTGTCCAGTGTGATAAATACACTGTCATAATCCTTCTCCGCAAAGCCGCTGTATGCCGCCATTGCCTTTAACAGTCTGCGGTTATTCAGGCGGATCGTGAATTTCTCAAATCCAATCCTGCCAAGCAGGGTCGTCGTCGCTGTGATCAGCTCAATCTCTGCCAGAATCGTCGGCTCTCCCAAAATATCAATGTCACACTGCATGAATTGGCGGTATCGTCCCTTCTGCGGGCGGTCTGCTCTCCAGACATTCCCCATCTGCAAAGCCTTAAAGGGACTCGGAAGATCATTGGCATGACAGGCATAGTATCTGGAAAGCGGCAGGGTCAGATCATAGCGCAGGCCTCCATCCACCAGATCCAGCTCCTCCTTCGCCTCTTCCAGTCTGAGCTTTTCCCCCCGCTTCAGGATCTTAAAGATCAGCTTTTCATTTTCCCCGCCCTGCTTGGAGGACAGATTCTCAATATGCTCTACACAGGGCGTCTCGATGGCGGAGAATCCAAATGTCTTATAGGTCTCCTTGATCCGGGAGATGACATAATCCCGAATCTCCATCTCTCTTGGTAATATATCCTTCATACCGGTGACCGGCTTTTTTTTCATTGCCATATCATGTATTCCTCTTTTCTTATATATTATAGTTGTTCATTCTCTGTGACAGCTCCCTGCGCATGATCTCATCATGTACAATGCTCTGAAAGGGAAGAAAGACCTTCATATCAAAATGTCTGACCTCCTCGATCAACAGCTCCACCGCTGTCTTGTTGTCAAATGCTTTTCGGTACGGACGGTCTGAAGTCAATGCGGCAAAGACGTCACACACCCGCAGGATTCTGGCACCCAGCGGTATATCCTCCCCCACCAGATTGTTCGGATATCCGGTTCCGTCATAATTCTCATGGTGATGCAGGATCATTTCACAGACGCGCTCCGGGTAACCCTCCTCCTTCACCACCTGATAGCCAAGCGTTGCATGCATGCGGACATAGCGCAGCTTCTCCACGTTCAGCGTGTCATCATCTCCTCCATAGAGATATGTGCTGACACGCAGCTTCCCAATATCATGCAGCATACCTGCCACCTCAACATCATGGCAGAATTCCTGATCCATCTTCAGCTCTGTTGCCAACATTCCGGCCAGTCTGCTGACCTCAATCCCATGTGCGATTTCCGTTTCCAGATCCTCCGTGAGATAAGTGGAAACCTCATCCACCTCGAGATCCGCTCTGTTTGATTCGATCATAAGGTTCTCCTTTCTCATACCCGCTCGTAAGCAGCCACATTGAGAAACATGTTCCGTTTTCGCTCTATCATTTCATCGATCCGTGTCATATAAGCATCCACATTCTTGACATTCTCCACCCGCTCGATCCGGTTCTCCCTGTGGAATACAAACTTCGAGGATGCGCCGGCTCCCATCGCAAGGATATCCAGCTTCTCCTCCATGATCAGAATATTGTACATACATTCTTTTCCCTTCGCCGCATATCCGATATTCTCAAGCTTCCCCGGAATATTCTTCTGCCGGTACAGATAATACGGAAACAGGGAAAGCGATCTGGCACAGGCATCCACCGCCAGAAGCATCTCATTGGTACTTCCCCGTATCAGCTCCTGATACCTTGAGAGCTCGATCTTCAGATTGGAGGCCCGCTTCAGTGCAAGCGAGTGGACGGTCAGACTGTCCGGCTTCAGCTTCTCTAATTCCGACAGCGTATATGCGACCTCCTCCATCCCTTCTCCCGGCAGTCCCACTATCATATCCATATTGATGTTGGTGAACCCTGCCTGTCTGGCAAGGGCAAAGGCCTCCTTCGTCTGTTCCACTGTATGCGCCCTTCCGATCAGGGAAAGCGTCGCATCAGACATCGTCTGCGGATTGATGCTGATGCGCCCCACTCCTGCCTGCCGCAGCACATGAAGCTTATCCGGCGTGATACTGTCCGGTCTGCCACATTCCACGCAGAACTCTCTCACATATGTAAAATCAAAAGATTGTCTTATGACTGCGATCAGGGTCTCCAATTGTCCGGCTGACAGCGCACTCGGTGTTCCGCCTCCCACATAGACGACTACCAGACGTTTTTGTCGATAGACCTCAGAGGATGCCACAAACTCAATCTCACGCCGCAGCGCATGCAGATAGTCCTCCACCCGATCCCGATACCCCTCAATGGAATAGGACGGAAACGAGCAGTACAGACATCTGCTCGGACAAAACGGAATCCCGATATAGATACCGTATTCTTCCTCATAGTGATATGCCTGAAGCAGCTCCTGTTCACGCTTTGCCACCTCTATACAGATCTCCGCTTTCTGTGGGATAGTCAGATAGGTGTCCGTATATACCTTCCGAATCTCTGCATCCGACTGACCCTGTTCCAGCAGCTCCGTTGCAATCTTGGTAGGGCGTACCCCTGTCAGACTGCCCCATGGCAGCGTGTGGCCGGTATACGCCGACAACAGATGATACAGTGCCGCCTTCAACGGATTACGCGCCTGCTTTTTATCATAGAAGTCTGTCACAACCGTTCTGCTGTCCCGATACCCTGCCTCGTCCTCCAGGAGAAAGGTGACCGCTTTCCCCACACGGGTCTGCATGTCCGTATGCGAATCCGGTGTATATTCCACCAACAACGACAGTCTGGTATCCTCTTTTTTTACGGATACCTTCTCATTGTCAAAAAAGGCCTGCAGCATCGCCCGAATATCATTATTATATAGTTCCTCATTCTGTTTCAGATAAATCAAGATTCTCTCCCTATACTCCCCGCCTTACACACACATCATATTATGTTGTTTTTCCCATCCGATCGTTGTACTGTCCATGTGTCCCGGAAATACCTTCGTATCATCCGGCAGCGTAAACAGCTTTTCCTGTATGGAATTGCGCAGCACCGCCCCATTGCCGGTTGGAAAATCTGTCCTTCCCACGCTCTCACAAAACAGGGTATCTCCAGCGATCAGTGATTGCAGCTCCTCCACATAATAGCACATGCCGCCTGCGGTATGTCCCGGTGTCAGAATACAGGTAATCGTCGTACCCAGAATCTCTACCTTCTGCCCGTCCCCCAGCACCTCATCCGCCTGCAGTGCCATAGAAACGCCAAACATAGAAGTCATATTGACCTCCGGCTTCCCAAGCACCTGCTCATTCTCCTCCTTCGAGGCATAGACCGGTACCGAAAAGGCAGCTTTCAATTCGTTCACTGCACCGATGTGGTCAAAATGTCCATGCGTCAGAAAGATTCCTGTCAGCTTAAAGGCCGGTGTCTCAAAGATCTCCTTCAGCTCCTCTGCCTCTGCTCCCGGATCAAACACCACACACGCATTGGTGTCATGATTGACCAGAATATAGCAGTTCGTTCCCATATAGCCTACGGTTTTTTTGAATATCTCCAAATCTGCCATGTTCACTCTCTCCTTCATCCTACACTTCGCTCTACATCCTGTACGCCCGGTATCATCCGAACCTTGGAAATCACATAATTCAACTGCTCTACCGATTGAATCTCAAAGCACACCGTTATCGTAGCACGGTCACCTTTATGGCTCTTACTGTTGATCGCGGTCACGTTGATGTTCGCCTCTGAAAAGATCTTCGAGATATCAAACAACATTCCGGTGCGGTCAATCGCAAAGATGCGAAGCTCGGTGGAATAGGTGGCATCCGTATTCTGAATCGCATCTGCCTGCCACTCGGCATCGATCAGGCGGGAACGATCGATATCCCCCATTCCAAGAATGTTGACACAATCCGTACGGTGAATGGAAATGCCCCTTCCCCTCGTCACGTATCCCACGATCTCATCTCCCGGAACCGGCGAACAGCATCTTGAGAAATGTACCGCAACATCATCCACACCCTTAACCGCGATTCCTCCGCTTGGACGATTCGCCCGATGATGGCTTGCATTATGATTGAGCTGCTCTATAAGCTCTTCCTCTGTCAGCTTTGCCTTATCCTGCTTCGCCTGAATCTCAATCAGCTTGTTCATGACCTGCCCTTCCTTCAGGGCACCATGACCAATAGCCGCCAGAACGGAATCCCAATCCTGAAAGTTATATTTTACCATGACAGCCTTCAGCATCTCCGGCTTGGAATAATCTGCATAGTTATACCCCTTCGCCTTGCAGTAGCTCAGGAGCAGTTCCTTTCCCCGGCTGATATTGTCCTCTTTGAACTCCTGCTTGAACCACTGGTTGATCTTGGTTCTCGCCTGTGCGGACTTCACGACAGACAGCCAGTCTCGACTCGGCCCCTTCGAATTCTGAGAGGTGACGATCTCTACCTGATCGCCGCTCTGCAGCGTATAGGTTACCGGCACCTGTCTGCCATTCACCCGTGCTCCGACCATCTTATTGCCAACCGCCGAATGGATACTGTATGCAAAATCAATCGGGGTAGAACCCGCCGGCAGACTCTTGACATCTCCATTCGGAGTAAAACAGTATACCTGCTCGGCAAACAGATCCAGATCGGTCTTCACGGTACGCATAAACTCCTTGTTGTCCTCCGTATCCCGCTGCCACTCCAGAATCTGTCTTAACCAGCTAAGCTTCTCCTCCTCCCGATCCTGCGACGTACCACTCAGATTCTCCTTGTATTTCCAGTGTGCCGCAATTCCGTATTCCGCTGTATTGTGCATATCATAGGTTCGGATCTGGATCTCAAAGGGCTGCCCGCTCTCACTGATCAGGGTCGTATGCAGAGACTGGTACATGTTGGATTTCGGAATCGCAATGTAGTCCTTGAACCGGCCGGGAATCGGCTTATAATGCTCATGGATCACTCCAAGACACGCATAGCAGTCTCTCACGCTGTCCACAATAATACGGATTGCAAAGATATCATAGATCTGATCCAGAGTCTTATTCTGGTTCTTCATCTTCTTATAGATGCTGAAGAAATGTTTGATCCTGCCGCTGATCTCCGCCTCAATTCCGACTCCCCTGATACACTCCCGCACATCGTGTACGATGCCCTGAATAAAGGATTCCCGTTCCGTCAGCCGTTCGTCCAAAGCCGCCTTCAGCTCCTTAAACTTCTCCGGCTCCAGATATTGTAAGGACAGATCATCCAGCTCCACCTTAATCTTGCTGATACCCAGCCGATGAGCCAGCGGGGAATAGATATCCATCGTCTCCCTTGCCTTCTCAATCTGCTTTGCCGGAGACTGGTACTGCAGTGTCCGCAGATTGTGCAGACGGTCTGCCAGCTTAATCAGGATCACCCGGATATCCTTCGCCATAGCGAGGAACATCTTCCGCAGATTCTCTGCCTGTACCTCCAGCTTATCCTGCGAAAAATTGAGCTGTGTCAGCTTCGTAACGCCCTCGACCAGCAGCAGGATCTCGGCAGAGAACTCCCGCTCGATCTCCTCGTCCGTCATGATGGTGTCCTCTATCACATCATGCAGGATTCCTGCCACGATTGTCTCCTTATCCAATTGCAGCTCTGCTAAAATGATCGCAACACACAAAGGATGCATGATATATGGCTCGCCCGATTTGCGAAGCTGTCCCTTATGTGCCTTGTCAGCTATCGCATATGCCTTCTCGATCATGGTGATATCTGTATTCGGATGGTATTCCCGCACTTTCTCAATCAGTGTCTGATACAGCTCCTCCGGAGGCGTAAAGTCTTTCGGGGTACTGAGTTCCCTGTCTTTTTTCATAATCTCTGCCATAATCGTCACCCTCTCTTCCTTTGTTGTCCTAATCATGCTTTAAAATATAGTATATCCTATCTTGAAAGCATTGTAACGAAAAACTTGAGCATCCTCATTAATTTTGTAAAAAATGCCATAAAACATTTGTTAAAATTGTATGTAATTCGGCATTCTTTTCTCACAATACCTCCCGCACAGTTGCCATAGCATACCGTTTGATCTGCAATTGAATTGTGCGGGTGCCGTTATACTCGTTGATGACCGGATAATATACGATATTCAGCATCACATTGTTGAGCCAGCCATGCATGAGTTTATCATATTCCTCCTGTCCAAACCAACGGATGATATTGTCACAGAATTCCTGTGCCTGAAAATAGATTCCCTCACCTACACTGCCGTCACTGCTCTCTAACACCACCTTCACCACATTCCGGTCCCTTCCCAGAATTCTGGCAGACTGCACATTCAGATCCCTTTGAGCGAACAGCGGTTTTTCATTTCCTTTTCCAAAGGGAGCGAGTGCATCAATCTGGCGAATCAGTTCCTCGCTGATATAGGCAACCGGCATCGGGACATCAATGCGCACCTTCGGAATAAAGTCCTTCTCTGACAAGCCACAGTTCTCATTGATCGCCTGTGTGAAGGTTTCCAGATCATCCCGCCGGAGTGAAAAGCCGGCAGCCATTGCATGTCCTCCAAATCGTTTCAACAGACTGCTGCATGCTGAAAGTGCCTCAAACAGATGATAATCCTCAATGGATCGGCCGGAACCCTTTACGATTCCCTCTTCCTCACTGTCTACAACGACCAGAACCGGATGATGATACTCCTCCCGGATCCGGCCTGCAATGATCCCTGCCAGACTCTCATGACAATCCGGCAGATAGATCACAAACACCTTCATCGGGGAGGATTCCTGTAAATACCGGTGGGCAGCCTCCACTCCCTGCAGCGTCAGCTCCTTGCGCTCCTCATTCACCTCCCGGATTCTCTGTGCTTTCGCCATAGCCAGCTCCGTATCCTGTTCCAGCAAAAGCTCCATCGAGGCCACTGCACTTTCCAGTCTGCCGGATGCATTAATGCAAGGTCCCAGCTTGAATCCCACATGGTAGGCATCCAACGTCACATCCGACAGCTCATTTACCCGGATCAACGCCCTCAGACCTGCGTTCTGAGAATAATTCAGCCTCTCTAGCCCTTTCACAACAAAGATGCGGTTCTCATCCTGCAAAGAGACGACATCACAGATGGTTGCCACCGCAACGAATTCCAGAAATTCATATATCTCCTCCTTCGGAATCTCCCGTTTCTGATACAGTGCTTCAATCAGCTTATATGCCACTCCCGCACCACACAGATCATCAAACGGATATCGACAGGATGCCTTCTTCGGATTCAGGATCGCGTCCGCAGGAGGTAACACATAATGCTTCTCAGCCTCCACCATCCGGTAAGGTACCTGATGATGATCGCTGATGACCACGGTAAGACCGAACTCCTTTGCTCTGGCAATCGTCTTTTCCTCAGCGATTCCATTGTCACAGGTCACGATCGTATGAATGCCGTCCTCCACTGCCTTCTCTATGATCTCTTCATTGATTCCATAGCCATCCCGGATGCGGTGGGGAATCACATAGTCCACCTCTGCCCCGATGCGCCTCAATCCCTTGTAGAGAATATAATTGGACATCACACCATCCACATCATAGTCGGATACAATGCGGATGGAATGACCCTCCTCAATATCGTGAACGATAATTCGAACAGCCTGATTCATATCCTCCATCAAAAACGGATCATATAATGCGTCGAGCTTTGGATGCAGAAACCGTTCAAACTGTTCTTCCTTCAGATCCCGATTGATCAGGATTCTTGCCACCACGGGATCAATGTCAAACCGCTGTGCGAGCGCATCAAAGTCAGCCCGCTTCGTTCGTATGACCCAATTCTGATCTGCCATCGCCTTCACCTCTGCTTTCATATAAGCGTGATAAGGGACATGGTTATGCGCCATGTCCCCATAAATTTCTCCGGAAAGCCCCTATGCTTTCTTCGCTTTTTTCTTATTGGACACATTCCTGCTGTCCGGGTTCACATCCCCGCTTCCCAGCTTTGTCTTTAACAGGTGCCATAATGGTCCGGTTATACATACGGAAGAATATGCACCGCAAATGATACCACACATCAGGGTCAGCGCAAACTCCTTAATGGAAGCTACACCCATGATATATAATACAAATACCATGACAAACGTGGTCAACGATGTGTAGATCGTTCTGGTAAAGGTCTGTGAAATGGATGTGTTCACAATATCCGCATAGCTTGTTCCCTTACTCTTCATCGTTACCAGATTCTCACGGATACGGTCGAATATAATGATCGTCGCATTGATTGAGTAACCTACAATGGTCAGCATACAGGCAATAAAGGTATTACCAACAGACAGTCTTCCAATGGAATAGACTGCAAAGACTACTAACACATCATGCAGCAGTGCGATCACGGCTGCCGCACCAAACTTCACATCGCTGAAACGGACTGCAATATAGAACAGCATCAAAACGGTTGCGATCAATACCGACACAATCGCATTGCGCTGCATCTCACTACTGATCGTCGAGCTGATATTCTCGAAGTTAAATTCCTCCACCTCAAAATTCGAGTGCAGTGCATCATCTACTGCCTCACGCTGTGACACGGAAAGCTCCGGTGTCTTAAATACAATCTCATTGGAGTCCTTTACATTCTGCACCTGAATATCAGCGGTGGAAATTCCGGCTGCCTCTGCAATGACCGGCAGGATCTCACTCTCGGCTGATTCTAAGTCATAATATTGCTCAAAATCCACCGTCATGGAAGTACCACCTGTAAATTCCAGACTGTAATTCAGGGTAGAGCCTGTCTTTCCCTTGAAGACCGGAAGGGCGATCAGACCTGCTGCAATCACAGCAATGGAGATCACATACGCAATCCGGCTGAATTTGACATAATTCTGAACCTTCGTCTCCTTCTTGGCACCGTAGAGCTTCGGATCCTTTAACCCTAATGTATAGACCGCTTTCAACAGACGCTTGGTCACAAACAGCGCGGTAAACATGGATAATACGATACCGATTCCCAGTGTCAGGGCAAAGCCCTTAATGGATCCGATTCCCATAATATATAACACAACTGCTGCGATCAGGGTTGTTATATTACTGTCTAAGATGGCAGATAATGCCTTGTCAAAACCGGCATCAATCGCTCCTTTGACGGAGGCACCCGATCCCAGCTCCTCCTTGATACGCGCAAAGATGATAACGTTCGCATCCACCGCCATACCGATCGTCAGCACGATACCGGCAAGACCCGGCAGTGTCAAACTCGCATTAAAGCCATTCAGACAAAGCAGCATCATGACCACATAAGAGAGCAGCGCAAACACGGAGATCACACCCGGCAGCAGATAGATCACGATCATGATCACTGCGACCAGTGCCATACCAATCGCTCCGGCTTTCAGAGTGGTACTGAGTGCATCCTTACCCAGAGTAGCGCCGACTTCATTCGAGCGAAGCTCCTCCAGTGTCAGCGGAAGGGCACCGATTCGAATCGTCTGTGCCAGACGTTCTGCCTCCTCGCTGTCTGACATTCCGTTGATCACGGCATTGCCTCCGGTGATCGCGGTCTGAACCGTAGGTGCCGACGCCACCTCCCCGTCATAGATGATATAGATACGCTTGCCCACATTCGCCGTTGTCGCCTCTGCAAACTTGGTGGTTCCCTCATCCGAAAATACCAGTTGCACCACATATTCCCTTACGGTACCGGAATTGTCAATGGCGGCTGACGCATTCTTCACATCGGAACCGGTCAGAACCGTCTCGTAGTCCTCCCCCGCAATATACTTGCTGTAATTATCCTCATCCATAAATTCCAGCGCACCCGGTTTTCCCAGCTCCTCCAGAATCTTATTAGCATCCGTCACACCCGGTATCTCGATACTGATACGGTCAGAACCCTCCCGGTACACATTACTGTCCGTTGAATAGGTGTCTGCACGCATCTGCAGACGCTCGACGGTATCACTGATCTCCTGATCGGTTGGATTCTCATCCTTGATCTGATAGGTGATACTGACACCTCCTGCAAGATCGAGTCCCAGAATAATGTTCTCTGCTGTACCGATATGCTCTTTGCCCAGACCCACGACTGTGGTGAAGGTACCCAGTGCAAGGGCCAGAATAAAGATCAAAATCGTCAGCACACTGTTTCTTTTTGCCTTCTTCATTTTCTTACTCTCCTTCTTCTAATGCGGCTTTTATCATAATTGCACATTCTACTCGCTTCCGCTCCAGTTCACAGCCTACCTCATAGGCATCCAGCAGATTGCCATGAAAATTGTAGGAGTTCGCCGCACAACCTCCGCTGCAATAGAATCTCGCAAAACAATCCCTGCATTTGTCCTTTGCATATACATTGCAAAGCTTGAATTCATCTACCACTTCTGTCTTTGTAATGCCGGTATCCACATTGCCCAGTCTGAAGTCTTCCATTCCCACAAACTGGTGACACGGATACAGATCTCCCCACGGTGTCACTGCCAGATACTCCGTTCCGGAGCCACAGCCGGACAGACGCTTATAAAGACATGGCCCGCCGGTGAGATCGATCATGAAATGAAAGAATTGAAAGCCTTGTCCCGCCTTCTCGCGCTCCACCATCTGCTTTGCCAGCCGGTCATATTCTTCAAACAACTGTGGAAGATCCTCCTCGCGGATCGCATACGGTGCATCCTCCGTCGCTACCACCGGCTCGGCCGAGATCTGCCGAAAGCCCAGATCTGCCAGATGCAGGACATCCTCTGAAAAATCCAGATTATAATGCGTAAAGGTTCCGCGTACATAGTAATTGGTCTGATTCCGGGACTCTGCCATCTTCTTAAACTTGTCCAGTATCAGATCATAGCTCCCCTTCCCATTCCGGGTCGGACGCATCCGGTCATGTACCTCTCTGCGCCCGTCTATGCTGAGCACCACATTGGCCATCTCCCGGTTGGCAAATTCCATCACCTCATCATTCAAGAGCACACCATTGGTGGTCAGCGTGAAACGGAACCTCTTGTTACATTCCTGTTCCCTGCTGCGCCCATACGCAACCAGATCCTTCACGACCTGAAAATTCATCAATGGCTCTCCGCCAAAGAAATCCACCTCCAGATTCACCCGGTTACCGGAGTTGGCAATGAGAAAATCCAGCGCCTTCTTCCCCACCTCATAGCTCATGAGAGAGCGATCGCCATGATACTCCCCCTCACCTGCAAAGCAATACTTACAAGCAAGGTTGCAGTCATGGGCGATGTGCAGACACAGGGCTTTGACAACGGTCTTCCTCTTCTTGAAGTCAACAATTGCATCCTTATAGACATCCTCTGTAAAAAGCTGTCCCTGTTCCTCCAGAATTGCCAGTTCCTCACAGGCTTCTTGAATCTCCTCCGGTGTATACTGCGGAAGCTTCTCTATGATCTCTTGTGTATTACACTCTTTATACAGGGCAATCACATCATATACCAGATCATCTACCACGTGCACGGAACCACTGCACACGTCCAGCACAATATTATACCCATTGTTTTTATATTGATGTATCACATTAACTCCTTCTAAGCTGTGTCAGACACACAACGAAAGAGGACAGCTCCGAAAGCAGCCCTCTTATTCCCTTTGTTGTTCCGATCCTTACTTGTTCTCACAGGTCTGATTGCCTACGGTACAAGATGTCTTGCAGGCAGACTGACAGGATGTCTGGCACTCGCCACATCCACCTTTCTCCATTGTACTCTTCAAAGTCCTGTCTGTTAACGTCTTAACATGCTTCATCCTTCTTTTACCTCACATTCTATAATTGACTCTACCTCAACACCATCTGACTCCATCTTGCGATTCACATCGATATACTAGTATAGTCTTAATGATTGCCGAAGGCACACCGAAGGCGTCCTTTCGGAAACATTTAGTTCAACGCATATACCGCGGCGAAAGATTCCAATCGGCAGCTAATTTCATTTGCGAGTATAAACCGCTATGAGACTGCCCTTGTCAAATGGATATACGATAGATTATAACATAAGGTTTTTCCTAGGTCAACGCTTAACTGAGCATTCCTCCCAGCAAGCCGCCTCCGATGCACAATGCCGCAGTCGTCAGACTGGCGGTACTGGCGACATGAAAGGTGTGGCTGATCGCAATTGCAATCACGGAAATGATCACAATATACAATAGTCCCAGCAGAAATCCCCATAAAAATTTCTGTTCCTTTACCTTTTTACCTGTGATGAACCCGCCGATAAAGGTCACCACTACATAGATTGCCACAATGGCAAGATCGGTCACATTTTCCCCTAATTGATACTTAAACACAAGAAAAGCCAACAGCACCAGCAATGCACCTGTCACCGCATAGGCAATCATAAGTCCTTTCACCACAACCGCAAATTTTCTTCCTGCACTCATACACCCACACTCCTTCTTCCAAGTTCCCGTATCAGCCACCCTGCTATACAGTTCCTATACAACAAATCTAAAAAATTGTTGTACTTAGTGCAATATATGAGGCAGGCAGATAAATTATGCCTCCTGTCTTGATATGCTTCTGACGCCGGATGTGTGGCAGCTTTATTCCCTCTATGTTTTTTATAAGGCTAAGAAACCGTCACGCTGCTCTAACAGATCGATCACCTCGAACAGCGAATCACAGACATGATCTGCCAGCGCACGGATCTCCTCTGTCGGCTCTATCAAATCCACTACCATAATCGTATACAATCCTGCTGCCGCCGAGGCCCGAACACCATTACGCGAATCTTCAATACCGACTGCCTCTGCCGGTTCCACCCCTAAGGCCTCACATGCCTTCCGGTATATGTCCGGTGCCGGCTTTCCCCGCTCCACCATACCACCATACAGAATCGCATCGAACACATCAATGATCCCGGCATGGTTCAAATTCCGTTGTGCCCGCTCCTTCTGGGTAGAGGTAGCCAGCGCCATCTTGTACCCGTGTTCCTTTAAATAACGAAAGATCTCCCTCACACCAGGCTTTAACTCCACACCGTGCTCCCGAATCTCTGCATCCATACGTGTCATGGTACGCTCCCGAAACCGGTCGTAGTCAAAATCCTCACCAAAATGTGACTTCATCAACTGTGCATTGTGCTCCTTCGTGGCACCTGCAATCTGGTCACATAACATACGCATCTTCTCCTCCGGAATACCATATTCGCTTCCCGTGATCATCCAGTGCTTGCGATATAGCTTTTCCGAATCAAAAATAACACCATCCATGTCAAAAACAACTGCCTTCATTCTGTCCTCCCTATAATACAAATCGGATCCCTGTTCGGAATCCGATTCAAACTGTATCCGTAGAGCCATACATCACTCTGCGTTCCATGTCCAATGTACTGCCAGAGTTCTACCGAATTATATTACAAGATCATACCTTGAATATAAATTCTTCATCTCCTAACATAATCTTGCTGTCCGGCTTCAGAGGCTTCAACTCACCCTCCGTCACCTGTTCCCCATTCACATAGGTGTGATTCGTAGACTTATTATCCTTAATAAAATACTCGTCATCCTTGCGGATGATAATTGCATGCACCCTGCTGACCGCCTTATTCCCCTGTATCGTAAAGTCAACTCCGAGTCCGGCTGTACCGATCTTAAAGTTGGACTTCGTGATCATCATCATATCCTGCGTGTTGACGCGAACCAGATACGGATTCACTTTGATCTTCTTATCCTGCGAAGCATTCTTGCTGCTATCATCCGTATTCTCTTCCTTTTCGCCGGATGCTGTTTCCTTCCGTTCTTCCCCGGCCTGCTGTTCTTCTTCCTTCAATTCTTCCTGTGTATTCTTCAGGATATTCGCACGATTGATCTTAACATTCTTCTTGATTCGAAGATTACTATCTTCGTGCGGCTCTATATGTTCCTCCGATTCCTTCTCTGCCAGGAATTCGTCCAGTTCATCCTGCAGCATCACTGCGGCAGCCGGTGCATCCTTACCTCTGAATGCCAGCTTCTTATCGGCCGACTTGTCTTTCTGTTTCTTGTCGGATTTGTCAGTCGGCTTATTCTTTGCTTTCTGCTTTGAATTGCCCCTGTCCTCTGTCTCCAAATCCTCATCCGGCAATTCCCCTTCGTCTGACTCCGGGGATGTACCGGCAATCTCCGGCTCTTCCCCGGTCGATTCCGGTTCTGCTATCTTGAGTTTCAATGGGGACTCTTCCTCTTCTGCCGCCTTCCGCTTCATCGAAGGTTCTTCCGCTTCTGCACTCTTAAGCTTCATCGGAGGCTCTTCCTCTTCTGTACCCTTAAACTTCATCGCAGGTTCTTCCTCTTTCTGTTCTGCCGCGTGAAGCTTACCTGCAGACTCTTCTTCCGATACAGATGCCTTGAAGGTGAGCGGAGCTTCCTCCTCATCATCCACCACAGTGGCCCAACTTGAGTCTCCAAAGAGTGTTTCCTTCGGTTCCGGCTGTTCCGCCGAAGCATCCTCTGCATCATCTGCCACCGGCTCTTTCACGACATCTTCCGCTTCCTTCTCATCCAGCTCCGCATATTCCACATAAATCTCTGCCGAGGCATCCTCTGGTACCGTTACATTCATATCACTCATCAGTTCATCAATCAGATTCACCATATTGCGGAGATTGAATAAGGCCGGATTATTGATATATGTAAATAATCTCGCCACATAATCCCCTCTCTCGGATAAATCAAACCGAAGACTGGCCAGAAAATTCCGCAGAAAACTGTTCAGATTCACATCCTCCTGCATATCCTCCAATGGCACACAGATAAATTCAATCCTATAATCCGAATCCACATAAATATAATTGCGGTTGAGCACCAGATATGCCAGTGGAATCCGATATTCTGCCATATCAATCAAGGTCATCACAAGACTGCGCATCACCATCAGAACCATCTCTGCATTGATCTCCTGATTCGACAATTCGCTCAGATGGATCTTATCCGTAATATTATAAGAGAATGCATCATACTCTTCCTCCTCCTCATAAATCACCGGAACAATCCCTCTAGGCTCCTCATCCTCCAGAAAATTCAACAGCTCCTCATCAAGCTTCGCATCTCTGTCGATATTGAAGGTCAGAAATTGTTCTTTGTCAAAATTCCTTACTCTAAAACTAATCTTTCTCATGTCACCTCCCCCTTCCGGTATGGATCTGGTCTTCCATCAATCCATGTATAATTATCATTCACAGCAGTCCGTCCCGACCCCTGTCAAATATCACTATCCCTATTATAGAGGATTCTGTTATGTTGCGCAAGTACATTATTATGCAAAAAGACTAATTTCCCCCAATTTTTCTATGTGATTTTTACATTTTGCCATATATTTACATGATTGTCAGCAAACAGCTGCCGGATATGGCTTAACGAAATGACATTGGGCGTAATCTATGTTTTCTCTTGTCAGAATTTTTTAGAAATGGTAGAATATGCAATGAAATCACAACACAAAGAAAGGATACAAAAATATGACAAACCCAATTGTAACAATCACGATGGCAGATGGCAGTGTAATGAAAGCAGAGCTTTATCCTGATATTGCACCGAATACAGTCAACAATTTTATCTCCCTGATTCAGAAAGGGTACTATGACGGATTAATTTTCCACCGTGTCATTAAAGGATTCATGATTCAGGGCGGCTGTCCGGAGGGAACCGGAACCGGCGGTCCGGGTTACAGCATTAAGGGAGAATTTTCCTCCAATGGTTTTCAAAATACGCTGCGGCATACACCCGGTGTACTTTCCATGGCACGCTCCATGATGCCGGATTCAGCCGGTTCCCAATTCTTCATCATGCACAAGACTTCTCCACATCTGGATGGACAGTATGCGGCCTTTGGAAAAATAACAGAGGGAATGGACATCGTAGACCGAATTGCTACGGTGGATACGGATTACTATGATAAGCCGCTGAACGAACAAAAGATTCAGACCATCACGGTAGACACGTTCGGTACCGATTATCCGGAACCGGAAACCTGCTGATACGATCCCGCAAAGAGCTTCAACATTCTGCCTGAAAACAGATCAGAGCATTTTCTGTCTTTTGAGTATCTTCAGTACCAGAATACACAGCAGGAAGGTTGCCGCACAGATCATCATAAAACCATATGGTGTATCCTGTAAAGGCACCCATCTGCTGTCCACATTCATCCCATAAAACCCCGATACAATATTCGGAATCGCCATTACAATCGTAATCGCTGCCAGATACTTCATTACATTATTCAACCGGATATCGATAATATTGGATAACAGTTCTCTGGTACCGTGAATGATATCTCTGTAAATATTGGTCATCTCAATCGCCTGCCCATTCTCCACCTTTACGTCATCCAACAAATCCTTATCCTCCGGAAACTGGCGCACCCTGCTATAACGGGATAATCTGTCTATAACCGCCCCATTCGCACGCAGTGAAGTTGCAAAATATACCAGATTCGACTCAAGCTCATGCAGCGTCACCAGATCAGCCTCCTTCATATCTTCCTGTGCACGTTCCTCAATCTCTGTACGCTTGCTGTCAATCGTTCTCAGATATAGCTGGTATACCATACAGGTCCGATACAGAATCTGATATACAAACCGCATCTGCTTTTTCGTACTGAATTCACGCACCGTGGAATTCACAAAATATTGCAGTACCGGTGTCTCCTCCGCACAGATTGTGATAAAATAATCATCCAGAATCAGGATTCCCAACGGGATAGCTGTATAGGCCTTCTGCTCATTCCGAATCTCGACCACCGGGATATCCACAAGAATCAGAGTATAGATATCCTCAATATCGACACGCGAGCTCTCATCCGCATCCATTGCCGCCCGCACATCCGCTATATCAATCTCAAACTTCTCAGAGATCATCTCCAGCTCATCCTGGCTGGGATCTGTCAGTTGAATCCACGAACCGGGTTCAAAGGCATGCACTTCTCCTATCTTGCTGTCATCCGTCCTATATATTTTAATCATATCACATGCCTCCTTTTTCTATGATTCCGATTGGCCCTACACCTGTGAAGATTCTTCCCCATATGCCAGGCAATCATACTTTCCTTAGTGTAATCGTTTTTTTCCCGATTGTCAATTGAAAGGAGGCAGAGCATCTGCCCTGCCTCCTCAAATCAGTTACGATTCATAGTGAATCGCACATCACATGGTGAAGTTTTATCAATTCTGACATTGATCATGAACTATAAGTCTATTTCTTGATCTTAACGGTCTTCGGCTGTCCCTTACCCTTTAGCAAGGTCTTGTATTTTTCCAGTTTCTTTGCCGGAACCTTAATGGTCGCCTTCTTATTGATGTTCTTGAATGCATTCTTTCCAACCGACTTAAGCACCGTTGTCTTCATCGTGATACTCTTTAACTTCTTACAATTATAGAACGCATTGCTTCCAATCTTCGTCACCTTCGACGGAATTGTGATCTTTGTCAGTACACTGCATCCCTGGAATGCGCCATTACCAATCTGGGTCAGTTTGGACTTACCTGCAAAGGTCACTGTCTTTAATTTCTTACAGTTGTAGAATGCCTTTGCTCCAATCTTCGTCACCGTTGCCGGAATCGTGATCTTTGTCAAAGCGGTACAATTACCGAATGCACTGCTGCCAATCTGAGTCAACGCACCATTCTTCGGAAGTGTAACCGTCTTAAGTTTCTTACAATTATAAAATGCCTTGCTTCCAATTTTGGTAACCGCACTTCCAACTGTAACCTTTGTCAGTGACGTACAGCCAGAGAAGGTTCCTGCCTGAATCTCTGTCACATATTTTCCGATCACTACGGTCTTGACGGTGGTATTGCCCTTAAATGCAGCGGGATCCACTGAATCTACCCGATACTGCACATTGTTGATGGTCACCGTATCCGGTACGGTCACGGTACCCGCACTGGTGTCTGCCGGCTTCACAAAGGTAGCCGTTCCCTCCAGATCCACATCACTGACCTGCGCCAACGCAACCGTTGCACCGGTAGTCGAATCCGTTATGCTGTCACCGGTCTTGATGTCCGGATATTTGATATGCAGGGTCACTTCGGCTGTCACGTTATCTCCTTCTGTGGATGTCGGCGCAGAAGCCGTTATCTTAACATCCCGGCTTTCCGCATCTGCCTTGAGAACTGTTACATTCCCCTTTGCATCGACCGATACATAATCCGGTGTGTCTGATGTATACGCAATGCTCCGGTTCGAATATACCGCATAATTGCCATCCGTCGCACCGGTCACCTTCTGCCCGAGATAATTCTCGTAGCTTGCAAATACATTAAATGAAGCTCCCGGTGCAGCCTCCTCACGATATGCCTCCGGCACTGCCAGTTCAAGAGACTTCATATCGGAATTCACTACAAATCTGTATCCCTTTGCAAGATTCGGATGTCCTGCCGGGTACACTTTAATATTCGCCGTACCCACCCCGGCTGCAATGAGCCAGAATACCTGCCCGTCTTCATTCGGAGTGACAAGCTTGGAACCTTCCACCACATCCGTTCCTTCTGTTGTCGCATAAGAACTCTGTGCTGTTCCCGAAGCGGAGTCGGCCGGATACAGCACATCCGCACGATCGGTTTCGATCACCACATCATACGTATCCGGGACCTTGCCATTCTCCAGTGATACCACATTGAAATAATAGGCCGTACCCGTTGCATCCGAATCAATCTGTACTGCCTCACTCTGTCCGGATGCCATAAGCTCTGACTTCTGGTCATCCCGGAATAATTGAGCCTCTAACTTAGTTGCAAAGACAGGATCATTCGGCTGAATTGGTAAGTCGATCGAAGTGGACAGATCATTTCCGGATGCGATTGCCGTTATCGTTACCGTCTGAACATCACCGCCTGCCTCTTCTCCCTTCAGAACTTTCACCTTGCCTTGTGCATCAATCTCTACATATCCCTCCGGATCTGAACTATAGGTGATCTCCCTGTTTGTAAACTCCTTATAATCTCCTATATTTTCCTGATTCACGATCTGACCCAGATAGTTCTCATAGCTTGAGAAGATAGAAAATGTATCTCCTTTTTTTACACCTTCTGCATATTCCTCCGGAATATCAAGGGTGATCGTCTTAATATCGGAATTGACCACAAAGGTATAGGTGGTCGCATACTCCACATGACCTACCGGATAGACCTTAATATGCGCCGTACCCACCTTCAAAGGCACAAGCAGGAAGTTCTGATACTCTTCATTTGCCGTGATCTCTGTGCCGGCATCATTGCGATTGGTCGCACCTTCTGTCTGATAGCTCTCCTGCGGTTCTTCATCCGCACTGCCCGCCGGATACAGCACATCCTTATCATCCGTCTCGATCACCAGATCATGGGTATCCGGTTTTCCCTGATCGGTCAGTGATTGAATGTTGAAGTAATATCGAACTACTGCTCCATCCTCAGAAACCTGAATATATTCAGTAGCCTCTGCACTATCCGAAACCCCATCCGTCCGCTCTTCATCCCGGAACAGCTCCACACCCAGTGGAATGTCCTTTACCTCAATCTTGTAATTCGCAGAGAACTGGGTCTTCTTATAAATAACCTGATCACTTCCGTCCTCCGGTGCGATCTCATAGGCAAATGTATTTCCCACACTGAAGCTGACCGGTTCCTCCGTCAACTTCTTACCTGTCACTTGAATCGCATCTACCTGTATGGTCTCATTATCCGGGTGTGCAATCGATGGTGTCTCCAACAGCTTATCATAATATTCCGGATCGGTGATCTGATACTTGCCCCCTTCGTCATCGGTCAGTCTTCCCCAGTAATATCCGTCATTCAGCTTGGCACTTACCTGCAGATATTCCTTCACACTCTCATCCTGCAATCCCTCTCCAATCAGAATGTACGAAAAATTGGATGCACCTTCCTCATTCACGTAATATGGAAGATACAGGGAACCATTCATCGGTACCACAGTTGTCTCCGGTGTATTCACCGTAATCGTGATCGAACTGCCATTGGCGGTACAGATATTGTCTTTTCTGTCATAAAACACTCTGGTGTTCACAGTTGTAGTACATGCAAAATCCACCCTTCTCAGACTTTGACATGCTGCCAGTGCATTCTCACTGATATATACCACCTCATCTCCAAAGGAGGCTGATGTCAAATTCCTACATCCAAAGAACAGATTGGCCGGAATGGTGGCAACCTTTGTATTCTTAATCTCCACCTTTTCGATCTGCGTTCCTGCAAACGCACTCGAATTGATCGTCTCCAAATGGATCGCTTTCTCAAAGTCCAGCTTTGTCACTCCTGCACCCTGAAAGGCATATGCATCAATCGTTGTAAGCTGTGAACCAAACTTAACCTCTCCAATCTTCTCATCTTCCTGAAATGCACCGTATCCAATGTATTCTAGCTCGTCTGGCAGCCCCTTTGACAAAACCAGTTCATTACATTCTATAAATGCATTCTTTCCAATATTCTTTACCTTTCTAAAATCTATCGTTTTCAATTTCTCACAATCCTGAAAACTGGAATCCCCTATATCCTGCAGTGCTTCTGGAAATTGGATTTCAACCAAACTCAGACAGGATTTGAAGCAGGACTCTCCAATTGACGTCAGCGATTCTGAAAACTGAATCTCAGATAGATTCTGACAGTTTTCAAATGCAGACTTATCAAGTTCCACAGCATTCCCCAAATCCACCTTGTTCACAGTGGATGCACAAAAACATTGAATTCCGACGACCATGCCTTCATACGGCTCTTCCTCAGCAGTCGTCTCTTCCTCTGATGACTCCTCCGGCACACTTGGCACCGTGTTCGGCAGCTCCACCTCTGTGAGCTTACTACAGCTTTCAAACACGCCTATATCTCCGTCTACCAGAGATCCGGATCCCAACAGCTTCAATGACGTATAGCGCGACAGATCTGCTGTCTGAACCGAACTTTCATGAAATACAGCTTTTCCGATATTCTCCACATAGGAACCTGTCGGCAACACATCCTCCGCTTTCTGAATCCGTTCGCACCCCTGATACATTTTGACCGGAATATTGATCCATTGATTCTTCCCTGTCTCATCAGCCTCCCAGATCACCCTGCTCACATCTGTATATGCATAAAGCGCCTCCTGATCCCCCTCAATCAGATAATCCGGCATGTAAATCTGCCCATCCGTTCCTTTTTCCGGTTTTTTCATCGTATTGAACTTCGTTTGATATTTAAACGCAGCCGTGTTCAGAAAGAGATCATGATCCAGTGTCTCGGGCAGAATAACCGTGACAAGCTGTCCCGGATTGTACCAAAGCTGAATTCCCTTTCCCGGCTCCTCCGGTTCAATTATGCTGTCAATGGAAGCAAATGCACCACTTCCAACATCTTCCAGAGCGGTATAGCCGGACAGATCCAGCG
>JAFVCQ010000180.1 GCA_017479085.1 Lachnospiraceae bacterium | reverse complement strand
GTATATGAATATAACTTAAGATATCAGATCCTTTCCTCCGGGGAAGCGGATGTGGCACCGGCGGCCACAACAGAGGGTCAGTTGATCGAGGACGAATTTACTCTGCTGGAGGATGATCTGCATGTATGGCCGCCGTATAACATTGCTCCGATCATCCGGGGAGAAACGCTGGAGGCAAATCCGGACATTGCACAGATCCTGAATGCGATATCTGCCAAAATTGATACAGAGACAATCACGGAATTAAATGCCAAAGTAGATGTGGATAAGCTGGAATATGACGAAGTGGCAGAAGAATTCTATAAATCCATCAAATAGTGAGAGACAATACAGAAGGAGCGGATACAGGTATGAGCGGGTTGTTATTTGACAAGTTTGAAGTGCCGGAGGTGGCAAGGGATTATATCACGTATTTTCTGACAGATCAGGAAATACGCTTTGTGGAGAACATAGAAAAAGAAGTCTTTGACCTCAGTGACATTGCACGCCTGGTTCCGGAGGGGGCAGAAGAATTTGCAGCCTCTGCATACCGGCGGGGCATCCTCTCTCTGGTGGATGAACAGAAGCGTACTTACACGCTCAACAATTTTTACGGAAGACTGGATATTTTTGCAATATCGGAAACGGAAGCTTACCGTTCCATACCGGAAGAAGCCAGAAGGAAGATGGATGACTGGTATTTTGATGCCTATTATGAAGGTCTGGAACCGGATCCGGGGGTGCGGCCCACTCCGGATCAGATCCTGCTGATGGAGGAGGTATTCGAGTTTATTGACCGACAGGAGCGTCCGGTGTATTTAAATTACTGTGACTGCAGATCCCTTTCAGGCGATTGCGGACTTCCTACCAAAACCTGTATTACTTATAAAAATGGCATCAATACATTTGCACATCGGGGTCTTTCCGAGCAGATTGACAAGGAGAGGGCCAAAGAGGTGGTCAGAGAAGCGGATCGGGCAGGGCTGATGCATACGGTGAATCCGAATGGAATCTGCAACTGCTGCGGAGACTGCTGTTATCTGTTCCGCAGCCAGAGAAAGAGGGACAGCGGGGGATTCTGGCCGGAAACAAAACATATTGTATCACTGGATAGAGAAGCCTGTATTGCCTGTGGGAAATGTACCAGGAGGTGTCACTTTGGTGTGTTTGAGAAAAAGGGAAACGAGATCCTTGTGCGGGAAGAAAAATGCGTTGGCTGTGGTATCTGTGCAACGGCATGTCCCAAGCAGGCATTGAAAATGAAAGGACGGTAGTAGGGTGGCAGTAGCAGTAGAATTTCAAAATGTTGTAAAGAGATTTCCCGGTGCAGGGTATAATGCACTGGATCATGTGAGTTTAAAAATAGAAGAAGGGGAGCTGTTGACCGTTCTGGGTACATCCGGATGTGGAAAGACCACACTGATCAAGCTGATCAACCGGATCCATGAAGCAGATGAGGGAGATATCTATCTTGCGGGAACCAATATCAAAGAGATTGAGCCGATCACGCTCCGGCGTGGAATCGGATACGTTATCCAACAGATCGGATTGTTTCCGCATATGACAATATACGACAATATTGCAACCGTTCCCAGAATATTGAAGTGGGATAAGGAGAAGATTGACCGGCGTGTGACAGAGCTGTTGGAGATGGTGAATCTGGCTCCGGAGGAATTCAAAGACCGGTATCCGGGACAACTGTCCGGAGGACAGCAGCAGCGGATCGGACTGATTCGGGCTCTTGCGGCCAATCCAAAGATCATGCTGCTAGATGAGCCCTTTGGCGCGATCGATGCCATCAACCGGAGTAATCTGCAGGATGAATTGCTGAAGATCCACAGACAGTCAAGGAAGACATTTTTGTTCGTAACCCATGATATCAACGAGGCGATCAAGCTGGGAACCAAGGTTCTGATCATGGATCAGGGAAAGATCCAGCAGTATGGAACACCGACAGAGATCATTGAAAAACCGGCCAATGCGTTTGTCGAATCGCTCATGCGGTCAGGAGGGGCAGACAGCAATTATGTCAGAAACGGTGAGGGAATATAATTATGATAGGATATTTTCTAAGATATTATGATAAGTTGTTTTCAGCCCTGCTGGAACATATTGAAATTGTGTTATTAACATTATTCATCTCGATTCTGCTGGCCTCTGTGATTACGATACTGGTATATCGAAAGGAGGCATGGGGTAATCTGATCGTACAGATCTTCGGCGCAGTGTATTCCATACCAAGCCTTGCCCTCTTTGCCTTGCTGATCCCGGTAACAGGGCTGGGAGAGAAAACCGCCATTCTGGTGCTGGTTCTGTATAATCAGTTTCTGCTGATCCGGAACTTTCTGGCGGGTCTTGGAAGTGTGAATCCGGGAATTATTGAGGCAGCATATGGAATGGGAATGAGTCACAGGCAGGTTCTGACGAAGGTACAGATTCCGTTGGCAGCACCGTTGATCATAGCCGGAATACGCCTTTCAACGATCTCCACGATAGGCATAGCGACCATTGCAGCAACGGTCAACGCAGGCGGTCTGGGGAATCTTCTCTTTGACGGAATGCGGACGATGAACACCTATAAGATTCTGTGGGGGACAATCTTCTGCGCACTGATCGCATTTTTGACAGATGGTGCATTGAAACAGATAGAAAATTTAATTCAGAGGAAAGTGGGTATCAAGAAATGAGTTATGAGGCATATAAAGACAATTCTTTGGGATTTACAACGAAGCAGCTGCATGCGGGATACAATCCGGGGGAACACTATCGGTCCAAAGCGGTTCCAATCTATCACACTGCAGCCTTCGAGCTGGGAGATTATGACCGGTGTGTCAGGCTGTTTGATTATTCGGAGGAGGGGCATTCGTATGTGCGGTTTTCCAATCCGACCAATGATGTGCTGGAGAAAAGGATCGCCTCTCTGGAAGGTGGCCGTGCTGCGCTTGCAATGGCATCCGGAATGGCGGCCATTTCCAATACGTTCTTAAATCTTGCCAATGCGGGGGATGAGATTGTGGCAGTGCAGACGTTGTATGGAGGCAGTACGACGCTGCTGTCCAGTATTTTGCCGGACTACGGCATTGTTGGACGGTTTGTAGAGGATGCGGATGATATAGAAGCTTATAAAAGGGTGATAAATGAGAAGACAAAGGCCATATATATTGAATGTCTTGGCAATCCGGGTATGAATATTGTGGATGTGGAAGCCATAGCAGAGCTGGCACATGCGCATGGGATTCCGCTGGTGATCGACAATACATTTGCCACTCCGTATCTGTTCCGGCCGTTTGAGCATGGTGTCGATATTGTCTGTTATTCTGCGACGAAGTATCTGGCAGGACATGGTACCGTCATTGCCGGACTGGTAGTGGAAAAAGGCGGATTTGACTGGCTGAATGGAAAATTCCCTCAGTTTGAGAAGTTTTATAAGGAATTCGAGGATTCCATTGACAAAGAAACGCTGGATCAGGAGATGTTTACAAAGCGTCTGAGAATCCGCTTCCTGACGGAAATGGGTCCACATATGAGTCCGCAGACGGCTTTCTATATGTTGCAGGGAATGGAAACGCTGTCTCTGCGTATGGACCGCCATGTTTACAACGCACAGAAGATCGCAGAATTTCTGGATCAGCATCCGAATGTGGAATATGTGAATTATCCGGGCCTCCCGGGCAGCAGATATTATGAATTGGGAAAGAAATATTTTCCGAAGGGAACAGGCGCCATCCTGTCCATCAATGTAAAAGGCGGAGAAAAAGCAGCCCTGAAGGTTTTGGAGAAGGTACGGATCTTTGATTACATGGTCAATGTAGGGGATGCAAAATCATTGATCGTACATCCGGCTTCCTCCACACATTTTTACCAGTCAAAGGAGGAAAGGGCAAAAGCCGGTGTGTATGACAATACGCTTCGTCTTTCCGTCGGAATCGAGGATGTGGAGGATCTGATCGCAGATCTGGCACAGGCCCTGGAGTAGGCAATGAAAAACAGGACGATCACCCTGCTGCTTTCCTGTGGCATTATGGGAATCTATGGCTTTATCAACAGCAGGGCTGCATTTTATAATATCATCAAACTGGCCTTTGGCTTCTCGGATATACAGCTTGGCAATATATGGTCGGTCTATGGCATTGTGAGCTTAGCCTCCTACTTGTTAGGAGGCTATTTTGCCGACCGCATTCCGGTAAAGAAGCTGGTCATTTTTGCACTGTCTCTGGCCGCAGTGCTGCATCTGTATCTGTCCTTTGTGCCGGAATATACACAGATGCTGGTCATAGCTGCATTGTTAAGCATTGCGTCTGTGTTTACCTTTTTTCCGGCATCGTCCAAACTGCTCTCTTCTATGGGAGGGGAACATTCCTCCGGTGGGGTCTGTGGTGTGTATTATGCGCTGGAAGGAGTCTGGAACACCATCCTGAATCTGATGGGAACTGCTATATACCGGCAGACACAGGATGCAGGGTATACCTTTGTGTGGATGATGCGGGCATATGTGGTGATCGATCTTGCAGTGGCGGTCAGTCTGCTCTTTTTACTTCCGGATTCGGTCGTGCACAGTGAAAAGGGAGGGATATCTCCTGCAGATCTGGCTGCGGCCTTAAAAAAGAGAGAGGTATGGCTGCTGGCGGTCATAACCATGTGCACTTATACCCTGTTCTGCAGCTTTACCTATATCGCACCATATCTGACACAGATCTACGGGATCAGGGAGGAGGCGAATCTGCTGTTTGGGATCATTCGTGTGGATGTAATGTCGGTCGCAGCGGGAGTGATATTTGGAAAATGGGCTGACCGCAGGAAGTCTGTGGTGTCCGTTATAAAATATGGTCTGGAGATCAGTATGGCATGCTCGGTGTTGCTCTGTCTCAGCACATTTCTTTTACATGATAAGACGGTCACGGTGATCCTCACCATGCTGTATGCATTTGTGGCACTTGGGACAAAGAGCCTGAGTCTTGCCATGATACCGGAACAGAAGTTTCCAATGGCTGTAATGGGGACTGTGATCGGTGTAGTATCCTTTATCGGATATTCACCGGATGCGTTTTTTTATCCGGTCATGGGAAGATTCTTTACCATATGGAAGACGACCGGATACAGGTGGATGTTTGGGTTGTATCTGTGTGTGGCGCTGGTGGGAGTGGTCTGCTGCAGACTGACCCAAGCGCCACCTATGACAAAATATGGAGAGTAGTAATTGATTTCATAGTGTGTTATCTTTCTTGGGAATAAGAGAATGGTATGGAGGTGAAGCTGGCAGAGCGGGATAACGTTTTCAGAAAATGTAAATCCAAAGCATATTTAGAGTATTTTTTAGAGGCATAAAGAGGTCTGTTAACGATTCAGATGCCTCTTTTTTGTAAAAAACTATATAATCTGTCAAATTGTGTGCAAACGTTATCATAATTTTGTCTTGAACATTAGGGAACAGGAAAAGTATAATATTCTTGTATCCGGAAAAGAAGATATGCAGGCAATTGCCCTGTGGATGCAAAGGTTCTGGAATGATATTAAAAATGGAGAGAAACAGGAGAATGTGTTATGAAAAATGATTTTCATTCAGCAGGTGGCATTATATATTGTTGCAACAGAGACAGGGTATAACCAGTGGAAGGAGCGTTGATAAGAAGCAGTTATGAAAAGTATGATGTTGCAGACAAACTGCTTGTAGAAGATTTGAAAGGAACATCCGTATGAAGAAAAAGCGTTATCGATGGATCAGTGTTCTGACAGCGATTGGAATTCTGATAATCTGGTATTTGATTACAGAATATGGTTCTATGTCGGAGCTGATTTTTCCATCACCCAAGAACGTGTTTAAAAGTTTTATTGAGATTATGCAGGAAGGCTACAAGGGACATACACTGTGGCAGCATTTGTTTGACAGTCTGAAAAGAATCCTGTCGGCATATTTTCTGGCAATTGTGATATTTGTCCCATTAGGACTTCTTAGTGGATATTATACGCCAATTAACGCTGTTTTTGAACCGATTATGTCCTTTTTCCGGCCATTACCGCCATTGGCATATTATTCCGTGCTGGTTCTCTGGCTGGGAATTGGTGATGGATCCAAAGTAGCGCTTCTTTTTTTGGCAGCGGCAGCCCCGCTCTACATTTCGTGTGTGTCGGGAATTAGCAGAATCAAAGAAGATTATATTAATGGAGCCAGGACGCTTGGTGCAAATGAAAGACAGATTTTCTTTCATGTAATGTTTTATGCCGCACTGCCGGATATTTTTACCGGACTTCGGAATTCCATGGGAAGTGCATATAGCACTCTGGTAGCGGCAGAAATGGTAGCAGCAGTCAGTGGAATTGGATGGCTGGCATTGGATGCCAGCAAATATCTGAGAAGTGATATTATTTTTGTAGGGATCATATTTATGGGGATTACAGGAATTATTCTGGATGAGATCCTGAAATTTATTGAAAAAAAGGTTGTGTTCTGGAAAGGAAAAAGTTAGCAAATAATGGCAGTGAAGCTCAGACCAAGCCTGCGGGGGTCGTTCAAGAAATGAAAAAAGAAGGAGAAAGATTATGAAAAAGAGAGTAAAAAGATTAGCAGCAATTTTATTGGTAAGTATATTGGTATTTAGTTTAGCAGCATGTGGAAGTGCAAATGAAACGGAGCAAACGACAGAATCGTCGGCAGATGCAGGGAATGACACAGAAGATTCCTCCGATTCTTCGGCGGAAGATACCCAGAGTGAGAGTGCGGATGTTGCAGAAGAGGGTGTTGATCCGATTACCGGTGAGAAGTATCCGGATCAGATTAATATTGGTACATTAAATGGAGCGATTCAGACAGGAATTGCAGAAGAAGAGGGATTTTTTGAAGAGCTGGGTATCAAAGTGAATATTCTCTACTTTGATTCCGGCAGAGACGTAAGCAATGCATTTGCATCAAATTCCATTGATGTAGCATCGTTTGGATCTTCTCCCATTTCGTTAGGTGTATCCAATGATCTTGGCTATGAAGTAATATTTATTAATGATGTGATCGGTAAATCGGAGTCTCTGGCAGCAAAACAGGATTCCGGAATCTCTACAATTGCAGATTTAAAAGGGAAAAAGGTTGCCACTCCGTTTGCATCTACTGCACATTTCAGTTTGCTAAATGCATTGCTTCTTGAAGGAGTAGAGGAAGGAGAGGTAGAATTGCTGGATATGCAGCCGCAGGATATTCTGGCAGCATGGCAGAGAGGGGATATTGATGCTGCGTATGTGTGGAATCCGGTACTCGCAGAACTGCTAAAGGATGGTGTTGTACTTACCGATAGTGAAAAATTGGCAGAACAGGGTGCAGTAACGGCCGATCTTACGACAGCAAATAAGGAATTTGCCCAAAAGTATCCAACTCTGGTAACTGCATATACTGAGGTGTTTATAAAAACATATGATCTGATTCAAAATGACTATGAAAAGGCCGCAGAGGATACCGCAAAGAATCTGAATATTACAGTGGAGGAAGCAAAAGAACAGCTGGAAGGTGTGAAGTGGATATCCGGAGAAGACCAGCTGTTACCGGAATATCTTGGTACAAGTGGAGAGGTTGGTGCACTCGCAGATACGATTAAGGCGACAGCAGATTTTCATGTGACACAGGGGAATCTGGATAGTGCTCCGGAACTGGATGTGTTTAAAGATGCAGTAGACCCATCCTTTGTAGAAGCAGCATTAGGAAAATAGAAAAATGAAATGGAGAGAGGTACAATGAGCGCAGAGAGTAATATACAGAGAGATATCGTTGAAGTGTCGAATGAACTGATCTCGGTAGAGAATGTAGGATTTTGCTATGATAACAGTGAAAAGAATATTCTTGAGGGTGTTAATTTTAATATCTACCGGAGTGAGTTTATCTGTGTGATGGGTGCGAGTGGCTGTGGAAAGAGCACGTTGCTGAAGATACTGGCAGGATTTGAACAACCTTCTGAAGGAAGAGTGCTCTTAGATCAGGAGGAAATAAGCGGGATCGACTGGCATCGGGGTGTTGTGTTCCAGCAGCCACCTCTCTTCGAATGGTTTTCTGTCAGGAAGAATATTGCATTTGGCCCCCTCATGCGAAAAGAACCCAAAGCAGAGCTATGGAAAAAGGTAGACTATTACTTGGAAAAGGTGGGTCTGAAGGATGCCGGAGATAAGAAAATTTATGAGCTGTCTGGTGGAATGAAACAAAGAGTTGCAATCGCCAGATCGCTGATAAATAATCCGGAGATTCTGTTAATGGATGAACCGTTTGGAGCATTGGACGCTCTCACAAGGGAGCAGATGCAGAATCTGATCCGGACAATCTGGTGGGAGACTGGAAAGACGATATTTTTCATCACACACGATGTAGATGAGGCTTTACAACTGGGAACAAGGGTGTTGATCATGTCAAAGAATCCTGGCAGGGTATTAGAAGACGTGCCAATCCATTTTTCGAAGGAATTTGTGGAGGAAGGAACGAACAGGGCAAGGTTTTCGGAGGAGTTCTATGAAATTCGCCAGCATATTCTACATTTGATCAGTGAAGAGGCAGAACGCAAACCGGCCGATTCGGTTATTATTTGAGAATGGGTGCAGGTATAGACAATGCTACAAAAACTTGGAGGAAGCAATATGAGTGAGGAAATTACATTTAAACAGGGAACGGTAGAGGATGTGGAGCTTGCGGTGAAGTTTCGCTGGTTGACATTTGGTGGCACTGGAAAAGAAGAGGCAATCGAGCATATCCGCAGGGAAGTTACAAGACGATATACAGAAGAATATGAGAATGACCGGATCGTTCATTTTTATGCGTATAATCAGGAGGGTGAGGCGATTGCCTGTGTGGGAGCAATTTTAAAGGATGATTTTCCGTATTATTTGTTCAAACCCGGATATTATGGATGGATTATTGATGTATATACATATCCGGAGTACAGGGGGCGTAAGATTGCGACAAAGCTTTTGGAGCTGACACATCAGTGGATTTTATCAAAAGGCGCTTATGAATCAAAGTTGATCGCGGGAGGGCCAAAGCCCAAAGAACTATATGAGAAAAACGGATATCGCCTTACATGGGAATTGAGTAAAAATTTAAGGCCGGGCGAATATACCACTTATAACGAAATCATTGACAAAAAAGGAAAAATTACAATCGATCCATAAATCACGCAAGCTTCCCGCAGGACTTTGGAAATCAGGAAAGAGGATTCATTATGATGGAATTGGATAACAAGCGAAAGCGTTGATGGTTTGGAGGATGAGGCATATGAAAAAGATTGCAATTGTCAGTGCGATGGAACGGGAAAGTGCGTATACTTTGGAGTATCTCTACAAAAAAGATGAATGGACGCGAACCTTTGAGAATACCTATCAGAATCAGAAGCTTGGAATAGAAGTGGTCGTCAGGGTGCTTGGTGTTGGGAAGGTGAATGCGGCCTATCAGACGGCAGACCTGATCCATGACATCCATCCAATGCTTATCATCAATGTGGGAGTTGCAGGTGGAATGATATCCGGAACTGACAGGGGCGCGGTCGCGATCGGAACGGATTATGTTCAGGTGGATATCCGACCATATTTAGAGGAGAACCTGCCATATATAGAAGATACTCCGGATTGGATTGTTGAGGGAATCAAAGAGATTGCAGAGGAACATGGATTTTCTTATGAATGTGGAAGAATCGCAACAGGCGATTTCTTTTTACATAGTGATGAAAAAAAGAAAGAGATCATCCATGAGTTTGCACCGGTGGCTTTTGATATGGAATCGGCGGCCATTGCGCAGGTAGCGACAGCAAAGGAAATTGCATTTGAGTCGATTCGGATTTTTTCAGATCTCGCAGACGCGGATGCAGTAAAGTATGCAGGACGGGCAGACATTACGGGGCAGGAAGAGCTTGCGATTCGAAAGAAATTGGATCGTTATCCCGTGATTCTGGCGATTGATTTTTTGACCAGATATTATGACAGAATATAATCCGGGATACTGCGGGGAAGGTTGATAGCATTTCCCACAAGAATATAAGAAAGGAAGGTAGAAAAATGAGTGAAGTATTAGACGTTATTAAGGAGCGCAGCTCTATCCGGAAGTACAGGCAGGACACATTAACAGAGGAGATTGTTGACAAGCTGCTGCATGCAGGCTTGCAGGCTCCGACTGCGAGAAATACGCAGGAACTGCATTTTTCCGTTGTGAGAGGAGGGCATCCGGTTTTAGCAGAACTGGACAAAGAAAAGAAACAGGTCATTGCTGCTTCCTTGGAAGACCAGACAGAAAAAGATAACATTCTGAACCAGCCGGATAATTTTTACTTCGATGCCCCGGTTGTAATCTTTGTGGATGCGGATAAGGATTTTGGCTGGAGTCAGGTCGATGCAGGAATTGCAGTGGAGAATATCGCTCTGGCAGCACAATCGCTAGGTCTTGGAAGTCTGATCATTGGAAGCGTCAAGAGGGCATTTGAGGGTGAAAAGAAGGCATACTTTGAAACGACATTACAGTTCCCGGAGAATCATGAATTTGCGATTGCAATTGGAGTAGGCTACAAGGATACAGAGAAGGAGCCGCATACATATGATCCGGGTAAGGCTGTCAGTTTTATCAAATAATGCCTGTAATATAGCAGGGCGGGAAAGGTGTATGGACTGGAAAAGGACAG
>JAFVCQ010000020.1 GCA_017479085.1 Lachnospiraceae bacterium | reverse complement strand
AGGAGGCACGTACCAGAATCACGTATGGCTATATTTTGAAACAGATTTTGTATCGTTATATCATGCAATTCTGACAGACGGTTGACTATTTGACTTCAACGTGTTAAACTGTGGGGCATAGCGATTATAAAAGAAAGTATAGTGAAGAACAAAGGAGCGTAACATTATGGGATTACATTACATTTCACAGGTACCATCCGCAGCAGAGATCAAAGAATTATTTCCGATGCGTACCGAATTCGTTCAGATAAAGGAAGAAAGAGATGCCGCCATTGCTAAGGTTTTTACCGGTGAATCAGATAAATTTATCGCAATCATCGGACCATGCTCTGCAGATAACGAGGAAGCAGTACTCGATTATATCAGTCGTCTTGCAAGGGTACAGGAGAAGATTAAGGATAAGATCTTTATTATTCCAAGAATCTATACCAACAAACCAAGAACAAACGGTTCCGGTTACAAGGGAATGCTGCATCAGCCGAATCCGGAGGAGAAGCCGAATTTTATAGAGGGACTGAAGGCAATCCGCAAGATGCATATTGATGCGATTGCCCAGACCGGTCTGACCGCAGCAGATGAGATGCTCTACTCTGATAACTGGGAATATCTTGAGGATATTCTGTCATATGTAGCCATTGGCGCGCGTTCGGTTGAGAATCAGTCCCACCGGCTGACAGCTTCCGGAATCGATGTTCCGGTGGGAATGAAGAATCCAACCTCCGGTGATTTTTCGGTTATGATGAATTCCTGTATTGCCGGACAATCCAAGCACACCTTTATGGCCTCCGGCTGGGAAGTCAAATCGGACGGGAATCCGTTGACACACTGTATTTTAAGAGGTTCCCTGAGCAGACATGGTTCCTCTGTACCGAATTACCATTATGAAGATCTGATACGTCTTCATGAGGCCTACGAGAAGTTTGCAACGCTGAAGAATCCGGCTGTGATCGTAGATGCCAATCACAATAATTCCGGCAAGCAGTGGGCGGAGCAGCCACGCATTGTGAAGGAGATTCTCCACAGTATGCGCCACAGCAAAGAGGTGGCAGGGCTGGTAAAGGGTGTCATGGTGGAGAGTTATATCGAAGATGGGAATCAGGCCATCGGAGCAGGCTGTTATGGAAAGTCCATCACCGATCCCTGTCTCGGATGGGAGAAGTCAGAGAGACTGTTGTTGGAGATGGCTGAGCTGTTATAGGGCATTGTGTTGCAAAGCAGATTATGAGCCCATCTGCAGACGCCGGTTCTTCGTGAGCAGCAAATCTGTGAATGTAGTACCGTGACGTCTGCAGTTCTCCGGAACTGTATGCATGGAATGGAGAATCGAATTCTTATTGAATTTGTAAAAAGGGGGTTGCCAAATATATAGAAATGTGATAGAATTTTTACAATTTGAGAAGAAATCAGTTAGAAAAAAGCCAAGCCCGCCAAGGAAGATGGGTTCTATTAGTGGTTTTTTTTTTGGGCAAAAATCGGAAAGGAAGGTACTTATGAAAGCATTTCTAATCCTGGAAGACGGTCATGTATTTGAGGGAAAAAGCGTTGGATGTACAGATGAGATCATCAGTGAGATTGTGTTCAATACATCCATGACAGGATATCTGGAAGTATTGACAGATCCCTCTTATGCCGGACAGGCAGTTTGTATGACATATCCATTAATTGGAAATTACGGAATCTGTTTTGATGATATGGAGGCGGACAGGCCGTGGCAGTCCGGCTTTATCGCCAGAGAGATTGCCAAGCTGGCAAGTAATTTCAGAAATCAGGAAACGCTGGTGGACTTTTTGGTGTCGAATCACATTACAGGAATTGAGGGAATCGATACCAGAGCTTTGACCAAGCTCCTGCGTGAGAAGGGAACCATGCGGGGCATGATCACCACAGATGAGAATTATTCGCTGGAGAATGTAATTTCGAGGCTGAAGGAATACAAGATTGGTGACGTGGTAAGACTTACTACCTGTAAGGAGATTGAGTATTATCCGGGAGATGGTTATAAGGTTGCGGTGATCGATCTGGGGGCCAAGAAGAATATCATCCGTGAGCTGACGAGCAGAGGATGCAACGTTACGGTATATCCCTCTTTTACGAAAGCAGAGACGATTCTGGAGGATCAACCGGATGGAATCATGCTGACCAACGGTCCGGGAGATCCGAAGACGAATGTGGAAGTCATTGAGGAGCTCAAAACATTATTTGCGACAAAGATTCCGATTTTTGCAATCTGTCTGGGGCATCAGTTATTGGCCCTCGCAAACGGTGCAGATACCGAAAAAATGAAATATGGACACCGGGGAGCCAATCATCCGGTCAAGGATCTAAAGACCGGAAAGGTCTACATTTCTACCCAGAATCATGGCTATATGGTAAAGGAGTCAACGATTGACCGGGATATCGCAGAGGTAAGCTTTGTGAACGTGAATGACGGAACAGTGGAGGGTGTTCATTATCTTGGAAAAAATGTTCAGACTGTTCAGTTCCATCCGGAGGCATGTGCCGGCCCTCTTGATACCAATTATTTATTCGATGAATTTCTTAATATGATGGAGGTGTCAAAATAATGCCAAAGAACCCAAATATCAAAAAAGTAGTAGTAATCGGTTCCGGTCCGATCGTGATCGGACAAGCGGCAGAGTTTGATTATGCCGGAACTCAGGCTTGCAGAGCTTTGAAAGAAGAAGGAATCTATGTGATACTGATCAATTCCAATCCGGCAACGATCATGACGGATAAGAATATTGCGGATCAGGTCTACATTGAACCACTGACACCCGGGATTGTTAAGAAAGTGATTTTGCAGGAAAAACCGGACAGTCTGCTGCCGACACTTGGTGGACAGGCCGCACTGAATATTGCTATGGAGCTGGAGGAATCCGGTTTTCTGCGTCAGAATAATGTCCGTTTGATCGGTACATCCGCAAGAACCATCAAGAAAGCGGAGGATCGGGATGAATTTAAGAAGACGATGGAAAAGATCGGAGAGCCGATAGCACCGTCTAAGGTAGTGACCAATGTGGAGGATGGTCTGGAATTTGTGAAGACGATTGGGTATCCGGCAGTTCTCAGACCTGCCTATACATTAGGGGGTTCCGGAGGAGGAATCGCCGCCAATGAGGAGGAATTTACCGAGATTCTGAAAAATGGTCTGCGGCTGTCCCGTGTGGGTCAGGTGCTGGTTGAACGCTGTATTGCAGGATGGAAGGAAATTGAGTATGAGGTTATGCGCGATGCCAACGGAACCGGAATCTGCGTCTGTAATATGGAGAATCTGGATCCGGTTGGTGTGCATACCGGAGATTCCATCGTGGTGGCACCTTCCCAGACTTTGGCAGATAAAGAGTACCAGATGCTGCGAAGCTCAGCGCTCAATATTATCTCCGAATTGAAGATCACCGGTGGGTGTAATGTACAGTTTGCCCTGCATCCGACCTCGTTCGAGTACTGTGTCATTGAGGTGAATCCCCGGGTAAGCCGTTCTTCTGCACTGGCATCCAAAGCAACCGGTTATCCGATTGCAAAGGTGTCTGCAAAGATTGCACTGGGATATCATCTGGATGAGATCAAGAATGCCATTACCGGCAAGACGTATGCAAGCTTTGAACCGGCGCTCGATTATTGTGTGGTCAAGATTCCGAGACTGCCATTCGATAAATTTATTAAGGCAAGCCGCAAGCTTACCACGCAGATGAAAGCGACCGGAGAGGTTATGAGTATCTGTACCAATTTTGAGGGAGCCCTGATGAAAGCCCTCCGTTCTCTGGAGCAGCATGTCAACAGTCTGATCTATGGGAATCTGGGAAAGCTTCCGGTTGAAGAGATTCACAAAGAGCTTTACAGGGTGGACGACCGCCGGATTTTTGTGATTGCGGAAGCAATCCGGAGGGGAATCACTCTGGAGGAGATTCATGCCATTACACAGATCGACCTGTGGTTTCTGGATAAGATTGAGAATCTTGTGAAAATGGAACAGCGTCTTGCGAAGGAATCGATGTCGGAGGAACTGATGAAGGAGGCAAAGCGGCTGGAATTTCCGGATGAGGTGATTGCACAGATTACCGGAAAAACGAAGCAGGAGATTCATGATGTCCGCTTTGCGTATGATATTCATCCATCCTACAAGATGGTTGACACCTGTGCGGCGGAATTTGAGGCAAGTACCCCGTATTATTACTCCTGCTATGATGGGGAATCGGAGGTGGATGCAACCCGGACAAAGAAGAAGGTCATGGTTCTCGGCTCCGGTCCGATCCGGATTGGACAGGGAATTGAGTTTGATTACTGCTCCGTGCACAGTACATGGACACTCAGTGAGTGTGGGTACGAGACGATCATCGTCAACAACAATCCGGAGACGGTGAGTACCGATTTTGATATTGCAGATAAGCTCTATTTTGAGCCGCTTACCGCAGAGGATGTGGAAGCAATTGTAGATCTGGAGAAGCCGGATGGGGCAGTGGTACAGTTTGGCGGACAGACAGCCATCAAATTGACAGAGGACTTGCTGAAGATGGGGGTTCCGATTCTTGGAACATCAGCAGAGAATGTAGATGCAGCAGAGGACAGGGAGTTATTTGATGCGATCTTAGAGGAATGTTGTATTCCAAGACCGGCTGGAAAGACCGTCTTTACCTGTGAGGAGGCACTTGCAGCCGCCAATGAGCTGGGATATCCGGTCTTGGTAAGACCATCCTATGTATTAGGTGGACAGGGAATGCAGATTGCGATCAGTGATGAGGATATCGTGGAATTTATGGAGATTATCAACCGTACTGTTCAGGAGCATCCGATTCTGGTGGACAAGTATCTGATGGGAAAAGAGGTTGAGGTGGATGCGGTCTGTGATGGAGAAGACATTCTGATTCCGGGTATTATGGAGCATGTGGAGCGGGCAGGAATCCATTCCGGTGACAGTATTTCGGTGTACCCTGCAAGAAGTATTTCGGATAAGATTAAGCGGGTGCTTGAGGATTATACGAGAAAACTGGCAACCAGTCTGCATGTCATTGGCCTGATCAACATTCAGTTTATCGTATATCAGGATGATGTCTATGTGATTGAGGTCAATCCGCGTTCTTCCCGTACGGTGCCTTATATCAGTAAGGTGACAGGGATTCCGATTGTGGATCTTGCCTCCAAAGTGATCGTCGGTGAGAAGATCCGGAATCTGGGATATGAACCGGGTCTGCAGCCGGAGAGCGAATATTTTGCAGTCAAGATGCCGGTGTTCTCCTTTGAGAAGCTTCGCGGAGCAGAGATCAGCTTAGGACCGGAGATGAAATCGACCGGTGAATGTCTGGGAATTGCGAAGGATTTTAATGAGGCATTATATAAGGCATTTTTGGGAAATGGTGTGGATCTTCCGAAGCATAAGAAGATGGTGATCACGGTGAAGGATTCCGATAAGCTGGATGCAGTGGAGATTGGAAGACGATTTGCGGCATTAGGTTATGAAATCTATTCTACCAGACGAACCTGTCGGGTACTGAATGAGAATGGTGTACCGGCGAAGTCGGTGAATAAGGTGGAAGCATCTTCTCCGAACCTGCTTGATCTGATCTTAAGCCATGAGATTGATCTCATCATTGATACTCCGGCACAGGGAATCGAACGGAGCAATGATGGCTTTATCATTCGACGTCATGCGATTGAGACCGGTGTGACGGTTCTGACCAGCTTAGATACTGCGGATGCGTTGCTTACCTCTCTGGAGCGGGCAGACAAAGAACATATGACATTGGTGGATATCTGTAAATTATAGACAGATATACTAGTATAACCCAACCGAATTATCCACATGTTTCACTTGTCTATTTTCCTGATAGCACATATGAAAAAGCCTCAGCGGTCTCCGTTCCACTCCGGTCCGCGCATAACAGATGTCCACTGGACATCTTGCGCCCCGGT
>JAFVCQ010000179.1 GCA_017479085.1 Lachnospiraceae bacterium | reverse complement strand
ATATGGCAAGAGTGCTGAGGAGGCGATCAATCAGATTAAACGCAGGAATTATCTGGACAAATTTGAGCATTATAGAGGTAATACGCTTATCATTGGCGTGAATTATGATAGGGAAGTCTCAAGTAAGAGTCCGGAGTTCAAGCAGCATAGTTGCAGGATGGAGAAGGCATGAGGGTAAAATTAAAAAAATAAAGACAAATATGGATATTTTTGCCTTATACGAGGCGGATTTACCATGAAGACGAAAACGAGGTGTATAAAATGAAACGAAATACGTTAAAACTTGCAAGTGTCGCAACGGCAATCTGCCTGATGGCAGGCGGGAAGTTATTATGATTATATCAGGCATTTTGACATGTGCTGGCGGATATCCTGAAGAATCTCGACAGTGATTATGCTGCATCCTATGCGGAGGATCTGGAAAAGACCGACTCAGCCGGCAATACCGCAGACAAGCGTCTTGATATGTACACACCGCTATATTACCTTCTGGAATCGGAAGACGGATACGGAAGCAGTACTCCTGCAAAATACTGGAGAATCCGTTCGGGAATCGCACAGAGTGATACGTCGTTGACAACAGAGGTGAATCTCGCTCTGGCGCTTGAGAATTACAGCGGAGTGGAAGCTGTGGATTTTGCAACGGTATGGGGACAGCAGCACGTCAAAGCGGAGAGGACTGGTGACAGCGACACCAATTTCATCAACTGGGTCAAGGACTGCTTATCAGGAAAATAGTTGGTTGGAAAATTGCGAATTTGGGAAAAGTATCCTCGTATAGATGAGCTGCTCATCAGGCGCACATGCTCTTTAGCCCAAGCCTTTGCAGTAAAACTGCTGCGAGGTATGCAAAAATGAATAGTTTCAGAGAAAACAGCACTGATTTCGGAAACGATCCGACTGAATTTGGGAAAACATAATATTCAAAAATGAATAGATTTTATTTAAAAAAGAATTTTTGCCGATTCGCTTAAAAAAATTACATTGACTTTAAAATCATGTTTGCTAAAATATAGCTAAATCATAGACGCGTCCAAATGAAGAAAAGAGGGATGAGTATGAGTAGTTATCAACCACCAAGCGCATCCGGATCACCGAGGTTCTGTAATATGGGTAATTTTATGAGATTACCACATGCAGATTGTGCCGACGGTCTGGATTTTGGAATTATAGGAATACCATTTGATACCGCAGCCTCCTTCCGGGCCGGCGCAAGATTTGGGCCGAACGGAGTCCGGAATATATCCACTATGATCAAGCCGAATAATGTGGCGATGGGTGTGAATATTATGGATTCCCTGAAGGGAGCAGACTTAGGGGATGTTCCGGTGATTCCGGATTATATACATGAGACATATGCGGCGATTGAGCAAGGTCTCACGGAGGTGTTAAAGGCAGGGGCTGTTCCGATCTGTATTGGTGGAGACCATGCAATTACACTGGGAGAGCTTCGGGCAGTGGCCGGAAAGTATGGAAAAGTATCCTTAGTACATTTTGATTCCCATTTGGATTTGTGTGATACCGTGTTTGGTCAGAAATATAATCACGGAACACCATTTCGGAGAGCGTTGGAAGAAGGGCTGATTGATCCAGAGCGATCGATTCAGATTGGAATGCGCGGTTCCCTGTACGATCCGGATGATTTTAAGATTGCAGCGGAGCTCGGGTTTCAGGTCATTCCCGGCGATATACTTCACACAATGACACCGCAGGAGCTGGGCAAGGCGGTCAGGGAGCGTGTTGGGGATAACAAAGCCTTCCTGACATTTGACATTGATTTTGTAGATCCGGCTTATGCGCCGGGAACAGGAACGCCGGAGGTTGGAGGGTTTACCTCCTATGAGACCCTGCAATATATAAGAGGCATAAAGGATCTCGATTTTGTGGGCTTTGACGTGGTGGAGGTTGCGCCACCCTATGACCATTCAGAGATCACCTCTTATATGGGAGCCAATATTATTTTTGAATTTTTATCTATACTGGCATATAAAAAACAAGCAAATACATAATGGTAGCAAAGGGGCTGCAGTACAGTAGGTACGCAGCCCCTTTATAATACACACAATTTTTACAGGAGGAAAGAGATATGAGAAAATGGAAAAAAATGATGACAGCAGTCATGGTGGGTACAATGGCAGTTATGACATTGGCCGGGTGCACTTCCCAGACAACAGATACACCGGCGGATACCGTGTCGGAACACACTGAGAGCGATGCGGCAGAGACTGTAGCAGATGACACGTCAGACGGTACGGCGTTAACGCTTGATCAGATTAAAGCAAATGGAAAGCTTGTGGTAGCGACAGAGGCGGCCTATGAACCGTTTGAATATCTGGATACGGACGGTGAGACGATCATTGGCTATAATGCGGATCTGTTTGAGCTGATCTGTGAGGATCTGGGTGTTGAGCTGGATTATCTGGATGTTCCGTTTCAGGGAATTCTGGCGGGTCTGGAGGCTAAGAAATATGATGTGGTTGGCGCAACCCTGGGAATCACAGCGGAAAGAGCCGGCAAATATGATATGACATACCCGATCCAGAAGGGTACCAATGTCTTTACGAAGAGAAAGGGTGACGATTCCATTCAGACACCGGCTGATATAGAGGGAAAGATTGTGGGAACACAGACCTCCTGCTATAACGAGACAGACACCAAAAACTATAATGACAAGCTGATTGCAGACGGTGGAAACGGATATGCCGAGTTAAAAACATATGATGGATTCCCGGAAGCTTATATGGAGTTAAAGAATGGAAAGGTGGATATTGTTGCTCAGAACTATGCAAGCGCAGCGGCGATCGTAAAGAATAATCCGGATGATTATGAACTGGTATTAGACGAGAACGGTGATGTTGCAATGGTCAGTGAAAGTGATACCTGGCTGTCATGGGCAGTTCGCAAGACAGATACAGAATTATTTGATTACATCAATAATGAAATTGTAAAATTTAAAGAGGATGGCACGTTGGATAAATTACAGGAGAAGTGGTTTGGCCAGACAGTGGAGCTGCCGGAGTCGGATTACATTCCTGCAGAGTAACCGAATGATGTGAGGGAAAATTATGAGTGAGTCGATCCGTATCGTTATGCAATATTATCCTCTGTTTTTGAAGGGACTGGGATATACGCTCCTTGTCTCCGTGGAAGCGATCATCATTGCATTATGTATTGGTACGTTATTAACGGTGCTGCGGATGGGAGGGACTTCCCTGCCCAACCGCATCATACGGAAGATAGTGGCAGTTTATATCAGCTTTGTGCGTGGGACACCGATTTTGGTACAGATATATCTGATTTTTCAGGCTTTGTCTGTGATTGGATTGAATTTATCTGCCTTTGTGTCGGGTGTCATTGCGCTGAGCTTAAATAGTGGTGGCTTTATGGCTGAGATTATGCGGGGAGGATTTTCGGCAATTCCCAAAGGGCAGATAGAGGCAGCGGAGGCCATCGGAATGTCAAAAGCAAAGCTCTGGACCAGGATTATACTTCCACAGGTATTTCAGATCGTAGCGCCACAGCTTACGAGCGAATTTATTAATGTGATCAAGGTTTCTCCTATGTTATCTGTATTAGCGGTTGTAGAGCTGACAAGAACCGCTGAGAGATTGGTAAAGATGACGGGAACGGCGATTCCATTTTACATTGCCATTGCAATCATCTACTTTATTATTTGTGCATTATTAGAGGAGCTTGTAAAGCTTCAGGAACGCAAGCGGATAGTATAGGAGGTCTGTGAAATGAATCAATTTATGCAGGAATGTATCCATGTAACAAGGATCACGATTCCTCTCTTATTGCAGGGAGTGTTTGTGACGATTGAGATATCGGTCTTAGCAATTGCATTGGCGATGGTGCTCGGAGGTGTGGCAGGCTATTTCAGGATTTCGGAGAATCGGGTGCTTCGGGGGATTGCCGGTATCTATATTAAGATTTTCCGGTGTACGCCTTTTATGGTTGAGGTATATCTGGCATATTATGGTCTGCCCATGCTCGGAATCGATGTATCTGCATTTTGGACAGGCGTGTTGATTCTGGGATGTTATACATCGGCTTATGTTGCTGTTATTTTAGAAAGCGGTATCCGTGCGCTGTCAAAGGGGCAGTCGGAGGCGGCATATGCCATGGGAATGTCAAAAACAAAAACCCTGATGCGAATCCTTCTGCCGCAGACCATCAGTGTGATCATCCCCTCTCTGACCGGCCAGTTTATCCAGACAGTAAAGGATTCTTCCATTCTTTCCATTATAACCGTCGCAGAGCTTACTATGATGACCAAGGAAGCCATTGGAATTACCTTTAGTCCACTGATCGTATATATGTGTGCGGGCTTATTCTATTGGGCGATCAATCTGGTCATTGAATTTACTTCTAAGAAGATTGAAAAGAAGAATCGAAGAATCAGTGTATAACGAGGTGATATAGGATGCAAAAAAATGATAAGGTTGTAATTACAGTTGAAAATATGTCAAAAAGGTATGGTGAGCTGGAGGTGCTCAAGAAGATTGAGCTGACGGTTCATGAGGGCGAGGTGATCAGTATAGTAGGGCCGTCGGGTTCCGGCAAGAGTACCTTTCTGCGCTGTCTAAATTATCTGGAGCATTTATCCGGTGGAACGATTACGATATATGGAAATTCTCTGCGCGGTGAGGCGGAAGCGGCATCAAATAAAAAGAAAAACGAAGCCACAGCAAGAGAGATTCGTAAAAATGTCGGTATGGTATTTCAGCAATTTAATCTGTGGCCACACAAGACAGTCATGGAAAATGTGATAGAAGGGCCTGTTCAGATCAAAAAAATAAAAAAGGAAGATGCAGTTAAACGGGCGGAGGAATTGCTTAAGAAGGTTGGCATGCTGGAAAAAAAGAATGCCTATCCGACCCAGTTGTCCGGTGGACAGCAGCAACGTGTGGCAATCGTTCGCACGCTTGCAATGGACCCGCAGATCATCCTGTTTGATGAACCCACAAGTGCATTGGATCCGGAGTACGTGGGAGAGGTTCTGTCTGTTATGAAGAATCTTGCGAATGAGGGGATGACGATGCTCGTTGTCACACACGAGATGGGATTTGCAGCCGAGGTGGCAGACCGTGTCTGTTTTATGGATGGTGGTTATGTGATTGAGGATGGTACGCCGGAGGATGTATTTAAGAATCCAAAGACAGACAGGGCAAGACAGTTTTTCTCCAAGATTTTAAATGTATAAAAGGGAGCTTTTATGTCATTGGAAAACTATGAATTTATCGGAAGAATTCTAGAAAACGTTCATCCTAATGTCACGATCGTGGATCACAGAGGTAACTTTGTCTTTATGGGTAGGTCGTGCAGAGATTTTTTTGGTCCGGGGATTGAAAAGCTGATCGGATTAAATGTAAAAAATCCGGAGGTTGAGAATATCTTTCATCCATGTGTCTCAGCCATGGTCATGGATAAGCTGGAAAAGATTATCACGACGCAGACCAACACAGAAGGGGAGGCCGCATTTGTGACCGGGATTCCTGTTTTTAGTAAAAATGGAGAGCTGGAGCTGATCATCTGTTTTTCATCATGGGATGTCAAAAGCTATGAAGAACTCCAGATGCATCTGAATCAGTTGCAGGAGGAAAATGCAGACCTGATTCAGCAGATCAATCGACTGACAAGGGAGGAACGACTGCAAAACCAGATCATAGGGGAAAGCAGTAATGTACAGAATGCGGTTCGTCTGTTGAAAATTTTCTCGGAACAGGATCTTCCGGCATATATATATGGACCCGTGGGAAGTGGAAAAAATTATCTGTGCAAAACCATATACGGACAGAAGGGTTCCTTTTATGAGTATAACTGTAATCTGGTCACAGAGGAGCACCTCGGGCATGATCTGTTTGGAACGAAGGAGCAGAAGGGTATTTTGGACTTCACGGGTTATCATACGATCATACTGCACAACATAGAGATGTTGTCTGCTTCTTTGCAGCGTCAATTGATTGCAAAACTGAAGGACAGGAAACATATAATCGTCGTTACGGCAACGGAATCCTTAGAAATACTTAAGAGCAGGAAAAAGCTCATTGAAGAACTCTATTATTTTTTCAAAAGCTATCAGGTGGAGCTGTTAGGCATCAGTGAACGACCGGAGGATATGCAGGCATTCATAGAATATTACATTGAGATATTTAATACAAAATATAATAGAAATGTCTCCTTTACCCCGAAGGCGATGAATTGTCTGTTTGGATTTGAATGGAAGGAAAATATTATTGAGATCCGCTATACGTTGGAACGCATCATATTAACGGCGGAAAGGGATGTTGTGGATATCTACAATCTGCCAAAGGAATTGACACAGCAGTCCGAGGAGTTGTTCTGGGAGGATTGTTCCCTGAAGGATATGATGGAGCTCTATGAAAAAAATATTATCTGCAGGGCATATCGGAAATATCATACGACAGTAGAGGTCGCGCGCCGGCTGGGAATCAGTCAGGCATCCGCAGTGAGAAAGATCGGGAAATATGTAGATGAAAAACAAAAGAAAGATCCGGAAAGGGGTATGGAAAAATGAAGAATTTTAAGGTGACGATCAGCCGTGAGTTTGGCTGTAATGCAAGAGAAATTACAAGGCTGCTGGCTGGTAAGCTCGGAGTGGAATGGTATGATAAGGAACTGGTGGATCTGGCTGCGCAAAAGGCAGGAATCAATGTGGATGTATTTTTGGATGCGAATATGTTGATCGATTCGCCGGAGACACAACTGTTAAAAAGGTTTGGGTATGGGTCTACGACCAGCTTCTATTCCGAGCAGGCGATACAGGCGCAGATTGAGGTCATCAGGGAGATCGCAGATCGGAGGGAACCGTCTATTTTCTTTGGGCGATGTGCGGATTATATTCTCAGGGAATATCCCAATACGTTAAATATCTTTCTGTATTCTTCCGTGGAAGCCAGAAAAAAACATATAATGGAAACCTATGATCTGTCTGAACGATCCGCAGACAAATTAATGAAACGGATTGACCGGCAAAGACACAATTATTATAAGTATGTGACAGGTGTGAACCGGGGAGATCGTAATCTGAAGCATATTATGATAGATGTGGAGCGGTTTGGTTCAGAACGCACGTCGGACATTCTCTGTAATATCGTAAAGACAGAATTTGCGGATTGATCCGTACGCATGGTCAGAGGTTGGATATGAATGTAATTTTGTTACTTGAGATAATCGGAACCATCGCATTTGCTGTATCAGGGGCTTTAGTGGCTGTTGAAAAGAAAATGGATCTATTTGGAGTTATGCTGCTTGGTATGACAACAGCGGTCGGGGGAGGTATTGTGCGCGATCTGCTGCTGGGAGTCACACCTCCCATCGCCTTGCAGAATCCGTTATATGCCGTAGTGGCCCTTTTGACATCGATTGTGGTCTTTCTGCCCTCGGTTCGCTCCGTCATGCACTGTAATCAAAAAATATATGATGTGGGAATGTTGATCATGGATTCCATCGGGTTAGGATTGTTTACAGTGGTGGGAGTGCAGACGGCCGGTTTGTTAGACGCAGGATATAATAGCTTTCTCGCTGTTTTTGTAGGTGTGATCACGGGAGTGGGAGGAGGTGTCCTGCGGGATCTGTTTGCAGGGGATATGCCCCAGATTCTGGTAAAACATTTTTATGCATGCGCATCTCTGACAGGGGCGCTAGTCTGTATTCTGTGCTGGCACGCAGGAGGGGACACACAGGGTATGCTCTTAGGAGCTGTAACAACATGCGTGTTGCGTATATTGGCAGCGCATTATCACTGGAGTCTGCCAAAAGCAAAATAGCTTATTATAGGATGAAGGAGGATGAATTTGTGCATTTAACACCGAGAGAATCAGACAAATTAATGCTGCATTATGCCGGAGCTTTGGCAAAGCAGCGTCTTGAAAGGGGAATGAAGCTGAACTACCCTGAGGCCATTGCCTACATATCCATGCAACTGTTAGAGCTTGCAAGGGAGGGAAGATCGGTAGCGGAGCTCATGCAGATGGGAAAACAGATGTTGACCTCCGGGCAGGTATTGGATGGTGTGGCCGAGATGATCCATGAGATTCAGTTGGAAGCAACCTTTCCGGATGGAACGAAGCTGGTTACCGTACACGATCCCATTCCGGCATCTTATACTTTTATACCCGGAGAAATGCTGATTGAAGAGGGTACCATCTGTTTAAATGAAGGGAGAGAGACGGTTGAGGTTAAGGTGGTGAATACGGCAGACCGGCCGGTTCAGGTAGGTTCGCATTACCACTTTTTTGAGGTCAATAAATTATTGTCGTTTGACCGGAAGGCTGCCTATGGGATGCGTCTGGATGTGCCGGCGGGGACTGCGGTACGCTTCGAGCCCGGTGAGACAAAGACAGTCACCCTTACTGCGATAGGAGGAAGCAGGGAAGGTCATGGCCTGAATGGATTAGTAGAGGGCAGGATGGATGATGAGGACGTAAGGAAGGCTGCATACGAACTGGCAGCAGAAAATGGATTCAAGGGGATCGAACGGAGGTGACAGCATGGTAGAGATTACAAGAAAGGATTATGCAGCAATGTATGGACCGACTAAGGGGGATCGTGTACGCCTTGCAGATACATCGCTAATTGTGGAGGTGGAAAAGGATTACTGTGTCTACGGTGAGGAGGCAAAGTTTGGCGGTGGGAAATCCCTTCGTGACGGTATGGGACAGGCTGCAGCATTTACAGATGAAGACTGTCTGGACACAGTGATCACCAGTGCGCTGGTGATTGACAGTACCGGTATTTACAAGGCAGATATTGGAATCAAAAATGGACGAATTGCAGGAATTGGAAAAGCCGGTAATCCGCATATCATGGACGGGGTGGACAGGAATATGGTCATTGGCGCCACAACAGAGGCCATTGCCGGAGAAGGTCTGATCCTGACGGCTGGCGGAATTGATACCCACATTCATTTTATCTCACCCACCCAGATTCACACAGCGCTTTACAGCGGCATTACAACCATGATCGGAGGAGGAACCGGACCAAGTGATGGAACCAATGCAACCACATGTACACCTGGTAAATACAATATTCATAAGATGTTAGAGGCAGCTGAGGGCATGCCGGTGAATCTTGCGTTTTTAGGCAAAGGAAATTCCTCCTTTCCGGATACGCTTGCAGAACAGATCGAAGCAGGCGCAGCGGGACTGAAGCTCCATGAGGACTGGGGGTCTACACCAAAGGCTATTGATACCTGTCTGGGTGTGGCGGACCGGTATGATGTACAGGTTTCGATTCATACAGATACGTTAAATGAAGGCGGCTTTGTGGAAGATACCATCAATGCTTTTAAGGGCAGAACCATTCATACCTATCACACGGAGGGTGCCGGTGGCGGACATGCGCCGGACATTATCAGGGCCGCCCAATTTCCTAATGTATTGCCATCGTCTACGAATCCAACGATGCCATTTACAAAAAATACGATCGATGAGCATCTGGATATGTTGATGGTCTGCCATCATTTGGATAAGAACAACAGAGAGGATGTGGCATTTGCCGATTCCCGTATTCGGCCGGAAACCATTGCGGCCGAGGATGTGTTACATGATATGGGCATCTTTTCCATGATGAGTTCGGATTCCCAGGCCATGGGACGTGTTGGTGAGGTCATTATCCGTACCTGGCAGACGGCAGATAAGATGAAAAAACAGCGTGGCAGTCTGGATACGGATTGTGAGCGCAATGACAATCAGAGAGTGAAACGTTTTATTTCCAAGTATACGATAAATCCCGCGATCACTCATGGAATCGCAGACTATGTTGGCTCCGTGGAGGTTGGTAAGTTTGCAGATCTCGTGTTGTGGAGACCGGACATGTTTGGCGTGAAGCCGGAGATGATCTTAAAGGGAGGCTTTATCTGCGCCTCTAAGATGGGAGATGCCAATGCATCCATTCCTACCCCGCAGCCGGTCGTATATACGGACATGTTTGGCGCGCAGGGAGAGGCCGTGAATAAGACATCGATCACCTTTGTTTCCGAATATGCTTATGAACATGGGATCAGGGAGAAGCTTGGCCTCAGTAAATTGGTGCTGCCGGTAAAGAATTGTAGAACGATTGGAAAGAAGGACATGGTACATAATGATTGCATGGCTGCAATTGAGGTGGATCCGGAAACCTATACGGTTAAGGTAGACGGTAAGGAGGTGAGCTGTGAAGCATTTGAGGAGCTTGCCCTTGCCAGACGGTATTTTATGTTTTAAGGATTGTTTTGCAGCAACGCTGTTGTGGTAAAAAGGAGTAGAAGAATGGTAGTGGATACGATCATAACCGGAGTTGACATAGAACATACGGATAAACAGATTGTCAAAGTGGTATTTGAATGGTTTGAACTTGAGAAAAGGCGTATTTCCAAAATTGCCGGAGACGGTACGGAATTCGGTATCTGTATAGATGCGGTAAAACGGGATGGAGATGTGCTTGCCGAGACGGAGGATCACATCTATGTGGTGGCAGTGGCACCATGTCATTTGATTAAGATCACGGTGCATAGTATGGAGGAGATGGGAAGGCTGTGCTTTGAATTGGGAAACCGTCATCTGCCGCTGCAAATGAACGAGGCTGAGGTCAGGGTGCCGTTTGATGAGCCAACCTATGCCTGTCTGCAGAAGCTTGGGTTTGGTGCAGAAGAAGTTACAGAGCCATTTACAGATTTTATTGTATGTAAAGCACATGGGCATAACCCGCATCACGCATAGAGAAGGTGGATTATATGAATACAGCCATGATCAAAATGATGCAGATTTGTGACAGCCTCTTTCCCATTGGCGCATATACCCTGTCCAATGGATTAGAGACCTTTGTCTGTCAGAATCGGTTGACAACTGTACAGGATTTAGAGGAATATGTAGCCGGTTTTGTGCAGCTTCTTCCGTATAATGATCTGGGTGTTATGGTTCTTGCCTATCGCCATGCAAAGGATATGTCCTTTATCGAAAAACTGGATGAACTGTCTTTGTTATATAAAACCCCTATGGAGGTACGAAATGGTAGCAGGAGATTATGCAGCCGCTTTTTAAAATTGTGGGAGTATATTCATGCGTATCAGTCATTAGACACGCTGAAGCAGTTGACGGAAGATGTGCCGCCTGTGGGTCAGGCGTATAACAGGGTGGATGGACATCATTGCCGTGGCAATTATGCTGTGGCAGTGGGTCTGTATGCCAGAGAGATCGGACTGCCTCTGGAGGATGCGGCAGCGATATATGCATACAGTCTGCTGACAGCCATTGTGACAAATGCGGTAAAAATGGTTCCCCTGAGTCAGAAGGACGGTCAGAGAATCTTATTTGATGTGCAGGAAAAGCTGCCAAAGGTTTGTGAGGAGGCAATGCAGGTTAGCATAGATGATCTCGGCATTGGAGGAGCCGAATTTGACATTGCAGCCATGCAGCATGAGACATTGTATTCAAGATTATATATGAGCTGATGAATCAAAACCGTTATACTCGCGAACGAAACGACTATGCTAAGCTCGTCTGCCGCCCTTTGAGCCCGGCTTCTTGGAGTTTCAGAGTAAATTAGCTGCCGATTGTAATCTTTCGACGCGGTATATGCAGTTAAACAGGGAGGAAATGATATGAGCTATGTAAAAATCGGCGTGGGAGGGCCCGTCGGATCGGGAAAAACCGCATTGATCGAGCGGATTACCCGTGTCATGTCAAAAGAATATAGTATTTGTGTGATTACAAATGATATCTACACAAAGGAGGATGCAGAGTTTTTGATCCGGAATTCTGCTCTTCCACCTGAACGTATTGTTGGTGTGGAAACCGGAGGGTGTCCGCATACGGCTATCAGGGAGGACTGCTCCATGAATCTGGAAGCAGTGGATGATATGGTCAAGAAGTTTCCGGATGTACAGATTCTGTTTATTGAAAGTGGTGGAGACAACCTGTCTGCAACGTTCAGTCCCGATCTTGCAGACGCATCTATTTATGTCATTGATGTGGCGCAGGGGGAAAAGATTCCGCGTAAGGGAGGGCCTGGTGTCACCCGTTCGGATTTACTTGTGATCAACAAAACAGACCTTGCACCATTGGTCGGTGCAAGTCTGGAGATCATGGCATCGGATTCGAAGCGGATGCGTCAGGGGAGAAAATTTTTATTTACGAATCTAATGACATTGGATGGCGTGGATGAAGTGATTGACTGGATCAAAAAGGGTGTTTTGTTTGAAGGTAAGGAACTGTTATAGGATGGTGCATATATATGAAAAGCCGACTGACATTAACGACCGAATACCAATTTGGACGGACTGTGATATCCGATCTGTATGTTACAGCTCCCTATAAGGTCATGTCTCCGTTTACAAGTGGTGAACACATTGACATCATACAGATGTCTGCTTCGGCAGGCATGCTTGGAGGAGATGAGTTTAATCTGCAGCTGCAATTTAACGACAGATCGGATGTTACCTATCTTTCACAAAGCTATGATAAGGTGTTTTGTTCAAAGGGAAAATCTTCAAGGAAGTACGTAAGGATTACAGTGGGTTCCCATGCTAAAGTAACATATATGCCATATCCGGTTATCCCCTTCGCAGGATGTGATTTTGTCGGAACGAATGAGATTCATATAGACGATTCGGCATCTTTTTTATATTGTGATGTGTTTTCCTGTGGGCGTGTCGGCATGAATGAAAGGTTTCAAATGAAACGTTACCAAAGTAAGACTCAGATCTATATTGGTGAACAGCTTGGCTTTGCGGATCATACACTGGTGGATCCGGAACGCTTTCATTACCAGACTATGGGAATGTGGGGCCAATATACGCATAACGGTCTGTTATATCTGTATGTGCCCGAAGATGCTTCCGGGAACCGGAACCTAAGCTGCATGGAACAGATTCGGAAAACTGCGGGTGAGACAGCCGACTGCCTGATGGGGGTAACGCAGAGCCGGAGAGGAATAGCCGTGCGGGTACTGGCATATAGCGGGGAGATGATCTGGAAACGGTTTGAGGAGATTGCGGGAGATTTCTGTTAGTGCGGTATGGACAGCAAGCGGAGAGGACTGGTGACAGCGACACCAATTTCATCAACTGGGTCAAGGACTGCTTATCAGAAAAATAGTTGATGGGAAAATTGGAATTTGGGACTAGATTTTTTTGCCATTATATGAGAAAATATATCAAGAACGGTATTCTGGTTTACATAAGAGTATCGGTAATATTTTACATATTGAAAGGAGTTTCAACATGATTTATTCACAAGAAGTAGAGAACATGTGCCCGGTAGGACAGGGTGTACATCATGGCTGCGCACCGATTCCGGAAGAAGCGAAGTGGGTTCAGGCAAAGGAAGTAAAAGATATCTCCGGTTTGACACATGGTATCGGCTGGTGTGCTCCACAGCAGGGAGCCTGCAAGCTGACCCTGAATGTAAAGGAAGGTATTATTCAGGAAGCATTGATTGAGACCGTCGGATGCTCCGGTATGACCCATTCAGCAGCGATGGCTGCAGAGATCCTGCCGGGTCTGACCGTTATGGAAGCATTGAATACGGACTTAGTGTGTGATGCGATCAATACCGCAATGAGAGAGCTGTTTTTACAGATTGTCTATGGTCGTACACAGAGCGCATTTTCAGAGGATGGTCTTCCGGTTGGAGCAGGTCTTGAGGATCTGGGTAAGGGACTTCGCTCACAGGTTGGTACGATGTATGGTACCCTGAAGAAGGGGCCTCGTTATCTGGAGATGGCAGAGGGTTACGTTACCGCAATCGCATTAGATGCAGAGGATTTGATCATTGGCTATCAGTTTGTGAATTTGGGCAAGATGACAGACTTCATCAAGAAGGGTGACGATCCGAATACTGCATATGAGAAATCCTGCGGTCAGTACGGAAGAGTGGCAGATGCAGTGAAGCTCATCGACCCGCGTACAGACAAAGAGATTGCGAAATAATAGAAGGAGGTAACGTAAGAATGGCATTATTTGAATCCTATGAAAGAAGAATTGATAAGATTAATGAAGTATTGAACAGCTATGGTATCTCCTCGATTGAAGAAGCAGAGAAGATCACGAAGGATGCCGGCTTAGATGTATACAATCAGATAAAGGGTATTCAGCCGATCTGTTTTGAAAATGCCTGCTGGGCATACACGGTAGGTGCTGCAATTGCGATCAAGAAGGGCTGTAAGAGAGCGGCAGATGCAGCGGCAGCCATCGGGGAAGGACTTCAGGCGTTCTGTATTCCGGGCTCGGTTGCAGATACCCGTAAGGTAGGCTTGGGACATGGTAATCTGGGCAAGATGTTGTTAGAGGAAGAGACAGAGTGTTTCTGTTTCCTGGCAGGACATGAGTCGTTTGCAGCCGCAGAGGGTGCGATTGGTATCGCAGAGAAGGCAAACAAGGTTCGCCAGAAACCGCTTCGCGTCATTCTGAATGGTTTAGGTAAGGATGCAGCCCAGATCATTTCCCGTATCAACGGATTTACCTTTGTGGAGACAGAGTATGATCCATATACGAATGAAGTCAAAGAGGTATTCCGCAAGTCCTATTCGGAGGGACTTCGTGCGAAGGTGAACTGCTATGGTGCCAATTCCGTACCGGAGGGTGTTGCGATCATGTTGAAGGAAGGTGTGGATGTATCCATCACGGGTAATTCCACCAACCCAACCAGATTCCAGCATCCGGTGGCAGGTACTTACAAGAAGGAATGTAATGAGAAGGGGAAGAAGTACTTCTCAGTTGCTTCCGGCGGTGGTACAGGACGTACCCTTCATCCGGATAACATGGCAGCAGGCCCTGCTTCCTACGGTATGACGGATACGTTGGGACGTATGCACTCGGATGCACAGTTTGCAGGTTCTTCATCCGTTCCTGCACACGTGGAGATGATGGGACTGATCGGTGCCGGAAACAATCCAATGGTCGGCATGACAGTTGCAGTTGCAGTTTCCATCGAGGAAGCAGCAAAGGCTGGCAAGTTCTAAGAAAATATTGGATCTCGGGGGTTTCTTAAGTCGTGAGCTGGTTTAAGAACCCCTCATTTTTTGTGTATATGACGTGCCGAATATAGTATGAAAAGAAGGTTTGTAAAAGGTGACATTCTGTGGTACAATAGAAAAACCTGTGGTGTTAAGTCGGGCAGGTGTTACGTAATGCTGGATTCGAACAAGGAGAAGTTTGAATATGATAGGTGTATATGATTATACAGTGATTCTTACATATATGTCATTGGTGTGCGGTATGCTGGGCAGTCTGATTACGCTGCATGGGGTAGGACATCCATATCTGGGCATCTTTTTTTTGATGTTTTGCGGATTGTGTGACACGTTTGACGGTATGGTGGCCAGATCGAAAAAGAACCGGACTGAGCAGGAAAAGGCCTTTGGTATTCAGATTGATTCTATGGCAGATCTGGTTGCCTTTGGTGTGCTGCCGGGGTGTATCGGGATTGGACTGTTACATGCGGGCAACCGTTATGCGTTGCTGCCGAATCTCAATCCGGAACAGGGGCCGATCCGTTTGTATCCGATCCTGTTTTTTGCCTGTGTGCTGTTTTATGTGCTGGCTGCCATGATCCGGCTGGCATGGTTTAATGTGCTGGAGGGGGAATCGCAGCAGGAGAGTGCTGCAAAGGAAAAATGGTACGTAGGTCTTCCGGTTACGTCTGCGGCACTGATCTTTCCGATCATCCCGCTTTTGGATTTTCTGACTGCCAGAGACATTACGCTGCTCTATTTTGTTGTGCTGGGTGTGACCGGCGTGTTATTTCTGGGAAAATTTCGAATCAAAAAGCCGGGTCTTCGCATGATCGCGCTGATGCTGGGAGTCGGTGCGCTGGAGTTTGCCCTGTTGCTGCTGGTGTGGATCTGGTATCATTTTTAATGGAGGGTGGATTCGATGCTGCGTTTTTTGTATGATACAATACCCGGGCGTATTCTGCTGCGGCCGCTTGTGAGTCGTCCGGTATCACGGATGTGTGGCCGGTTTCTGGATACCGGAATTTCCACCGGACTGATTCGTCCTTTTGTCCGATTCCACTCGATGAATCTGTCGGATTATGATCTGAGAGATATCCACTCCTTCAATGATTTTTTCTGCCGTCGGCTCCGGCCGGGAAAACGGGTGATCGATCCGGAACCTCAGCATCTGATCGCCCCCTGTGACGGATTGCTCCGCGCATATCCGATCCGGAACGGTCTGGTGGTTCCGGTCAAGGAGAGCCGGTTTGACATCGCTTCCCTGCTGCAAAGCAGAAAGCTGGCAGCACGGTATGACGGAGGGATATGTGTGGTATTTCGTCTGTGTGTGGACAACTATCACCGCTATTGTTATGTGGATTCCGGAGTTAAGACCGGTAACCGCTTTTTGCCGGGGAAGCTGCATACGGTCAGACCCATAGCCCTGCGGCGTGTTCCGGTCTTTGCGGAGAATTGCAGGGAGTATACACTGATTCGGACAAAGCAGCATGGAACGCTCCTGCAGATGGAGGTCGGTGCGCTGTTCGTGGGACGGATTCAGAACCTGCACGGTGCCGGCGCATGTGAACGCGGGCAGGAGAAGGGGCGCTTTCTGTATGGCGGTTCCACGGTGATCGTGCTGTTACAGAGGGATACAGCCCGGTTATTTCCACAATATTTTCGCACAGACGGGCGGGAAATGCCTGTCCGGATGGGACAGGCAATCGGAACCTATCTCTCAGATGATACGAGTACAACGAATATTAATTAACTGGCACTTTGGCTGGACTGCAATTCCGAGAGCATCCTCACCCAAGGGGCGACAGACGGGCTTAGCATAGTCGTTTCATTTGCGGGTATAAGAAAAGGAGAATATTATGTTTTAATTTATCAGACAATATATCAGACATCCGAGAAGTGTTGGCGCAATTGCGCCGAGTGGAAAGGGTCTGTCACGGAAGATGATGGAGCCGATCCGGTTTGAGAATGCGGAATGTATCGTGGAATACGGTCCGGGCACTGGTTCCTTTACAAGGGAGCTGCTAAAGCGCAAACGTCCGGACACCAAGCTGGTTTTGATCGAGCAGAACGACACATTCTGTAAGCTGATCCGCCGGCAATGTGCAGGGCAGCCCAATGTCACAGTCATTCATGGCAGTGCCGAACATGCGGATGTCCTGCTGCGGCGCAGGGGAATCAAAAGGGTGGATTATGTCGTATCCGGTCTGCCCTTTACCTCTCTCCCGAAGGAGGTTTCCGTCCGTATCTTTCTGGCCACGCGCCGTATTCTCGGAAAACAGGGGCGGTTTATCACGTTTCAATATACGCTGGTCAAGCAGAGGTTTTTCCGAAAGTATTTTCATTTTACAGACCGCCTGTTTGAGCTGCGCAATCTGCCGCCGGCGTATGTGTTTGTGCTCCGACGTTGACACTGCACGGAAACCGTGTATCAACCAATGTCATTTAGTTAAGAATTAGCCAGTAAACAGCTACCGGGTATGGTATATGTTTCACAATGCAGGGCTATCTGCGGACGTCGGTCCTTAATGAGCAGCCCAAGCTGCGAATTTAGTACCGTTACGTCTGCAGCTAAGTGCGATATCTGAACACTTGGCGAGGTTGTTT
>JAFVCQ010000178.1 GCA_017479085.1 Lachnospiraceae bacterium | reverse complement strand
TTTCAGCTTGCGGGAGTGTTATCCGGTGGATCCGTGGCACGGTCTGTCCTGTCATGGATCCTGATGGCAATGCTTCTGCTTCATATGGGGATCGGACTGAAGCTGACTTGGGATACGATTACCGCATGCAGAAAATCCGGTGTTTCGTATTTCAGGGAAAATAAAGTATTCTGGGCAAGACGACTCAGTGGCTTTGCGGTGTTTGTACTTATTTTTTTTCATGTGGTATTATTTATGGGAAAGAATGGGGATGCCTACCGGCTGAGATTCTTTGGCGGGCTGCAGCTGGCCACCCAGATTCTTCTGGTGGTGGCCGTCGGACTGCACATCATTACAAATGTGAAACCGTTATGGATTGCGTTTGGACGGAAGAGCCTGAAAGAATACGCGGCAGACATTCTGATCATACTGTCGGTATTGCTGTTATTTATGGGGTTTGCCTTTTTGGTCTATTATATACGATGGAATCGGATTTGAGGTGGCGGTATTATGGAACGAGTCAATATCATCGGAGCCGGTCTGGCCGGCCTCTCGGCTGCAATCACGTTAGCGGAGCATGGTATGGCATGCAGATTAATCTCCCTGCAGACGTCGGAGCGGGCACAGTCTGTTCTGGCCGAGGGAGGTATCAATGCGGCGCTGAATACTATGGGGGAGCACGATACCGTGCAGGAGCATTACGATGACACGATGGCAGGAGGCGTCTGGCTGGCAGATCCGGATGCGGTACGTGGACTGACAGAACATGCACCGGATATCGTCAGGTGGCTTGCAGCACTTGGGGTTCCGTTTCACATGGAGGAAGGAAGAATCCTGCTTCGGAATTTTGGTGGACAAAAGAAAAAAAGGACAGCATATGCAAAGAGCAGTACCGGAAAAATGATCGTTCAGGCACTGGTCGATGAGGCGAGAAAATATGAAGCGGCAGGCTGTATCGAGCGATATCCGCATCATGCATTTATCCGGCTGTTGTTGACAGAAGCACAAGAAGAACGAAGCTGCCTTGGGGTGCGGATTCGGGATACCTATTCCGAAAAGCTGTTTGATTTGGCAGGGCCGGTTATTCTGGCAAGCGGTGGGATGAATGGCATCTTCCCGAACATGACAACCGGCACAACGGGCAACAGTGGGGACGTAACTGCTACGGTATTCTCCCAAGGGGTCGTGCTGTCTAATCTGGAGATGATTCAGTATCACCCCACAACAATCCGAATTCCGGGAAAGCGGTGCCTTGTGACGGAGGCGGCCCGGGGCGAGGGCGGCAGGCTGTATATAAAAAAGGACGGTGTACCGTGGTATTTTATGGAAGAAAAATACCCAAAGCTTCAGAATCTCATGCCAAGAGATGTGGTCTCAAGAGAGATGTTTTTTGTTTCCGAACGGAAAGACTGTGAGAAACCGGTCTGTCTGGATATGACAGCTCTTTCTGAAAGGATTTGGGAAAAGAAATTGTCCGATCTGAGAGAGGAGATACAGTACTATCTCGGTGTGGATCCGGCCATAGAGCCGATTCCGGTAGAGCCGGGAATCCATTACTTTATGGGAGGGATCGATACCGACTCCGGTCACCGGACCAATATTCGCAATCTCTATGCGGCGGGAGAGTGCAGCAGCCAGTATCATGGGGCAAACCGTCTGGGTGGGAATTCCATGCTGGGGGCTGTGTACGGTGGCAGGGTATCCGCCAGACAGGTTTTATCAGGGGAACTGTTTGGTCAAAACGGTGAACAGGAGGGTGTTACAGAGCTTCCGGAGGATGCCCCGGAACCGCTTGCAGAGGAGGTATCCCCCGCTTTTGCGAATCAGCTCGGAAGCATACTGGCAGAGGGACTTGGAATTGTCCGAAGTCGTGAACGTCTGGATAATGCTCTGGAGAAATTGAGGGAACTCAGGACAACTGTCCAGCGGGAGAGGAACCGGCTGCTGCTCGCCGAGGCCATGCTGCGCTGTGCTGCGATGCGGGAGGAAAGCCGGGGAGCGCATTACCGGGAGGATTATCCGGAACGGAGAGAGGAGTTTCACAAGAGAATCACAGCACAATGTCTGGATGGAAGAATCGGTCTGGCGTTACAGGCGGTTTCAGGGAGGAGAGGTGGACAGCATGCAGATTGAGTTTGATATCCTGCGCATGGACGGACAGGAGAGAAAACCGTACAGGCAGAGCATTCTCTGTGAGATGGAGGATGCAGACGCCTCGGTTGCAACTGCTCTCAGAAAAATCAATACCGATGTGGAAACGAGGGATATCCATGGGAATCCGGTTCCGGCGATCCGCTGGGAGTGTAGTTGTCTTCAGAAGCGGTGTGGGGCGTGTGCGATGCGGATCAACGGAAAACCGCGCTTAGCCTGTGATGCAAAGCTTAAGGAATTCGCAAATAAGACAATTACGCTCGAACCGTTAAAGAAATTCCCTGTGGTGGCAGATCTGGTGGTAGACCGAAGCATTTTATATGAGAATCTGAAGCTGATTGGCGCGTGGCTGGAAGAAAGGGCAGAACTGGAATCGGAGGATCAAGAGATGGCCTATGAAGGCTCCCGTTGTTTGCAGTGTGGCTGCTGTCTGGAGGTCTGTCCCAATTTTTATGCGGGAGGGGACTTTATGGGAATGGCAGCCTTTGTTCCGACTGCAAGGCTTATGTCGGAGTTGTCCGCGACGCAGCGACAGAAGATATTTGAGGCATACCGGAGTCATATCTATGAGGGATGCGGCAAGTCGCTTGCTTGCAGGAACATCTGTCCGGCAGGAATTGAGATCGAGAAGCTGATGATCCGTTCCAATGCCATGGCAATCTGGAAAAGGAGGAAGCGGTGAGCAAAAGAAAGATAGCAATCTGTCTTGTGGCTGCTGCAATGATATGGGGTATCCTTCTGGTGTTTTTTCATAAGCAGAGGAATCGAACGTATTCGGGTATTGCGATCGCAAATCGTGCGGAGGTTGTCGCCTCCATGCGGGAGGGCTTAAGACAGCATTCCCGCCAGATCACAATACAATTTACGGCACATAGTGACAGCATGGAGAATATCAGGGAGATGGCAGAAGGAATGTTGGAGGAGGCTCTCGAAGAGACGGATAACCCGTCAGAGGGTGACTACATACGGTTTCAATATGGAGGGTATGAGCTGGGCTGTGGCTGTGACAGGGATGGAGGGCAGTATACCTACAGAATCCGGCTGGTTCCGGACTATTATACGTCGGTCGAACAAGAGGAGATCGTGACAGAGGAGATTGACAGAGTGCTTGCCTCCCTGCATTTTGACCGGAATACCTCAGAATATGAGAAGGTCAGGGCGATTTATGATTATGTATATCGGACGGTAGCCTATGATGAGGTGCACAAGAATAAGGAGCAGAATCATTTAAAAACAACAGCTTATTCGGCTCTGATCTATAAAACCGCAGTATGTCAGGGATATTCCGTGCTGTTATACAGGCTGTTCAGAGAAGCAGGGATCGGTGCAAGGGTGGTCACGGGAACTGCGGTTCTTGATGGAAAAGAGGAATTGCATGCGTGGAATATTGTGAGGATAGACGGTTTCTATTATAACCTTGACGCTACATGGGGCAGGGCACTGGAGACAGAGGCCTACTTTTTGAAATGTGATGCGGAATTTGGAAACCATATAAGGGATGAGAGATACCGGACGGAGGAATTTTACAGGCTCTATCCAATGGCAGACAGGAATTATGAACCATAATATCCGAAAATGCATGAGGATTACAGATTCTATGAAGGAAAGGATAAGGAAGATGAAAAAGAAGAAAACAGTATGGAAGAGTCTTGCATTTCGCAATTTGGTGAATAAGCCGGCAAGAAGCATTGCGCTTACAGTGTTGGCAGTGTTTCTGTCCTTCTCTGTGTTTGGTGGGACGATCATGGTAACGTCCCTGCGCAATGGGCTTGATTCTTTACAGAATCGTTTGGGGGCAGATATCATGGTGGTGCCTTATGAAGCAGCTACTAAGTCTGATCTGGAGAATAT
>JAFVCQ010000177.1 GCA_017479085.1 Lachnospiraceae bacterium | reverse complement strand
TCCGTTCCCGAAGCAGATTTGCGAGATAAATGGATTCGGAGGTTTCTCCACTTTTGGTCAGAAGAATCACCATATCCCCGTCCTTTATGATCCCCATATCTCCATGCACCGCAGAGTTTGTGTGAAGGAAGGCTGCATCCATTCCAAGAGACACCATCGAACCCACAAACTTATCGCAGATCGGCACATTCTTTCCCAGTCCGGACACAATGATCTTATGTCCCTGTTCCATCACATCTACCGCCTCATCCACCCACCGCTCAAACTCCTTCTCATCCAGAGAATGAATGGATGCATTGATTGTCCGCAGCTGTTCTTCAAAATACGTTATCATAGCACTTCCTCCAGATAGTATAATCCATTGTAAAATGCGCCACAGATTGAATCATAGTCCTGCCATGCATATGTAGTCAGAGAAAGCCATATGACTGCATGCAGCAGACGGATCTCTTCCTTCGATGCACCCGTCAGTTCAAAGAAATCCTCCTCCATGTCCTCCCATCCATTGGATTCGATCTCCAACATGACCTGATCCTCTAAGATATCCAGACAGAATTTTTTCAAATTAAAGCGGTCATAATTCCCAACAATGGAATAATACAGCTTCGCCCAGTCATAACGCGCATCCCCATACAACTGTGTAAACCCGAAATATCCTCTCGGATCGATCAGCACCGGCTGTCCGTTCTCACGCAGCATCAGATTGGAAAAGGTACAGTCACCGTGAAGAAAGCAGAACCGGTCACAAGGAATCGCTTCCAGTCTTTTTTCCATTGCCTTTTTGTACCCTGCACACTCTCTCGCAGCCAGACTTTCCCCCTGCTGATCCACAGCTTCCTTGATCAATACATCTCCCTCTACCACAATCCGGTTAAAGGGCCGGCACTTCACCTGCTCCAGTTTCTCATATTCCTCCAGCAGTCCAAATTCCCTTGTACCTGCGAGGCTCCACTCATCAAAGGACAATTCCCTTTCCTGCATCCACCGTACCAGTTCCCCACTATCCGGCAGACCTTCCAGACAAGCTTTGTCCCGGAACAGGAAAAACCCCGCAACTCCCTGACGTGTTGACGATCTTTCCGCAAACATTCCATCCTCATACTTCCACCGGCATGGAAAGGTACGGGAGATTCCAATATAATTCCGATCCGGCTTTTCCTCATCTGAGACATCGTATCCGGGAGGCAGTTCAAACGACTCCGGCAGAATCAGATCTGACCATATCAGCATGAACCACATATACGCAAAGGTACCGGATGAATCCTACCGTGAAAATGGTCATGTAAAAAACGCAACACAATCTATCTTGGGCGTGTTATAGATAAAGAACACAACGTTTTCTTCAACAAGGAACGTGGTGTATTTACATATGATATCGCCACCGGTATATATGGTGAAGAGGATGCTTCATATCAGGGAAATCTAAAGAATGACCACCGAAAAAAGCCTAACTTTATACTGGATTTTGATGACTCATATTTTATTGATTCCCTGATAAGAGCCATGCATTATGAGAAAGTAACTTTGCAAATATTCTTTATCCGAAAGCAGACATCCATTCCCAGAGGATAAGCAGGTTGCTTGATACTCTGGGAACGGAAGCAGTCAG
>JAFVCQ010000176.1 GCA_017479085.1 Lachnospiraceae bacterium | reverse complement strand
TGCAGGATGCAGGCACCACAAAAGGAAGGAAAGATCTTCTTCCGTAGTCACAGGACGGATCCTGTCCACATCCTCTTTTGTCGGATACCAGGTGTCGTAATTATCGCCAAGCTTATACGACATCTCCTGGACCGCATCCTCTATTGCTTCAACCATGTCGGGACTCATCAGTAACATATAAGTTCCTCCTTGTGTTCTTTCGAATTAGTACTTACATTATCATTCAAAAATTAAATCATAATCTTCTCTGCACAATTTATTAAAATAAAAATGTGCATAGAAAAACGCAGCACCATTTAGATGCCGCGCTTAGTGTCACTGAAACATTCCGTTATGTCCAAGGCGCTGCCCAAGACAGGACCGGTAAAACTGCGCAAGGTCGAGACCACCAGCCTGAACCAGGAAACTGAACTCCAAAGAGCTGATCAGTGCCTGTGTCGCATGCAGGAATCTTGCAAACTCCTCTCTGGAAAGGTCAAAGTTAACATTCTTGATGTTGACCTGCGTGTTCGGAACAAGTCCTACCTTTCGATCATTGAGCTTCCCCTGAGCATTGGTGATTGCAATTCTGATAGGGTACGGCTGCCTGGAAGGAGTACAGGTGATCTTGATGGAGTAATACTTCACCATATCACCAGGATTATGCATCATGCCATCCGGTGTCTTCGCTGTAAAATACAGCTGATACGTCTTCCCGTCCTCATCCTCAGATTCTGCAGCTGCAGCATTCTGGAAAAGAATTGCAAATTCGGGATCCTGCTGCGCCTTCCCAAGGAGTCCTGCATAATATCCGAAAGCCTGGTCATTACGATTGTCATAGACTTCGCCATTACTGATCATGTCATAGACAGTCTGACCATTGGCAAGATATACTGTTTTTGATCTTCTGAGCTCCCAGGCATAATCAATTGCCTTAGCTCTTCTCTGGTTAGCCGCAGCGTACTGCTCTTTTCCGGGGAGCACCCTTGAGCAGAACTGAACGATCTCATTCTTCTGTGCCTCTGACGAAAGTGCATCTGCGATCTCTCTTGCGGTCTTTCCTTTCAGATGCCCATATGTATTAGGCAGGAACCTGATCTGCTCCAGAGTAATATCTTTGACAGATGATTTTGCAGTATGCTCTTCAGAAGTCACTCCGGAAGATTCTGCTTTCGTCATCTCAGGACCGAGGTCCTTAAACCTCTGTTCAATAGCATCAATGACGCCAACAGAGAGGTTTCCATCCGCCTGAACACCGTTGTCGGAAATACGGATCTTCACGCCTGCATTTCCTGTAAAGACCTGCAAAGGGGAATCACCCTCATCGAAGTCTTTCTGTGTCAGTGTCATCAGCGAATGGTTCGCTGAAAAGACTTTGTTTTTCCTCCCAGTCTTCCAATATGTCTGGGGGTTTGCCATCGTCTGTGCAGCTCTTGTGTTCTGCTGCTGCATATTATTAGGTAATTCCCACAAGTTTCTCATAATCAATTTTTCCTTTCTGATGTTGGAAAGAGGCAGGACATAAAGCCCTGCCTCCTTTAGTTGCACAAATCCGAGATCAGTTAGTCGCGAATGGATTCTCAAAGTTCGCATTCGGGTCCATATTCGGCGCCGGCATATCAAAGCCAAGCGGTGCCTGAGCCTGATACTGAGCAGGTGCCTGCTGATACTGCGGTGCCTGATACTGCGGCGCCTGATACTGAGGAGCCGGTGCAGGTGCAGGTTGCTGATAGTTCTGAGCAGGAGCCGTGTACTGAGGTGCGGGCTGCTGAGCAGGTGCACCCTGGTTGTACTGACGAGCCTGACCCTGGCCATTCTGATTCTGCGGTCTGGGGGTGTTCACAAACTCGTAAGAAACAAGTCTGTAAGAATCCCTCAGTTCATGAATACCATCTTTGTTGGTGTAGTCACGAACGTCCGTCAGACGGGCAACAACGTTCAACAGGGTACCGGGCTTGATTCCGCCAGGGGTATCATCCTGCTTTGTGCCGCCGTGCTTCTGCTCGATCAGACCAAGCATACGGCTGTAATCCGGCTCATTGACCGCGATATCAACCCACTTCGTCTTGTAGGTATTCCGACCGGTCGGATCCGGCTGCGGAAGACGAGTCGTCGTATCTGCTGCCATGTTAAGGAAGATGACTCCGTTTCTACCCTGAGAAGGAGCAACAACTCTAATTGTACCAACGCGCATATTACCATTTAAAAACATAATTTCCTCTCTTTCTGTGCTTTCTGCACTGTGCATTAATTTGTTTACGTTACCAGTATGGCGGAATGAAAATCAGATAGTGCATGGGCCGTGCACGTTTTGTTTTCCTCTGCGACTGGCTTGCGCTGTTCTATGGTGTAATCATACATTATTATTAGAGTCGAAATTTCCTCTGCACAACTTTCCGCAAATCGTAGTATTAATGCAAGGGAACTAAAAAAGCTCCGCTTTTTAAAGCGGAGCTGAAATTAAATCACTTCATAAGAATCTACTCGGAACTGTGTATACTTTCTGTCTTTGTAATAATTCCAGCAAAGCGTTCCATACAAATACACATCCATCGGGAATCCATCCTTCTCGTACTGCTCGGCCAGATGGAATGCCACAGCCTTCAGATTTCCCGGAAGATCAAAGCGAAGGTGCTGCTTTTCTTCTCCCATTGTCTGGTACCATTCCGTTCCGGAGAAATGAGCTTCGATCCTAAATACCGGTCTGTCCATTCCTTTTCCGAAGGGCTCCATCTGATCCATGATAGATAATGTATGGTATGCTTCTGTAGGATCCAGATCCAGATCATAATACAGATTCGGATCATGAGGCTTAGTAGGATACGCTTTGAGCGCCGCAAATACATTTTCCAGATTCTCCGGTGCGAACGAAAATCCTGCTGCCCCTTTATGACCACCGAATCCAAGCAGATATTTTTCTGCCGATTTCAGCATCAGGTACACATTGTTCTGATCCTCATCATCAGATCTGGCTGATCCTTTCATTACACCGCTGTCATCCAGAGTAAATGCAAAGGAAGGTTTCCCGGTACTCTCTGCAAGTTTTCCAGCAATGAGTCCAACGATTCCTGTGACATTCGTCCCGTCAGGATCCATATAGAATGTAAAGTTGACAGGATCTTCCTCCCGAATCTCAACCTTACTGATTGCATCGTCAATCAGAGCTTTTCGCTTTTCATTGATCTCAATAAGCTGCTTTGCCATGACAAGGGCGCCCATGGGATCCTTATTCATCAGCGCAGCAAGAACATTCTGACCACCCTCATCCTCAAGACGTCCTGATGCATTAAACGTAGGGGCAAGCTTAAAGGCGATTGATTCTGAATCCACATGTCCGGACAATCCGCTTTCCATAATAAGATCAGCAAGGCCCATCACCATGTTGTTGCTGTTCATAGCTTCAAGGCCTTTTCTTACGATGCGCCGGTTATCTTCTTTTAACGGGACGATATCGGCAACCGTACCAATGGCAGCAAATGCGGAAGCTTTTGTGATAAGATTCACATTCTTCGGAAACATTTTCTCAATAAGCTTTAATGTAAGCCCTGCCCCGCAGTAACCGTCAAAGTCCGCCGTTTCCGGAAATGCCTCCGGGTCAACCAGGATATCCGCTTCCGGACGAATCACTTCTCCCTCTGCATCCAGTGCCGGAAGATGATGATCCATAATAATCACCTTCATTCCTTTTTCCTTAGCGATCTTAATAGCTTCTGCTGCCGCAATTCCGTTATCTACCGTGATCAGAAGGTCTGCCTCTATATCATCAATCGATGAGGGCTTGATTCCGTACCCTTCTGAAAAACGTCTCGGAATATGAGGGACCTCCATATTGACCTTTTCCATTAAATGGAATTTGTCCATTTCCTCTTTCGTA
>JAFVCQ010000175.1 GCA_017479085.1 Lachnospiraceae bacterium | reverse complement strand
TCTCTTCTGCAAGTTCCTTTATGCGATTGATGCTGGATATACTAATTCCTGTACTCACAAACCTCACCTCATAAATATCACTTATTCTAGTTTACCATATCGGAAAACCTTTGACAACAAAAATCCTCCAATTATTCCGCAAATCAGCCCACCGATGTGGGCTGCGTTATCCACTCCAGTGGTAGTAAACCCATAATATATCGTTATACACGACATAATAAGCAGTCTTTCCGGTGTCAACTCCTTCGTCTCTGACCGCTGCATGATCAAAACCATAAACAATGCTCCGATCACCCCAAAAATTGCTCCGGACGCTCCGGCACTCACCAGATCTTCCTCCTGCCGATAACACCATAGGGATAACAGATTCCCACCCAACCCGGCCGACAGATATAAGATTCCATAAGCCAGACTGCCAATCCTTCTCTCAAGTTCACAGCCAACATAGGTCAGCAGAACCATATTATTCATCAAATGAGATAGCCCAAAATGTACAAACAAGGATGTGATCATCCGATACCATTGACCACTCATAATGGTATCATAGCTTGAAGCTCCCATATTCAACATGGTATCTATATTATAGACCGCAGAATATCCGTTATTCACTACAATAATAACAATAAAATAAAGAATATTCAAACTGACGATCCCTATATTCACCGGCGTAATGGTAAAAGGAAGCTTTCCGCCTGCCTGTTCTTCCGTCATAGCCTGCTCCAACGCAGTGTAAAGATCATCAAACTGCTGTGGCTGGTTTTCAAAAATGTAGACTCTGCGCTCCGCCATTGCAATCAACCACATCTGTTCCACCTGCTCTACCAACGTCCTCGTCTGCCGGTCAAACGCACCTTCCTCTGATACTACCAGATGCAGGGTCTGCACAGGCTTGTGATATATGGATGCTGCAATCCACTCTGCCTGTCTGCGCATACGTTCATATTCCTCCACCGGCATCCGACTCTGCAGCCACGTTACCGTTATAACATAGGAAACCGTCTCTGCCTCTCGAACCAATATTCCCTTCCAGTCCTCCCTCAGGCAATGATATCCCCTGTGTTCTAGTAATGCAATGATCTTCGTCAACAAACCAAATATCTCCTACTTCAGAAGTTCTAATAATTCGTCCGGCCTGTGGAGTACACTTTGCGCTCCTGCCTGACGCAGCACATCCTCATCCCGAAATCCCCACGCAACACCGATAAATGGAAGTCCTGCATTCTTTGCAGTCGCACCATCCACATCCGAATCTCCCACATACAGGGTATGGGTCTGATCTGCCCCAAATTGTCTCAACACCTCAAAGACCACATCCGGCGCCGGCTTCTTTGCAACGGTATCGGAAGCACCTACCGCAATCGGAAACATATCTTCAAAATAGATATGATTCAACTCCTTCACCGCCGAATCAAACTTATTGGATACAATTGCAATGTGACAGGCTTGTCCCCGCAGCGTTCTCACCAGTTCCAAAATTCCATCATAGGGTCTTGTCTTGTTATACATATTCCCACTGTAATGCTCCTTGAAGGCTGCCAGACACAAACTCTCCTGCTGCGGTGACAATGCTCCATCCACAGCTCGTTGGATCAGAAGATCGACTCCGTTTCCAACAAACCGGCGAACCTCCTCCAGACTTCTGGCAGGAAGTCCAAATACATGCAATGCATAATTGGTACTGTCTGCCAGATCTTCAATTGTATTCAACAATGTGCCATCTAAATCAAATATAACTGTGTCTATCATACATCCTGTCTTCTCTCCTGTCTTCTGCTGTCATCAGACACTTTTCTCCTCAAATACCATAATAATCTTCTCTAAAACAGTGTCCCGCATATCCCCTCTGGTCTTCTCATATTGCAGACCGGATTCCATAACCTGAAGCAATTCCATTCGATACTTGTTATCAATACTTCCCTCTCTGATATATCCCATCAATATGTCCTTCATCGCAGATACATTCGGCATCTCCTTCATGCGGTTACACATCTCTTCATAATCAAAGCCCACATCCACTTTCAGATCCGTCTCTTTTCTTCCACAAACCGGACATACCATATCTGTGACCGCATCATTCGTCTGCCCGCAGACACACATCCATGTATCACCGTTCGACTTATACCGCTCTACAAGATCCTGTCCAAATCTGCCTCTCAGCCGCTCTAACATTCTTCTCGACAGCGTAATATCAAGTGGCTTGGAATCCGGAGCAAATACACCCTTGTTCGTCACATATTTTCTGACAAAGATCTTCACATCCTTAATCATCGGAATATCCTTCACAGGAAGCTTGCACTCCACAAACTCTGCCTGTAAACGCAGCTCACTCTCCTTGCTGAATACAAAATCCACTCCCTGCAATAACAGCTTCTCATCATAATAATTGGTAAATGCAATATCGCAGCGGATCGTCTTAACCGTCTCCCTGCCATAATTATAAAAGATCGGAGCAATGCTCACCACGTTGTTCTTGCTGATCATGGTAATCTCTATCGGTCTTGGCATCTGCAGATTATAATAGTTGCTCACAATCTCCGTCGCCGTAATGTTTTGATAGATTGCCTCCTTCTGCCGGATCACGACCGCAGTTCCGGATGCAACCGTTCCGATCGTATTGCTGGCAAATGCAGCATAACTCTGCTTCAAGCCGATAATGGCATTCGCCCCTTTCTTCTCAGCCGCCTTCACCAGACGTTCAACCGCATTGTCACTGGCGCTCTCCAACATCTCTGTAAACTTCGTACTCTCCTGTGTTGACCACTCTGTAAAGTTCATAGACATATCCTTAAAGAAATTCGAGCTCAATGTACACTGCCCATTCACCACACCAAGATACTCCACAATCTGATACCCCTCAAAGCCGCTACTGGTCGTTAATTTGATATTCTCCATATTTTCATCCTCCAAGTCTAACAATCTAATATTATTATAGCACACTTATTTGCTTTCTCAAGCTTTTTTTATTCAATTTGTACTTTTTTCATGCTGATTTTAGACTTTTTTCTAACATATGCATAATACAAACAAAAAATTCCATTTTGAATATGGCATTTTGAATAGAATTTGCTTCGAAACCGACCTTTTTTTGATATATTATAGTATATAGATGTGTCAAAATGATGTCCTGAAACTCAATTTTATAATTTTTTGGGACTTTTATTTTCATAGCGGTAAAAATAATATTCCAGATCAAAATAAGTCTGCTCTTCACTATCCCCCGTCACAACCCAGTTCTGCTCACGATCCAAATTGGGAAAATGCCGGTCTGCCTGATAGCTGTAATTTATTTTCGTCACATGAGCGGTATCACAGTACTCATATAACATGTTATACACACTCTCTCCGCCAATGATAAAGATCTCATCGCTCTGATACTTTGTTAACTCCTGAAATAATTCCTCTTTCGAATGGACGACAACCGCACCCTTCACCGTATAATTTTCATCTGTGGAAAGAATAATATTCGTTCGACCCTTCAACGGAAGTCCACCCGGAAATTCCGCCAATGTCTTTCTTCCAAGTACGACCACATGCCCCATCGTCATCTGTCTGAAATACTTCTGATCCTCCGGTATACGGACCAACAATTTGTTCCCATTCCCAATTGCCCAGTTCTGATCTACCGCTACAAATAATTGCATCTCTATGCCTCCCGTCATCCTATTGTTTGGGTTATATCAACACGCTTCTCTCTTCCATAATATAGTGAAACGAACGCACCCTGCTGTGCCAATCACTCATACCGCTATCGGAATATCCTTCACCTGTGGTCCTGTCTGATACGCTTCCACAATCACATCCTCCGGTGTAAACTGATAAAAATCTTTAATCTCCGGATTCAAAGAAACCTTTGGAGCCGGATACGTCGGTCTGGCAATCAGCTCCTTCACAATATCTATATGCCGGTCATAAATATGCGCATCTGCAATCACATGTACCAGCTCTCCGACTTCCATATCACAAACCTGCGCCAGCATATGCACCAGCACCGCATACTGTACCACATTCCAATTATTTGCCGTAAGCACATCCTGTGATCTCTGATTCAGTACTGCATTCAGAACCAGTCTGTCCTGCCCCTGTTTCTTTGTCACATTGAAGGTCATACTGTATGCACAGGGATACAGATGCATCTCATGCAGATCTGCATGCACATACAGGTTTGTCATAATTCTGCGGCTATATGGATTATGCTTTAGATCATAGATTACCCTGTCTACCTGATCCATATTTCCTTCCTTATAAATATGCTTCACTCCCATCTGATAACCATATGCTTTGCCAATCGATCCGGTCTCATCCGCCCATTCATCCCATATATGACTGTTCAGATCCTGAACATGGTTCGACTTCCTCTGCCAGATCCACAGAAGCTCGTCCACCGCCGACCGGATATATGTCCTGCGAAGCGTCAACGCCGGAAATTCCTTCGACAAATCATAGCGGTTTACCACTCCAAACTGCTTGATCGTATACGCATAGCTTCCATCCTCCCATTTCGGTCTGACCTTTTCTCCCTCCGTGCTGCAACCACGTTCTATGATGTCGCTGCACATTTTTATAAATATGTCATCTGCATAACTCATATTGTTCTCCCATCACTTTATCAAAAATTATCGGTTTGTGTACCTATACAACCTGCATGAAACAGACAATCTGACGCTGAAGCGGGTAGTCCATGTTATTCTAAGCGACTTCATCCACATAGTTGCCTTTTGTGGCTTCCTGTTCGAAGGATTTTCTATTCTGACTGAACGGATCCTCTCCATAGGTACGCATCACTGTTCTCGTCGTGCCGCCCTCAATATAGGCTCTCCCACACTCCGGACAGATCGCTGTCTTCAAAGACACCGAAACAGATAACAATTCCTTATCCTCTTCATTGCCCTCTGCGATTGCATTGGCAACATGCTCCTTCTCATGAGCCATCACCTTGGCATACGATTCGCCCGGTGAAATCTTTCCCGGAGTCTTGAAGGAAACCATCTCGTCCGATCCATCCTGATATCTCCGGTTCTTACAGGTCTGGCACTCCACCGGAGCAACCTTGCCGGAGCTGAATACTGTGTTATCTGTATTGACCGGTGTCACACGATCTGCATTTGCCACCGGTATTATATATCGATTACTCATTCCTGTCGCATCTATCATTTACCGTCCCCTCTTTTTAAAACATAATCTTCCCTAAAGCTCATACTCTGTATTACCGCAAACAGAGCATTTTGTCAACCATCTTTTTCCCCTGTTCTCATAGTTTTCCCTCTTTCGCAAGATATTTCAAAAAAGCTTTACATCCTGTCACGACATCCCTGTACGTCTCGTCAAATGCGCCGGAATACCACGGATCACGGATTCCCCTGCTGATTCCCGCATATTCCAAAAGCATCCGTATCTTCCCTCCGTGATGACCCGTAATCCGTTCCATATTCTTAATGTTCATCGCATCCATACCAATCAGATAGTCATAGTAATCATAATCCCCTTTTTTCAGTTGAACTGCCCGCTTTCCATCGCAGCCAATCCCATGTCGGGCAAGCTCTTCCCTTGCAGGAGGATATACCAGATTGCCAACCCCGTTCCAGATCTCCTCTGTACTGGTTGCCGCCGAGGCAATCTCAAACCGGTCAGCGATTCCCTGTTTTTCTACCATATCTTTTAGAATAAATTCTGCCATCGGGCTTCTGCATATGTTGCCGTGGCAGACGAATAATATTTTTATCATCCTTTTTTCGCTCCTGATTTATCTCGGTTTTTCCTTGATTTATCTCGGTTTTTCCGCTTGTTTACAGGCTTTCCGGCTTCTTAGCGATTTTACCGCATCTCGGCTTAATTCGGCTTATCTCGGTATGTTTTTCCCTTCAAATGGTCTAAAATCTGGTCTAAAATGGCCTCAGATTTCAGGTTTAGACCATTTCGTTTTTCGGCAAATGCCGTCCGACATCTGCCGACCGCCAATGGCTAAGAATTTTTTCCAGCCCTTAAGCCTTCAAGCATTTCAGCTGCTCTTGCGAAGTTTTATCACCGAATGCTCATTTTCCTTCACGCCAAGCTTCTGCATCTCTTCTTCGGCATCCGCCGCCTTAAGCGCCAGCTTCTCCATCTCTTCCTTTGCATCGTCCAGCAATAGCATACCACTGACATGACTCTTTTGCCACAACAATTTGAAAAAGTTTTTAAGGTCAAATTACATTCAAAAGACAAAAAAAGAACGGCCAGCAGAGAAATCAATCCCCACCAGCCGTCATTCTTAAATCCTGCGGACGAAATCTAACGAGATCCATCCTATACCGCTCTTCAGCCTGCCCCATCCGGCAGAACTGCCTTTACCGCTCCGAACCTCCATAATCATATACACTCCGATAGGAATAAACTGAACCCTATCGTAATCGGTTCCCGGTCCTTTTCTGATGTTCAGATCAGAGATACTGACCTTCACCAGGAACGGCACCTTCACCGCCGGCTCCGCGGGCTTCGGCTCATACACCACCTTCGTATCCACATCCGCCTGTCCGCCGGATCCAGCGCGTAATACTCCGCAACAGCTCCACCTTCGCATCTTCCAGCCTCCGGACATGAAAAAGGAGTCGATGTTACTCGACTCTCTAAAGCTTCCAACTCTCTTTGAACTTATCCTATTTCTTTGATAATAGGTTCTATATATGCCTTGTCAATCCAATTTCCCTTTTCATTATCGCCAACCGCCATCAATGCCTTTTCCCATATCTCATACTCATCAGGATTTTTCTTGGCAACAGCCTTTCGAAGCATTTTGCATAATGTCCTATCTTTAAAAGTCATCTCACTCATATCAAAAGTTCCTCGACAGTAAAAGCATGGAATACCGGCAAGATCACCTTTGAAGTTGTGCTGTACGATTGCCGCAAATGCACTCTCCTCATAGGGCGATGCTCCACAGCAAAAAACAATTATCTTTTTCTCCTTCAGTTTTCCTATGTTTTTCTTCAAGAACGAAAGGCCTGCTATCCCCGATGCGTAGATACCGCCACCTAGAATAATTACATCACAGCCAGAAACCATTTTCATATCAGCATCATCTGTCTTGATGCACGAAAATCCAGTTTTCTCTGCAATCCAATCCGCATACTGTTTTGTCGCTCCATATTTTGACTTATATAAAATGATTCCACTCATGGTCAAATCACCTTCCTTTTTTTATTCGTATGTAATATCACTTATGGTTCCGTCAAAATATACGAAGTCTCCATCCTTCATAGCCCCTTAGATTCTTTTCGATTTTGATGATAGTTTGTATCGTTGTAGCGACTTCTTTCTCTGTTACTCCATCAAACATTTTCTCCATAATGCTTTTGCTCATTTCGTCGTTTCTCTCACAGAATTCCCTACAGTAGTCCGTCAGAACAATACGCTGCTTTCTCTTGTCGGCATCGTCCGTCTGAAACTGAATAAAGTTCTTCTTTTCAAGCTTCAATAGAATCTGCTTCACATTCTGATGGGAGCTTCCAAGAATATCTGACAATTCTTTTAGTGTCGGCGGTTCCTTACACATGTTGATGCATATTATCGCAAAGAACTGCTTCCAGCTGATTCCCTGCATGGTATTATCAGCCATTGCCTGAAAGCGATTCTCAAAAGCACTTAAGAGCCCGAGTAAGTAATAATTAGATGGAATATTGGGAAAGTCCACATTGCCATTTTGCATAACCTCTTCTATCAGCATTTATCTTCTCCTTAAAAAGGTAATATATTACTATTTTCCTAAAAGGTAACATATTACCTTGTCCGTGTCAAGGGAAAAGTTTAAATTTCTTGTAAACGTTAGAACTCTTTCAACGAAAAACTCACCTCCCACAAGCTCCCATAGCTTGTATCGCTGACCAGCTTCACTTGATATCCGTCAATGAACATCTGTGTATCCACGATGTTCATGGTCTCCATATCCAGGTATCCGACCGTAATGCTCGCCAGCTTCTTATATG
>JAFVCQ010000174.1 GCA_017479085.1 Lachnospiraceae bacterium | reverse complement strand
TTTCATGATACCGGCATTTACAAAACCGACCAGCATAATGGAGGTGGCAGCGGAGCTCTGAATGATAGCGGTTACAATGGCACCAAGACCGAATCCCTTGAGATAGCCAACGCCCTTTCGTTTATCTGTCGTAAGTTTTTCCAAAATCCGCTCCAGACCGGATCCGGCGAGATTCTCAAGGGAAGAACCCATCAGACTCATACCATATAGGAATAATCCAATGCCGCCTAACAACTGCAAAAACGATAATATATCCATTCTGTACTCCTCCATCATAGCAATAATTGGAAGGGCGCCCATTTTCCTTTCTGTTCAGAAATAGGTTTGAAAAGGCAGCTTCCATAAAAAATATCAATTCGGAACAATCCATATTATAGGCTGTTTTGTTCGGTTTGTCACTATCAGAAATGAATTTACTGGATTTTTTTTAGGAAGTATGTTAATATTAAGCGAATTTTGTGTGACAAAGGAGTAGGGAATATGGCTAGTGTGGTATGGATTTTACTGGCCTTTGCGCTATATATGCTGATTATGATCGTGATTGGCATTTTATATGCAGGCAGGCTCCGGAATTCTGAGGATTTTTTTCTGGGTGGAAGGAATCTCAACGGATGGGTGGCGGCTCTTTCGGCAGAGGCATCGGATATGAGTGGATGGTTTTTGATGGGATTGCCCGGAAGTATATATGCCTATGGCACAGGACAGGCATGGATTGCGGTCGGATTGTTTCTTGGCACGATATGTAACTGGCTGTTTGTGTCATCAAGGTTACGGAGATATACGATACTGGCCGGCAATGCGCTGACTCTTCCGGCTTATCTGGAAAACAGATTTCACGATCAGAAGCGGATTCTGCTTGTGACATCCTCCGTTGTGATCGTGCTCTTTTTTCTCGTATATACCGCATCCGCACTGACTGCGGGAGGATTATTGTTTTCCTCTGTGTTTGGTGTGGAGTATACGTTTGCGCTGACCATTGGGGCAGTGGTGATCCTGACCTATACCTTTTGGGGTGGTTTCATGGCAGTGTGCACGACGGATTTTATTCAGGGTATGTTGATGCTCGCAGGGGTATTATTTGTCCCGATTGCAGCTTATGGGCTGATCGGTTCACATAATATAGTAGGGATTTTGGAACAGTCCGGTGCTGCGGGGGGAGCCAGTTCCTATCTGAATATTATGGAGGCTTCCGGTTCAAAGGTATCTGCAGTGTACATTATCTCCCAGCTTGCATGGGGACTTGGTTATTGTGGTATGCCGCATATTCTGGTTCGTTTTATGGCGGTATCGAGCGAGAGGGAACTCAGAAAGTCTAAGATAATCGGAATCATCTGGGTTACCATTTCTCTGTCCTGTGTGGTTCTGATCGGTATTATCGGAAGAGCCTATCTGTATCCGGAGATATTGGAGCGGACAACGGATATCCCCGCTGAGAATGTATTGATTGAGATGATCAAGAAGGTGTTTACACAGGATTGGAATCATCCGTTTGTAGGAGGTTTGTTTCTCTGCGGAATTCTGGCAGCAATCATGTCTACGGCCGATTCGCAGTTACTGGTTACAGCATCTGCAGTGACCGAGGATTTGTTTAGGGGTGTGTTCAGGAAGGATGCCGGGGATAAGACTGTATTGAGGGTCAGCCGTGCTGTCGTGTTTGTGGCAGCGGTTACCGCTTATGCCATTGCCCGGAATCCGGAGAATTCTGTGATGAATCTGGTGTCGAATGCATGGGCCGGTTTCGGTTCCGCCTTTGGACCGGTGGTGCTGCTCTCTTTGTATTGGAAGCGGATGAACCTGCCGGGCGCAGTTGCGGGCATCATCTCCGGTGCCGTAACGGTATTGATCTGGGATCATGTTCCTTTTTTTCATACAGAGGGAAGTGAGATCATGCAGACACTGGGAGCAAAGACCGGTCTTTATTCCCTTGCAGTTGGGTTTCTGATCAGTCTGGTTCTGATTGTGGCAGTGAGCCTGCTCACGGAGAAGCCATCCGGGGAGATTCAGAAGGAATTTGACGAAATGAAAAAAATACAGTAAATTAAAAGAGACCGTAAGGCCTCTTTTCTATAATATAAAGGGAGAATTAAATGAAAAAGTACAAAAAAGTTTCTATAAATAATATAATGTATAAATATGAACAAATTATGACATTGGAAAAAACAATTTGAAAACTTTTGGAGAAAAAAATGATTTATCGAATTCTATGTATTGGAAAAATAAAGGATGGATATTATCGGGAGGCCATTGCGGAGCTTGAAAAGAATATTCACAAAATGGGGAATCGTCTGGAAATTGTTGAATTTCCGGATCTGCGAATTCCAGATCGCATGAGGGAGGAAAACAGGGAAGCTTTTTTGAAAAAAGAGTGCAGCAGAATGATGGAGCAGATTCGCCCAACGGATTATGTGGTGGCATTATGCATTGAGGGGAAGGAACTGACCACAGAGCAGCACGGGGAATATGTGAGGCGCGCGGCAGAGAACGGATATACAACGGTCACATATGTGATAGGAGGGTCACTCGGACTTCCGGAAACACTGAAGAAGCGCTCCCATCTGAAATTGAGTTTTTCCAGAATGACATTTCCACATCAGATGATGCGCATGGTGCTCTGCGAGGAGATCGCAAATTTGTAAGGAATGTTGTCGGATTTTATTTGTGGTAGGTTTTCCCCTGAAGAATGGTATAGCCACGGTATAGCTGTTCATAGAATAGAAGGGTCTGGGTTTCAAAGGATAAGCGGCTGTGGGTCAGACAGAGGTTTTGTGGCTTTTGAAAAGCGGTCTGCATCGACAGACGATCCATACATTCTGCCTCTGTATAACCGATAAAAATGTGAACGTGGGAGCGTCCGCTCTGCTGTATGGAATCAAGAGATTGTGCAAAGTCGTAGGAGGATTGCGTTGCACCTTCGGAGCCGATTCGGATAAAGGAGTGGTTTTCCCCTGCGAATTCCCTTGCCGGAGGGAGACTGGTGGTCAGCTGCAGACAGGTGGTGCAATAAGAGGAGAGCCGCTTTTCATATTCTGTAATGGCCCGCAGATGATGTGTACGGATGGATTTGGTATTACAATAAATGTGATAATGCATGAGATTGCCTCCATTAACAATATAAGCCACAAAACAACGTGTCTACGCTACTTTGCGGCTTACGATTAAAGTGTACCAGAGATGCAATGAACAAAGTTACGTTTGGTGACAATATATACCGGTCATTCATGTCAACTCTGCAATTCGACTGACACCTACATAGATCTGGGAGATCTTATACCAGGTTGGATAGTCTACAATGCCATTGGCCGGCAGATTGAAGATGGATTGGAACTGCTGTACAGCGGCTTTGGTATTTTCTCCAAAAATCCCGTCCACCGTAATTCTTGGGATGGATTGATAGTTGACAGCGATGCGGTTTAACTGTTCCTGAATCATTCTCACCTTTTCACCGGAGGAACCGACAGACAGGTTATAACCCGGCCATGAAGAAGGAATACCGGAGATCTGTTCTGCCTGATTGATATACATGTCATCCCCATAATAATATCTCAGAATCTCAATGGCGGAATACCCCTGATCCCCAAGATATTTGGAACCCCACTGACTCAGCCAGTTTGGACAGGTAACACGTTTGCCATCGCAGTACTGGGTGAGAATTGGCTGGCTTACATTCGGTCTGGACAGGTAATTGGCAAAGATATTGTCAACAACCTGCGATATATTTTCATATACTGTCTTTTGATACATCCATTTATGGTCAAATGCGGTTGAGCTGGTAATTGTAAAATTATAGCCCTTTGTGCGGTACCATTCGGTATATACCCGATTCAGGGTAAAGGAGATAATAGCTAATACGTTAGCCGTGATGCTGGATTCCGGCCATGTGGCATAGATCTCGCAGGAGGCCACATTCTTTATGTAGTCCTTGTAGCGCACATAATAATTATTTGCAGTGGTATCTGAGGGGGTTCCATCATGCACGATAATATATTCCGGAATGACGACCTTGCTGAGTACGATCTCTCCGCGCTCTGGCATGGGCTTGATCTCATCCTCTGCAATTTTGGGTGGATAGTATTCCCAAAGCGTATGTCCCCCAATGACAGTGGGATCGTAGGTCTGTTGATCCGTCACACTTGGAGCCAGGCGGATATTCTGAAGACCGATCTCGCCGGAGAGAATCTGTACACCGGAAATGATAGTATCATCATAGTTTTCCGCAGATATTTTTAAATTGTATTCACTGTAAGGCTGATTATCGGAGGGGGACAGGGAGAATTCAAGCGGAGGAGCATCCAGCTCGATCGTTGGGGTTCTGCCGTCACCGTCTGTCTCAATCTGTTCAATGGGGTCATTGGGGTTACTGGTGTCCGCTATCTCGATACGGGCATTTCTGACGGGTATCTGATTGTCTTCCGATACCACATTGATCTGCAAAAATCCTTTATCACCATTTTCCTGAGCAGCGTGTAAATATGGTTTTTGTCGCATAATTGTCCTCTCAAATCAAACTACATATTTTTATAAGGATAT
>JAFVCQ010000173.1 GCA_017479085.1 Lachnospiraceae bacterium | reverse complement strand
ATCTATAGGTATGTTAGCAGGCTCGATTGGTCTTACCTGTGATGTCTTTGCCAGTGGAAACAGGGGAACAGCAGAATTCACACTTGATTTCACTGATCCGGATAATGCGGTGATTAGTGAGGGTGGAAGTGGTACTGTATTACCACCTAATACAAAGCCCGATTATATTGTAACTCCAGAAGGAGTTGCGTTGCCAACAAATAAAGATTATAACCTTGTTAGTACATCTATACCGACAAATCAAGGAGGAGAGTTTTTACAGATTCATACTGGACATGAACATTATGGAGTAGATAATCCACATACACATAGACCAAGAGTAAATATTGACCCAGTTTCTGAGGGCAAGGGTGGAGACAATGAACGTATGAGTGCTGTGAAAGAATCGGACAAAGAGACAGAGGGTGAGGCCATCTATATGAAGGTCTCACCCTGTAAACATCTGTTCTCGATATTAATCTTTTTGTTACGCTGCAGGGCATCAAGCTTCTTCCCTATCTTGTCTTAAACTTGACGGTTTTCTTTTTTTCCGTCTTGTCAGTCACAACAAGCTTATTCCATTTACCCGCTTTTTTCAGATATTTCTTATAGGTTGACAATTTGAAGGAATATTTCGTTTTCCCGTTCTTTACTTTAATGGTCTTGCTGTTGAGTTTAATCTTCTTGATTCCATCTGCATCCTTTATGGTAATCTTCTTTGAAGTTTTATAGGTTTTGCTGTTCTTGATGTTGAGTGTTGTTGGATTGTCACCTTGTCGTGTTGTCACTGTCGTGCCCGTACCTGTTGTAGTGGTCCCCGTAGTTGATCCTGTGGTTGCTCCCGAAGTCGTGGAACCGTCCTGTGTTGTCGGGTCAGTCGGTGTAAACGGGATGATCTCTGACGGTGGATCTGTTTGACCGTAACCCTCCGGAACGGTTGTATCCTCCGGCACATTCACAACCTCTGATGTCATGGTTTGTTTTTTCAAAAGCGGATGCCCGGAGGACAGGTTATAATGCAAAACAGGGCGGATACCTTTTGAAGTGTCCTCTACGGAGTCACCATAGGTATCCACAAGGCTATCATAACTCACATACGACGCAAGATCCGACTGGCAGCCGGACGAACGCAGCCACCACCATAAAGGTTCTCCTGCATCATAGGAAGATTCTTCCGGTTCCTTGTATTTTTTCATTTTATGCTTCCATCTGTGTTAAGGACTTGGTGCGAATCTCTTCGCAGATCTTATCGATAAAGGTGCCAGGCTCCATCGCACCCAGATCACCGTCTTCTCCGCGCTTTCGGACGGATACGGTATGGTTCTCTGCCTCATTCGCGCCGACTACCAGCATGTAAGGCAGTTTTTGAAGTCTTGCCTCGCGGATCTTGTAGCCGATTTTCTCAGAGCGGTCATCCATCGTTGCAAGAATTCCGTTTTTCTTAAGCTCTGCCAGAATCTCCTGTCCATATGCATGGAACTTTTCAGAGATTGGGAGAATTCGAACCTGTTCCGGTGCCAGCCAGGTTGGGAATGCGCCCGCATATTTTTCAATCAGCCATGCAAGGGTTCGCTCGTAGCATCCCATCGAGGTTCTGTGAATGATATAAGGGCGTTTTTTCTCACCATCCTTGTCTACATAGTACATATCAAAACGCTCGGACAGGAACATATCCAACTGAATGGTGATCATGGTGTCCTCTTTACCATATACGTTCTTTGCCTGAATATCCAGCTTCGGGCCATAGAAAGCAGCCTCCCCGTCCTCCTCGGTGTAGTTGATGCCAATCTCGTCCAATATCACGCGCATTGCATCCTGTACGCGATCCCAGTCCTCGGCGGTTCCCAGATACTTTTCGGAATTATTCGGATCCCATTTGGACATACGGTAGGTGACATCCTCCTCTACCCCTAAGGTTGTCAGACAATATTTTGCAAGGCTGACACAGTTCTTGAATTCGTCTGCAATCTGCTCCGGTGTGCAGATGAGATGCCCCTCGGAAATGGTGAACTGTCTGACACGGGTCAGACCGTGCATTTCACCCGAGTCCTCGTTCCGGAACAGCGTGGAGGTCTCACCCATACGGTAAGGGAGATCCCGGTAGCTGTGAGGCTTGGCCTTATACACAAAATACTGGAACGGGCAGGTCATTGGACGAAGCGCCAGAATATCCTGTCCGGAGGCAGATACACCGTTTTCATCCTCATCATCATTCAGCACGAACATGCCATCCTTGTAGTGATACCAGTGATCAGACAGCTTGTAAAGATCGGATTTTGCCATGAGAGGTGTTCTGGTACGGACATAGCCCCATTCGTTGTCCTCCAGATCTTCAATCCACCGCTGCAGGGTCTGAATGATCTTGGCTCCCTTCGGCATCATCAGCGGGAGTCCCTGTCCGACAATATCGACTGTGGTAAACAATTCCAGCTCGCGGCCGAGACGGTTGTGATCCCGTTTTTTTATGGTTTCAAGAAATTCCAGACGGGCATTCAGGTCGTCTTTTTTTGTGTAGGCAGTGCCGTAAATACGGGTCAGCATCTTGTTATCGGAATTCCCTCTCCAGTAGGCGCCGGAGGAGGAGGTCAGTTTGAAGAATTTCACCGGTTTGGTGCTCATCAGATGGGGTCCGGCACACAGGTCGGTGAAATCTCCCTGCTCGTAAAAGCTCAATACGGCATCCTCCGGAAGGTCGTGAATCAGTTCCACCTTGTAAGGCTCGTTCCGCTCCTCCATGAGCTGAATGGCCTCGGAACGTGGCAGGGTGAAGCATTGGATCGGAATATTCTCCTTTACGATCTTCTTCATCTCCGCTTCAATCTGATCTAATTCCTCTCTTCCGAGAGATGGCATGTCAAAATCATAGTAAAAGCCCTCGTCGATGGCCGGTCCGATGGTACACTTTGCATCCGGATAAAGGCGTTTGACAGCCTGTGCCAGAATATGGGCTGCGGTATGGCGGAAGGCCTTTTTGCCCGCCTCGTCATCAAAGGTTAAAATACTTAAATGACAGTCCTGTTCAATTGTGGTGCGAAGATCCACCACCCTGCCATCTACTTCTCCGGCGCAGGCGGCCCGGGCAAGCCCCTCGCTGATATCCTTTGCAATCTCCAGTACGCTCATGGCGCTTTCATATTCTTTTGTGGAGCCGTCTTTCAATGTGATCTTCATAGCTTGTTTCTCCTTTTTCTTTTCATGGTTGGAATGTCCATAACATGCATTCTTGTCAGGCATTCCAAACAGTATGCATGTTCACTTAATCCTCGTCCTCATCATCCACATTGGTAATATTTACCTGAATTCCTTTTTTGACCGGTGAGAGCAGGAAACCGTATATAACACCGATCAGTGCAAAAAGAATGCAGATCAGAGCCAGATTCCTCCGGGTGAGGGAAGTGTCCTCATCCCAAAACGTACATACACGCTCTTTTACATTGGATAAAGCGTTGGTGCATGTGTCCTTTGCATCCGACAGGATGTCAGCAGCATTTTCTAACAGGTTCATAATAAAATCTCCTTTCTATGTTGGCAGTTTGAAAAGACAGCCCTTGTTATGCCAATGTCATTTAGTTAAGCCGGACGCTGCCGACGTAACGGTACGCGGTGGATAAAAAAAGTCCCTGACATCATCATGCCAGGGACGATCTATGCTCGCGGTTCCACCCCGGTTCCTGTAAGACAGGCACCTCATTCTGACGATATCGGAGTCACCGGCCGGTATGAAGGGCTGCTCAGAGGTGGTCTTCCATTCCGTGTTCCATTGGCTTCTTCCAGCACAGATTCGTGGGGATACCCCATCAATCCGGAAGCCTTCTCTGGAGGGAAGTGACGGATGTACTATCCTCGTCATTGCATTGCAATATATGAATTGATTGTAGACCAGCCTGCGTGGAAAGTCAAGCAAAAAATGATATGCCTTACACGATTTTGACATAGTATGCAGCCATCCATCCCGTATAATATTTGCTGCCCTTCTTGAAGGTTACCTTGTACCATGTCATTCCCTTTTTCTTTTTGCTCTTTAAGACGGTCACCTTCTTGTTCTTATTGAGAGTGGTCAGTCGTTTGGATGAGGTGGAATAAGACTTTCGCACATTAATCTTGCTGCCGTTTACCTGACCCTGTTTTCCGATGGTCACCTTGCCGGCGCGCACAAAACCGCTGTGAGTCTTATAGGTCACATGATACCAGGTATTGCCGGCCGCATCGGCTGTGGCATAGGTAACGGTCATGGCTGTGTTGACGGCAGGGCTGGCGATCACACTGCTTCCCGTGTTGCAGTCTCCGTAGAGAACCGTACTGGATTTGGCGAGAGCCAGCCGGGTATAACCGGTGTTGGTATAGGCTGTACAGACCGGAGAGTCGGCACCATAGTAGGAGGTTTTGCCAATCGTTTTATAGGCCCGTACCTTGTAATAATAGCATTGCCCGTTTGCAAGTCCTGTATTCTTAAAGGTTGTGGTTCCGTGGCTGGAAATGGTTTTTACTTTTGTATAGGTTCCGTTTTGGGCAGTCGAGCGGTATATCTCATATCCGGTCACCGTGGTATTCTTTGTCCAGGACAATGTGACGTAGCTGGCAGACTTCTTCTTCACCTTCAGTCCGGAGATGGCCTGAGGAACGATGTGGAAGGTCACGGTCTGTGTATCGTGATACTGGTTTTGTCCGGTGATCTCAACGGTTGCCGTTCCGACGGCCTGATTGTTCTGGTAGCTGACGGTATAATCGGTACCTGCTGTCAGAGGAATGTCGTTCAATGTCACATTCAGGGCCGGTGTGATATTCGAGCCGGTATATATCTGATCCGGTATCGGTGCAATCACGGCAGAAGAGAGACTGGTTCCGGTTGCCGGTTGTTCCGGTATCGGAATCGGTGCGCCCTGAGAGAAATTGTCATCTGCTTTGCTGTAATAATAATTCATATCAACCTTGCCGGAGATTCCATTCACCGTGCCGTCGCTGGCATACTGCCAAAAATCATAGGTGCCGCCATAGGCGGTAGCAGTGGTATAATTGGCAAGCCAGATACGGCTGCGTGCGCTGAGGGTGGAGGCATTGAGCTGACTCTCCAGCATGCTCTTGTTGGCATATATCATTGGCGTGTATCCCGCTGCCTGAATGGTGTCACAGAATGCCAGACAGATATTGGTAGCCTGTTGCTTGGAGAGATTGGCTGTCTTGATCCGGCCACCGGTAGGGGAATCAGAGGCATATTCATAGTCCATGACAAGAGGTAATGTGACCGGATAGGAACCGATCCGGTCCAATATGTACTGGGCTTCGGCTTTGGCCTCGTCGATGGTGATGGCCTGTGAAAAGATATATACACCTACCTGAAGTCCGGCTGCAATCGCGCCCTGCATATTGGCCTCAAAATAGGTATCCTTTGTGGCATCACTCAGTGTACCGGCGGCACCATAGCCCCGATATCCCACACGGATGATCGCAAAATCGATTCCGGCAGCCTTGACTTTGCTCCAGTCAATCGCACCCTGCCACTGGCTGACATCCACACCGTTGCGGATGGTGCGGTCGGCAAACACATCCACATGTGTATAGGTCTTGTTGGTATATGGATTGGATGTGGTAAATCCGCCATACCGTCCAAATAATGGAGAGATCAGCAGATTCCCGTTCACCGTGGCATCGGTATCGTAAAATTCTGCGGGGATATGTTCTCCGGATAAACGTCCTGCACCGGGATCATCCGATGCCGCATGGGAAAGCGTGCTGCCTCCTGCCAATAAAAACAAGAACAAAAACAGGGTTATCTTTATGGTATGTTTCATATATCATCTGTATCAGCCGTGACTGATATTCTCCTTTCTATATATTCTAGTGTACCGTCTCAAACCTATTCCTCTATTGTAATGCATTCCACACTATAATGCCAGTAAAATTTGAGGTATTTTGTTGGAATTTGATGGAATCGTGTAACGGTTCACCCTTAGCCGGCTGCGGGTACATTGGAATGCGAAGCCGCACCCGCAGCGTAACACGGAACCGACAATAATGTAACGGGTTTGTATGGAATAAACGTGAAAAATATCAATGTCATTTAGTTAAGAATTAGCGTCCGGCTTAACTGCGTGTCAATGCTCATTGCTAAAGTCAAAGGATTGTTTCTATAACAGGATGGACATTTTGAAATTTTATCAAAACGTACAAAATGAGGGAGTTGTATTGTATGAATAAGCTGAGCAGAAAATTTATCCGATAAACATGGAAAGTAAAAAAATTTAAAAAAAGTACTTGATTTTTTTTTCGGTATCGTATATAATCGTTTTGTTGTTAAGGAAAGCAACCGAACAGAATACTTTGGGCCGCTAGCTCATTTGGTAGAGCACCTGACTCTTAATCAGGGTGTGCGGGGTTCGAGCCCCCGGCGGCCCACTAGGAAGAATCGATTTGATGTCGTTAGCACATTGGGTTGGTTCTTTTTTCATATTACGGTGGACATATTAGCTACGTGAGAGCTTGGTTAGTGAAAAGGAAAGATAACATGGCAGAAAAATACATCATGATTCACGATATCATGAGTGAACACAAAGATCGCATGCTGAATTTAAAAAAATATTATCCGTTTTTTGTGCTCTGTGATACGGCCTTTTCCCAGTATAAGGATGGAAAATATATCAATCTGGATATGGGTTATATCACGATGGCATCCCTTCGTTTTCTGATCAATGAGAACAATTTTCATGAGAGTGAGGTGACCTATGAGCAGTATGAGCAGTTTCTTTCGGAGATCTTAAGGCGGGAATTTGCGTTGGATGTGGAACCGGAGGAAGAGAAGGAACTGATCGGTTATATTTTTGACAAGATTAAAAATGACGGGAAGGCATTTACATTTCCCTACTTTGACCCGGAGGAGAAAAAGAAGAAGACTGCCAGGGTCAAGTTGATTGACAGCCGGATTGCGGATGGAGTCGTGCTCTATCATGTGACCGCAGACGGGATTGAATTTTATCTGGATACGAAGGAGGTCAAGGAGGAGAGCAACATTTCCGTCCAGCAGCTATTGCTCGAGAAAATGATACGCTCTGAGAATTTTGCCGGCGGGATTGAAGTGGTGAGGCGGATCAACAATGAGGTCAGCAGACTGGCTCTCCAGAAAAAGGAAGTGCTGGATCTGTTAAGCTATGATGTATTTGCCGGTGCAAGGGCAAGTGAGGCCTATATGGAGACGGTGGCAAAGTGGTTTGACGAGGAGCAGAAGCTGTTTGAAAAGAACCGGGCATTGATCGATAAGGCGTTTCAGAGAGCGAATGCGGCACAGAAGGAGAGAATGCAAAGGGAAGATGGAATGTCGCAGAGTCCTGCCGAAGAGGGGAGAAGTGTGCCCGTTCGTTCAGCCATGCTGTCCGGTATACACAGGCTGGATACCGAACTGAAAAAGACCATTATCCGGCATGGAGAACTGATCCGTGAGACCATTGAGCTTCAGAAGATTGCAGATGAGATGATCGCAAGAGCCAAGCTTCGGAAGCTGCGGCCGGCCTTCCAATTCCGGGATGTTCTTAAGAAGGTGATGGAGCAGGATCATCCGGAACAATTCGGCATGCTGGTGGCGCCTCTTTTCATGCCGAAACTTACAAAGAGTTTTGCGGCAGAAAGTATTGACCGCATGTTGGAGAGCAGGCCGGAGAATAAGGATTACATTGAGAAGATTGAGAAAAAGGAAGCCGGTGCGGATTACGTGTTTGAGGATGAGACGGAGGAGAAGCGGATCGCAGATAATTATGGAAGGCTGTTCGGGGAATTGCTGGAGCAGCTGTGGAAGCACGGAAAGACGACTCTGGCAGAGCTGGTTGCCATTTATGAGATCAAGTTTGGAAAGGAGATCTATCAGAATGGGGATCTGTATTCCTTCCTTGTGCATCTGGCGCAGAAGGACCGCTATGTATTGAAACAGATGCAGGACACGCAGGATACGTTTTTAGACGGACTGGTCATGGACAGACTCAGTGTGGAGAAGATGGATCAGTATGGGGATCTTGCGTTTCAGATTGAATTTGATGCCGGACATACGATGCAGTTTGGGAAGGAAAAAGACGAATTTACCATTACGGATATGCGGTTCACGGTGGCGGCAGAGTGAGAAAAGGTGGTGCAGAGCATGAGATATTATATTGCAGATTGTCATTTTTTTCATGGGGCATTAAATGAGAGAATGGATAATCGGGGATTTGAAAGTACAGAGGCGATGAATGAGTACATGCTGGATAAGTGGAATCAGAAGGTGCGACCGCAGGATGAGGTTGTCATATTAGGGGATCTGTCATGGGGAAAGCCGGAGGAGACCAATGAACTAATCCGCCGGTTGCACGGGAAGCTGTATCTGATTCTCGGCAATCATGACCGTTTCCTGACAAATAAGGCATACCGGGCCAGCCGGTTTATCTGGATCAAGCCCTATGAGGAAATGCACGACAACCGGCGGAAGGTGGTGTTGTGCCACTTCCCGATCATGTGTTACAATGGACAGTATCGCATGGATGATAAGGGCAATCCAAGGACATACATGTTGTATGGACATGTACATGACACGTTTGATCAGCGTCTGATGGAACAGTTTCAGGAGATTACAAGGAACAGCGTCCGGCATAACATGAATGGGGAGCAGGTGCATATTCCCTGCAATATGATCAACTGCTTTTGTAAGTACTCAGATTATGAACCGCTTACGCTGGACGAATGGATTGAATGTGACAGGAAGCGGAGAATGCAGGAGAGCATTTCCTGATTGAACGATATCGGTGTTTATGGTAGTATGAGTAAGAGTGAGGATACACACATGGAAATGAAGAATCTGGAAAAGGCAATGGACATATATGCAAAGCTGATCACCGGGGAGGAGATCAGGCGGGGCGGTGCCAATGGAGGTCTGTATGATGACTATTATGGCAATGCAGAGGTGTATGAGATTGTCGGTGTCCTGCTGAAAAAGCTGAATCTGAGCTTGTATGAATACAAGGAGAGCCTTTTTTTGTCTGCCGGAGAGGGGAACCGGATCTTTGGCTATACGAATGAAGAACTGAGAAAATATATGGGGCTTCGATATAACAAAGAACTGTATCTGTGTTATTTTATCATCTATGAGATTCTGCTGGCTTTTTATTCCGATTCGGCCTCTTATCAGTTTAAGGAGTATATACGAATTGAGGATGTGATGGAGGAGGTTGGCAAGGCTTTGTCTGTCTTTACGAAGGATCTTGTTGTGTATGATATGGAGGAGGAACAACAGGAGAGCTTTCAGGCGGTGGCGCTTTTGTGGGACGAGCTTCCGGCCAGCACAGGCGAGGATGAGATACGGGCATCCCGGGCATCCCGCGCCGGCTTTGTAAAATCGACCTTCAATTTTCTGGTGGGAGAAAAGCTGTTTGTGGAGATGAATAGACGATACTATCCAACGGAACGGTTTCAGGCTATTGTAGAGCACTATTTTGAAGAGTACCGTGGACAGATCTATGATGCACTCAACCGGGGGAGCAAGGGTGATAAACAGTAGCCAAAGAGAATAGGCTCATAACATACTTTGAAGTAGAGGACAAACAACATGCCAAATATCATCCGAATTCGCGTAAACAATGTAAAATATAACTTTGGCACACAGGGCTATGATGACTTTTCCATGCGCATGTACGGGAAGAATACCCTGTATGATCTGGCAAATGGCGGCGGAAAGAGCGTTCTGATGCTGCTCCTTTTACAGAACCTGATCCCGAACTGTACGCTGGATGAAAAGCAGCCTGTTGAGAAATTATTTCGAACCGGAGGGGGCAATACCACCATTCACTCTCTGGTGGAATGGCGGCTGGACGACAAGGATATCAAAGAGGGATTCCGCTATATGACAACGGGATTTTGTGCCAGAAAGGCAAAGGAGGCGGAGAGCGGGCGGATGTCCCCGGAAGAGGGAGGTCGGCGAAGCGGAACGGACAGCGCATCGATTGAGTATTTTAATTATTGTATTTTTTACAGGGATTACAATGAGAATGATATCGTGAATCTGCCGCTTCAAAACAGTAAGGAGCGGATCACCTATACCGGTCTTAAGAATTATCTCAAGGAGCTGGGCAGACGGAATCTCAATCTGAAGGTATATGTGTTTGAACGCAAGGGGGAGTATCAGCGGTTTATCAGTCAGTATGGTCTTTTTGAGAGTCAATGGGAGATCATTCGGGGAATCAATAAGACAGAGGGACATGTGCGCACCTATTTTGAGACACATTACAGGACGACCCGGAAGGTGGTTGAGGATTTGCTGATCGAGGAAATCATCGAGAAGGCATTTTTAGTCAAGACCGGGCAGAGTGATGTCAGTGAAGATATGGCAAGGACTCTTCTGGAGATTCGGGATAAGCTGGTGGAGCTCTCCAGAAAAAAGAGTGAGATCGCCAATTTTGACAAGGAAACCGAGTTGATGCATCTGTTGGAGAGCAGAGTCTCCTCGTTTTTATCGCTGTATGAGGAAAGGGACAAGGTGGCGGGGACGCTCGCTAATCTGTATGTCACCGGAGAGACATTGAGTCAGCAGAGTGAGGAGGAGATTGCAAGGCTGGAGGAGCAGAAGGCTCATATGGAACAGAAGCTCTCTGCAGAGCGCAGACGGATTGAGAGCCTTCGAATTCAAAAAGATCAGAACACGCTGGCGGAGCTGAAGGAAGAGATGGCCGTGTTAGAGAATCATGTGGAGCGGGCCGGGGAAGAGCTTCAGGAAGCAACGGAGGAACTGAACAAAAAGGAGAGCATCAATGACTACATACGGTATCTGGAGGACAAGGCTCTGATGGAGGAGCATCAGGCGATGATCGATGCCTCGATGGATACCAATTCCGATCACATGGGAACGCTTCATCAATATGCATATACCAAAAAACAGATGGATGATGAAAAGCTGAAGGACATTCGGGAGCGTCTGACCGCAAAGAAAAAAGAGCTGGAATCTCTAAGCGGGAATTTGGAAACCCTGACCCGGGTATGTGAGGAGGGAAAGGTTGCGCTGGCAGTGGCGAAAAGCCACAAAGAACGTGTTAGCCGCTTATATCAGCAGAGGATGGAGGACATCGGGAGCGTTCGCAGGGAAGTCCCTGTTCTGGTGCTGAGTGATCTGAAGGATGTGTTGAACAAGCTTCGGGAGGAGGAAGAATCTCTTCACGAGAAGAGAGAACAGGCAGAGAATGCCTATTTGGAGGACATTCGGGAGTCGGATGAAACCGGACGTATGCTGTATGTGGAAAGAGAGGCAGCAAGGCAGGCAGAGGAAGCCCTGCAGGGTGCAAGGCAGACGTTTGAGGAATACCGTGCGAATCAGGACCGATTGAAGAAGATGGTACAGATCTATGGGGGAAAGGATGCCGCCGCTTTGTATGACATCATCAAAGAAAGAGCGTTCCGGCAGAAGGTTGCGACGGCCGGTCTGGAAAAGGAGATTCACAGACTGGAACATCATTTACAGCAGGTGAGAGAAGGCCGGCTGTTTGAGGAATCCGAAGCGGTTTCGAGAGTGAAGGATTATCTGGAGAGTCGTCACGGGGATTTTGCACTTTCCGGTATCGATTATCTGTCGGCTCTGCCCAAGGCAAACCGGGAGGAGCTGCTGAATCGGTTTCCCATGCTTCCGTATGGAGTGGTGACAAAGCAGTTTGACGTGGTAAAAGAGGATGAGCGGATTCAGACCATAGATCTGCACAATCAGGCGGTTCCGGTTTATGATCAGAATACGCTGGAATCGCCGTATGCTCCGGACAGGCCGGAGGGAGTGCTGCTGGTTGCAAAGGATAGAGATACCTTTTTGGAGGAGGATGCCCTTGACCGGGAGGCCACCCGGCTGGAACAGCGTCTGGCAGAGCTGGCAGACGAGCTGGAGCACTGCAGGGAATTGGAGGCTGCATATGAGGAGGATCTGGATTACACTGCAAAGCTCACCGACTCTGTGTTTCTAAATGCAGAGCAGGAGGTGCAGGCCGGACAGGAAGCGGTATTGGAGCACCGGAGACGATGCGAAGAGCTGCAGGCAAAGCAGGAGAGTCTGATGCTGCACAGAAAGAAACACAAAGAAGAAATGGAACGCTTAGAGGCAGATCTCGCTGCGAACCAGCGGGCACAGATTCAAATGGCAGGAATGGAGTTGAAGAGTGATCTCGCAGATGAGGCAAAGGAGGAGCTGGATCGCTATACGGCAGAGGTCAGACGTCTGGAAACCGATACTGCAAAAGCGGAAGCGGAAAAAGAGGCTGCGGTACTTCGCAAAGACGCATTGGAATCACAGGTGACACATATGCAGCAGCAGATCCGTGAAGTCTTAACGGATTGGGAAACGATTTACAGAGAGTACTATGTGGAGGGCAGTTTTGCCAGAGTACAAAAGACAGAAGAAGAACTGAAGGCTGAATTTCTGGCTGTCAAGGCAGTCGTGGAACAGGCAACCATTGTGCTGGAGGATAAGAAAAAACTCATTGCCACTCTTTGGGAAAGCATGTCCAGAGGACTCAAGGTGATCGCAAAGCGAAAGATACCGGTTATGGCATTAGAGCAGTTGAAGGAACAGGGAGAGCTGCATCCGGTGGAGGAAGAATTTTTGAACCGGATGAGTCAGCATTTATCCCGAATGGCCGTGCAGATCGATCAGATGAAAGAGGAATATAAGAGCAAGGAACGGGATGCCACCCGTCTGGAGGGTCGGATCGAGCAGGCTGTCGCGGCTCTTGTGGAACGGTTTGGAGCGTTTGAACCGGTGGCGGTGACAAAGGAGGAAGCCGATCAGGCGATTGCAGAGGGTGACCGGATCCTGCGCGGTATGCAGGAGGACATCAAACGGTCTGAACAGGAATATCAGCAATACGTGAAAAACAATAGTGTGATTCTGGATCTTTATAAGGATAACAGACGTATCGTGGAGCAGGAGGAGATCGATCTTGCAGGAGCAACGGTGATGGACAGGGAGCAGCAGGAGCTCAGAGAGATCTTTGAGGATAGTATTCTGGAATACGATAAGAGTAACAAAGCACTGGCAAGAGCCAGACAGGAACTGTTCCATCACAAAATGCAGACGGCCAACGTGTTCTTTACGATGGGAGCCTATGAGCTATCCGATGCGGTCAAGCAGGATGTGGAAGTGCCGGAAACCTACGATGAGGCAAAGGCGCTGCTTGACAATCTCAGGGAAATGATATCGTATATCGCATTGGAAAAAGAGCGTGTGGAGCAGGGGATTGAGGATATGGAGGCGGTAAAGGAGCATTTTGAAAACCAGTGTATTGAGCGCTGCAGGGATGTCCGGACAGAGCTGGACCGTCTGCCAAAGTTATCCCGTATCCAGTTAGATGGGGAGCTGATCCAGATGCTTCACCTGTCCATCCCTTATGTGAAAGAGGAATTTATCAGGCAGAGAATGTCGGATTATATTGACGAGGTGGTAAATGGTGCAGATCAGTTTTCGGACAACAATGACCGGATCCGTTATATGAAAAACCATCTGCTGTTGAAAAAATTATTTGGTGTCATGGTAACGGATATTAATGCCATCCGTTTGAAGCTGTATAAGAGAGAGCGCATGAAGGAGCAGAGCCGTTATCTCCGCTATGAGGAGGCGGTTGGAAGCACCGGACAGTCTCAGGGTATCTATATCCAGTTTCTGGTGTCGGTGATCAACTATATCTCTGGAATATATGCGCCGGAGGCAGAGGCAGGTGATCTGAAGAAGGTGATCTTTATCGACAATCCGTTTGGAGCGGCAAAGGATATCTATATCTGGGAACCGATCTTTGCACTGTTAAAAACCAACAATGTACAGCTTATCGTTCCGGCCAGAGGGGCGACACCGGCAATCACGAACCGGTTTGATGTCAACTATGTGTTAGGGCAGAAGCTGATCGGCGGCAGACAGCAGACGGTTGTGGTGGACTATCGCAGTCAGGTGGCACAGGAGGAGCTTGAATATGGAAATCTGGAATATGCACAGGCGACCTTCGATTTTATATAGATTCATTTTGGAAGGAGAGATCAGGAGTGGCTAAGCAATCGTGGAAACCGGGGAACATGCTGTATCCTCTGCCAGCCGTTTTGGTGACCTGCCGGGACAGGGGGGGAAGGGATAATGTGTTGACCGTGGCATGGACAGGTACCGTGTGTTCGTCCCCGGCAATGGTATCCATTTCCGTCCGAAAGGAGCGGTATTCCCATTCGATGATTAAGGAAAGTGGTGAGTTTGTGATCAACCTCACGACAAAGGAACTGATGCGGGCAACGGATTACTGCGGAGTGCGCAGCGGGAGAGAGGAAGACAAATTTGCGGCAATGAATCTGACAAAGGGCAGGGCGGAGAAGGTAAAGGCACCGATCCTTATGGAGAGCCCGGTGAATATTGAATGTCGGGTTACGCAGATTCTGGAGCTTGGAAGCCATGATCTGTTTCTGGCAGAGGTGGTGAATGTTCAGGTCTCAGACGAGTATCTGGATGAAGCGGGAAGCTTTCATTTGAATGATGCAGAACTTCTGGCATATTCCCATGGCGGGTATTACAGTCTGGGCGCGAAGCTGGGTACGTTCGGAGGTTCCGTCAGCAGACAATCCATAAAAAACAGAAAGAAGGTAAATCGTTGAAAAAACCGAATTTAAAGACAAGACTGCAATGGGGCTGGTTTAAGGCGGCATGGGTGGGAATGGCCATCGGTCTGCTGCTTGCACCGGCTGTCGGCAGCGGATGGGAGAAAAGGGAACAGCAGACCGGCAAAAAGGAGAATCCGGTCACGGCTTGGCTTCATGATATTCGGATTCGTGGCAAGGTGAAGGTCATGGTGAATGGAGAGGTGATCGCCCTGACTGACAGTGTGGCAGAGGGTGAGAACGCATATAAGGAGGCAAGGCTTCGATACAATGCAGACGGGATTCGGATTCTGGATGTGGATGTTGCATATGAAGAAGTGGATAAGGAGAAGGATGCGGAGGTGTTAAAAAAGCAGCAGCCGCTTCAGGGCGATGAACTTGTTCAGGCACTCCTTACCTGTTTTTCCGGGTATGCGCAGAATGATAAACAACTGGCATATACCATGCGGATCGGAGATGACACGGTGACGGTGGAGCGCATGGAGGATGTGGTTGCGATTCTCGAACAGGCACAGGGGAAATACGATACAACAGATGCTTTTCAGGTGGATTTGAATCCGCCTGCGAGCCGGAATGTAACGATGTATGAGGTGGGTGTTTCCAAGAGAGAGGCCGCACAGACCGGTGCAGCCGAAGTGACAACAGAGCCGGATACGGAGACGACACAGACTGATGCCGGAGAAGCTTCTTCAGGTGAACAGAAGGCGGATGAAGGAACAGAAGCGGATACGGAGGCAACGCCGGAAGCCCCTTCGGGTGAACAGGAGGGAGAGGAAACGACAGAGCCGGATACGGAGACGACACAGACTGATGCCGGGGAGACCTCTTCGGATCAAACATCGGCTTCTCCTGAAAACATACAGGGTGTGTATCCGATTGCGCCAGTAGGGGTGGCTCTCACCGCGGAGAATGCTGCAGAGAACGGTTCGGCGGAGAATACAGACAATCCGGATGCTTCACAACAGGAGGAAACCCGTCCTGCAGAGGACAGTCCGCAAGATGATGGGAACGAACCGGCAGAACATGATTCACAGGGGAATACGGACGATCCGGCAGATGCATCATCCGGGCAGGAAGATACGGATGATATGGCAGGAGTGGAACAGGCAGCAGAAGATGGGATCAAATATGTCGGCTTCTCGGACACGATTCAGGTGATGGAAACCTAGGTTGACCGGAGTCAGATCGAGGACAGGGATACGGCCTATCAGGAACTCACCACTGAGAATCAGGAGGCGGGCATTTATGTGGTACAACCGGGGGATTATCTTGCGCTGATCGCAGAGAATCATAACCTGACGGTTGACGAACTCCGTGAGATGAACCCGGGAATCGAATCCGATGAGGATCTGTACTATGATGACCGGCTGAATATCACGGTTCCAAGGGCTGCGATTCAGATTCTGGTGGAAAAGCAGGAGACCTATCGGGAGACCTATCAGGAAGATGTCGTGTATGAGGACGATGCCGAGATGTTCATCGGTGAGACACAGGTGGTACAGGAGGGCAGTCCGGGAACCCATATCGTCACCGATCTGGTCACTTATAAGGATGATCTGGAATGTGGCAGGGAGCAGCTGGAGGAAACGGTAGAGGTGGCGGCTGTGGCAGAGATTGTGAAACGGGGAACCAAGTCCCAGCCAACGTATATGTATCCGGTTACCATCTGGACGATCACCTCGAATTTTGGATACCGCTGGGGACGGTTGCATGCAGGTGTGGATGTAGGTGTGCCGATCGGAACCACGGTAAGAGCCTCACGGGCAGGACAGGTTGTCACGGCAGGCTGGGTTGGCGGATATGGCAACTGTGTCATCATTGATCATGGTGATGGCATCAGTACCCGTTATGGACATTTGAGTGAGGTCACGGTCAGTGTCGGACAGTATGTGGATCAGGGGCAGCAGGTTGCGCTGTCCGGTAATACAGGAAGGAGCACAGGCCCGCATCTGCATTTTGAGATTCGGGTGAATGGAGAGGCGGTAGATCCGCTTCCGTATCTGGAATAGATAAGGAAGAAACAGAGGAGGCAGAGGATGGCAGTATTAGGAGTTCTTGTCATAATAGTGGGAGTCGTACTGATACTGGTGGGAAGAAATATGACCCGCCATCTACCTCCCGATTACCGGGAGGAAGGGGATGGATTCTTAGAGCTTTTACAGGGTATGGGAAATCTGCTCGGCAGAGCGGGTGGCATCTTTGTTGCTGCGGGCATAGTCTGTATGATAGTGGAGTTTTTTTAACTGTGAATGATAAGGAACTGTATGGAAATGGGGAATGGATATGAACACGATCATATATGATGCCAGACGGATCAAGGCATATGGCAGGCTGCAGGAACTGGGTTCCTATGCCGGAAAGGATTCCTTGTTTGTCGAGGCACTGTGGAAGGAATTGCTGTCAGATGGGGAACTGATGAAAGAGTTCATTTATTATCTGGATCATCATTGTCTGTTGGATTCCATGAGATGTGAGGGATACGGTCTGACCGATCTCTATGTCTGGTTGTTAGGGCAGTACAATCTGATGCAGGATTATGGAAAGAATATGCCGGACTGCAACAAAGAGGCGATGGTTTTAGATACCTTTTATGAAATGGCCGGGATGAAACGCAATCCGGCTCCCTATGTAAAACGCCTGCAGGAAGGTCCCGGCATGGATCGGATGTAAAAAAGACGCCGCACCTCTTGACATTTTGGATGGCATATTTTATAGTTATACCAGTTAACCTTTGTATTTGCTGAAGACACACTGAAGGTGTCCTTTGGGAAATGCTTAGTTTAACTGTATATACTGCGGTAGCGATTAGGAATCGGCAATCAATTACGTTCGCAAGTATAGTCTTATGAAAAAGGTTATGAGAAAGAGGAGTAGGAGCAGTTCCTTGCCAGAGAGAATGACCCGCCGGCTGTAAGGTCGTTTCAAGAAGAATGTTTCGAAGGTAGCTTTTGAACTGCATGACTGAAGGAGAGACAGGGAGACGGTGTCGGTCTCTGGGTAGGTCATGACGGAATCGTCCCCGTTATCGGATAAGAGAAGTGAGAAGTGAAGGTGGTACCGCGAAGATTCGCCCTTTATCGGTAACGATGGAGGGTGTTTTTTTATGTCCTTTGTGGACAGGCTCCTCCATAGAAAATGATCATGCTAGGAGGAACAGATTATGGCAAAGGAACTGGAAAAAAACTATAACCCATCGGAGATGGAAGACCGGATTTATCAGAATTGGCTGGACAAAAAGTATTTTCACGCGGAGGTAGACCGCAGCAGGAAGCCATTTACCATTGTGATGCCGCCGCCGAATATTACGGGACAACTGCACATGGGACATGCACTGGACAACACGATGCAGGATATTCTGATCCGTTATAAGCGGATGCAGGGGTATAATGCATTGTGGCAGCCGGGAACCGACCATGCCGCCATCGCCACAGAGGTGAAGATCATCGAGGCCTTGAAGGAACAGGGAATTGATAAGGACGAGCTGGGAAGGGAAGGCTTTCTGGAAAAAGCATGGGACTGGAAGGCAGAGTATGGCGGACGGATCATCAATCAGTTAAAGAAGCTGGGCTCCTCTGCCGATTGGGACAGAGAGCGGTTTACGATGGATGAGGGCAACAATGATGCAGTCAATGAGGTATTCTGCAAGCTGTATGAAAAGGGCTGGATCTATAAGGGATCCCGTATTGTCAATTGGTGTCCGGTATGCCAGACCACGATCTCAGATGCAGAGGTAGAGCATGTGGATCAGGATGGCTTTTTCTGGTATATCAATTATCCGATCGTTGGCGAAGAGGGCAGATATGTGGAGATTGCGACCACCCGCCCCGAGACACTGTTGGGAGATACCGCAGTTGCGGTCAATCCGGAGGACGAGAGATATCAGGATATTATTGGCAAGATGTTGAAGCTTCCACTGACGGATCGGGAGATTCCGGTAGTTGCAGATCCGTATGTAGATAAGGAGTTTGGAACCGGCTGCGTGAAGATTACACCGGCACATGACCCGAATGACTTTGAGGTTGGCAAGCGGCATAATTTGGGAGAGATTAACATTTTGAATGATGATGCAACGATCAATTCTCTGGGTGGCAAATATGCCGGAATGGATCGCTACGAGGCGCGCAAAGCGATAGTGGCAGATCTGGAGGGGCTGGGACTACTGGTAAAGGTGGCTCCACACAATCATAATGTTGGTACGCATGACCGCTGTAAGACGACGGTGGAGCCACTTGTGAAGCCGCAGTGGTTTGTGAAGATGGAGGAGATGGCAAAACCTGCATTGGAGGCCGTAAAAAATGGAGAGCTGAAACTGATTCCGTAGCGTATGAATAAGACCTATTACAACTGGCTGGAGAATATCCGCGACTGGTGCGTGTCCCGCCAGCTCTGGTGGGGACACCGCATTCCGGCTTATTACTGTCAGGACTGTGGAGAGGTCACCGTATCCAAGGAGAGTGTGTGTACCTGCCCGAAGTGTCAGTCCTCAAACATACAGCAGGATCCGGATACGCTTGATACATGGTTTTCCTCTGCGCTATGGCCGTTTTCCACGCTTGGATGGCCGAAGACTACCGAAGAAATGGACTATTTTTTCCCGACGGATGTGCTGGTAACGGGATATGATATTATCTTCTTCTGGGTGATCCGTATGGTATTTTCTTCGCTGGAACAGACCGGCAGACTACCATTCCATACGGTTCTGTTTCACGGTCTGGTGCGGGATGATCAGGGCAGGAAGATGTCCAAATCGCTGGGAAATGGAATCGATCCGTTGGAGGTCATTGACAAATATGGAGCGGATGCTCTGCGATTTACGCTGATCACGGGGAATGCGCCGGGAAATGATATGCGCTTTTACTGGGAGCGGGTAGAGGCAAGCCGGAATTTTGCAAATAAGGTATGGAACGCTTCCCGTTTTATCATGATGAATATGGAAAAAGCAGATGTGACGGATGCAGCTTTGGATCACCTGACTCTGGCCGACCGATGGATACTGTCAAAGGTGAATCATCTGGCGAAGGATATGACAGAGAATCTGGACAAATTTGAGCTTGGTATTGCTGCCTCTAAGGTGTATGATTTTATTTGGGAGGAATTCTGTGACTGGTATATTGAGATGGTCAAGCCTCGTCTTTACAGTGATACCGATGAGACCAAGGGTGCTGCCTTATGGACCTTAAAGACGGTACTGGTCAATGCCTTGAAGCTTCTTCATCCGTATATGCCATTTGTGACAGAAGAGATCTTTTGCAATTTACAGGAGGAAGAGGAATCCATTATGATCTCCGCATGGCCGGAGTGGAAGCAGGATTGGGATTTTGCATCCGACGAGGCGGCCGTGGATACGATCAAGGAGGCGGTGAGAGGAATTCGGAACCTGCGCGCCGGGATGAATGTGGCACCGGGCAGAAAAGCCACTGTTTTTGTGGTTTCGGAAAAGGACGAGGTGCGCTCTGTGTTTGAAGATGCCAGAGTATTCTTTGCGACGCTGGGATATGCCAGCGAGGTGTATGTACAGGCGGATAAATCCGGTATTGCGGACGATGCCGTATCTGCGGTGATCAAAGATGCGACGGTATATATTCCATTTGCAGAGCTGGTGGATATTGACAAGGAGATCGAGCGTCTTGAGAAAGAGCAGAAGCGTTTGGAGGGTGAGATTAAGCGCTGTAACGGAATGTTGAATAACCCGAACTTTGTCGGCAAGGCACCGGCGGCCAAGATTGAAGAGGAAAAGGGAAAGCTGGAAACATACACGAATATGCTGGCACAGGTAAAGGAGCGGCTGGAGCAGCTCAAAAAATAGAGAGAGACCGTTTCAAGTTTGTGTAAACTCAAAAAACTGAGAGAGGGCAGAACCAATTCTGTTGGTTCTGCCCTTACCTGAAATCTTTGTTATGCAATTTTATTTTTCAAATTGGCAACCTCTTCCGCAAGCTGTTCTACCTGAAGTGTGAGGTAGTTTACCTTTACCTCATAGACTGCGGATTTGTCAGCTACCTTGATGGACTGATTCAGCTTGTCGATCAAGGTCAAATGATTGTCGGCCAGAATCTGAATATTGTTATCCGTTTTGTTCTCAAGATGTAATTCAATATTGGTTATACGATGTTTCGCATCTTTCATGTCACCCTTTAATTCTTGAACCTCGTCTTTTAGCACCCTGACGTCTTCCTTTAGTACCTTTACTTCGTCTTTTAGTACTCTGACATCTTCCTTTAGCACTCTGACATCTTCCTTTAGCACCCTGACATCTTCCTTTAGTACCTTCACCTCGTCTTTTAGTACCCTGACATCTTCCTTTAATTCTTGAACATCTTCTTTTAATTCTTGAATATCCTCTTTTATTGGCTGTAACTTTTGATCAAGTTTTTCATCGAGTAATGCGGATATTGCCTGTAAATCTTCACTTGTCAATGTCATGTTGTCACATCCTTTCATAATTGTATCTACTGACCATGATTCGATTGTGTCGCCTTTCCTTCCATGAAGGCGTCGCCAAAATGGCGGTTCGTGTGGGCACGAATGCTATCCTGTTCATTATAGCATGTTCAATGGGTAAAGTCTAATAAATGATTCCAGTGCAAAATAATCTCATTCCTCTGAACGTCCATTTTATTCCATATTGCACTGGAATCATAAATATTGCAACTATTTAATGAACGAAATAATAAGTATGATGAAAAAAGGTTTAAAAACAAATTTTTGTTTACGCTTTACAAGAGAGGAGCTGTTATATTATAATAAACATAACTGTATTTTTTAGAAATTATGAGGAGGATGTAGCTATGAGAAAGAAACCAGCAAGAACGCTTAGCATGTTGTTAGCAGCTTCTCTCGTGTTATCTTCCGTCGGGCCGGGCACGAGTACTTTGGCGGCCGGAGCGGGGAATGACACGGTGGAAGAACGGCAGATATCGGAAGCTTCGGAGACATCGGAGCCGCAGGCGGATGGATCGGCTGCGGAGACGTCAGAAGAGGACGGACAGGGCGAAGCGGACAGGATCATTTTGCCAGATGATTTGGAACGGATCGGGGAAGGGCAGACAACAAAGTCCAGGCTGCTGACAAAGGAGACAGCACACTTGACCACGGAAGGAGAGAGTACAGATGCGGTTGTGAAGGTGGACAAGACGGATGGGGAGGAAGCCGGGCAGGATGAGGAGTTGATCGAGGATGCATTGGATTTGAAGCTGGCACTTCCGAAAGATGATGAACCGGTCAGGAATTTGATTAAGGATGATGCTTTGCGGGCAGAAGTATTGAAGATTGTGAATGCAAAGCATACAGGCGATCCGTATACGGATGAGAATTTTGAATATAAGGCATTGCGCGAATATGAAGGAGATTTCGACTTCACAGGGATGTCTAATCCGGAAGAGGTTGCGGATATTACCGGATTGGGCGGCGCCAAGAATGCAACGTCGATCGATATCAGTAAGTTTACCAAGGTGACGAAGATCCCGGATGGCGAATTTGCAGAGTGCGAATTCACGAAGATCGAATTGCCGTCCAGCGTGACAGAGATTGGGAAGAAAGCATTTGCTGAGTGTAAGAAACTGAATCAGATCACCCTGCCGGCGAATCTGTCTGTATTGGACGAACAGGTTTTTTCAGGCTGTGCACAACTCAAACAGATCAATGCAGGAACGGAAGCGGATACCCTGCCGAAGAGTCTGACGAGATTGGGACAACAGGTATTTGCGGATACAGCACTGGAGCAGATTACGATTCCGTCTTTCACAAATGACACAGAAGGTGCGATCCTGCAGAATGCGCCAAGTCTGTTTATTAGGTGTTATAAGTTGAAACAGGTGACGATTGGAAAGAAGATCAAAACGATTCCGATGGGTGCCTTTCAGGAAGCAGGCAAAGATGTGGATGATGGATTGCAGATTATATTCGAGAATGACTCGGAATTGGATAAGATTCTGGAATCGGCTTTTCAGGAAGCCAGATTAAGCAAGACCCTTGATCTGTCCATGTGTACCAATCTGACAAGTATTGCAGATTCGGCATTTATGGAAGCACGATTCGATGCAGTGAAACAGCCGGGAGAAACTATAACTGAATATCTGGGCGGCCTTGAGACGCTGATTCTGCCGGACAAGACGGTTGGAACAAAGCTTTTACTTGGCAACAATGTATTTGCAAAGACTCATATTGGTGCGATCTATGTGAAGGGGGCGTCAGAGACGGATGAAGTGTTCCTGCCGGAGTATATTAGTGAGATCGGAACGGGATGTTTCTATGGGAACGATGCAATGAAGAAGGTATCCCTGCCATCCGGCCTGACAGAGATACCGGATTATACCTTTGATGGCTGTGAGAAGCTTGCGGAAGTGGAACAGCGGCAAACGGATGGGAAGTGTCAGGTTAAGGCGATTGGAGACTGTGCATTCCGTTCGACTGCGATTCAGAATACAGATTTTATGATGAAGATGGATCAATTGGAGACGATTGGCTATGAGAAGGTGGAGGACATAGAGACGTTCACCTATCCGGATGGTGGCGAGATTACTTCCCTGCCGACAGGAGGAAACGGATCGATATTCATTGATGAGAACACGAAGGAGAAATTGTATGACGGCAAGCCGGTTGGAAGTGAAGTGTTTACAGACTGTCAAGAACTTACAAGTGTTCAGATTCCGGCATCCGTGAAGTCGATTGGGGTACGTGCCTTTTATTTTGCACTGGAATATGATGGTGAAAATGAAGAATATGTCAAAAATTCAAAAATTACGAAGATGGAATGGGGTTCTCTGGATGGAACCCAGAGCAGTGTGGAACGGAATATATACATAGAGGCCTTTAGCGGGAATGTGAGTATGACTTCCATAATCCTTCCGGAGAATGAAGGCGAGATTCTCAACATTGGAGAATGTGCATTTTGCTGTAATGTGGCTTTGCAGCAGATCGGCAAGAAGGGTACGACAGGAGAAAAGAATGTATTGCCGAACACGGTCAAGCGGATAGGAGAAGGTGCATTTTATGCATGCGAGAGCCTTCCTGATATTACGATCCAGCCAACAACGCCCACCGGCGACGGATGTCCGGAATTAGGAATCAAGGTGTTCAAATACTGTAGGTCATTGAGCGAAGCAACCGTGCCGTCCGGGATCAAGGAGATTCCAAGACATTTCTTTTATGATGCGCCGATCAGCAGCTTTCATGTAGGGGATGACAAGAACATTGGAATCACGAAAATCGGAGCACTGGCTTTTATGGGCAATCAGTTTGAGACGCTGGACCTGTCCGGCTATACTGCGCTGGAGGAGATTGACAGCGGAGCACTAGCTTCCTATGACGGCATCATTGAGCCGGAGGAACCGGACAAGGTAGCACAGTTCTCGTAT
>JAFVCQ010000172.1 GCA_017479085.1 Lachnospiraceae bacterium | reverse complement strand
TCAGGTAATTCTTTACTTCCTTCTTACCGTAATCAAACAGATAGGTACCCCATCTCACGTTCTCGCTCCGTCTGGAATCCTGTGGCTCATAGAGTGGTTCTCCATCAAACCGTGCGATTCCACTCTCACTCTTTGGAAACTGACTCGGCACCCAGTCACAGATCACACCGATTCCCTTACTGTGCATATAATCCACAAAATACATGAAATCCACCGGCTCACCATATCTGGAGGTCGGCGCATAGAATGCGGTTGTCTGGTATCCAAGCGTACCATCCTGCTCATACTCCATGACCGGCATCAGCTCTACATGCGTATATCCCATATCTGCCACATAATCCGCCAGCTCCTCTGCAATCTCCCTGTATGTAAAAAATTCTCTTCCATCCTTCGGACTCTTGAAGGAACCCAGATGCACCTCATAAATATTCATCGGCATCTCATCCTTGACCAGGGAATGTTTTTCAAAATAGGACGCATCCTTCCACTCATAGGACAGATCCGCAATTCTGGATGCATTGGCCGGACGCAGCTCCGTATAATTGGCATATGGATCCGGTTTCATAAAGGTTTGACCAGACTTGGTCAATATCTCATATTTGTAAATCTCGCCAGGCTGAATACCGGGAATAAAAAGCTCGAATAGTCCCGAATATTCAATTCGCCGCATGATATGAATCCGTCCATTCCATCCATTGAAATTACCGACCACCGAAACCCGCACTGCATGGGGAGCCCACACTGCAAACAGAACCCCCTCCACACCATCTAACATGCATGGATGCGCTCCCAATTTCTCATAGATCTCATAATGAACTCCATCATGAAACCGACTGATATCAATGGCATCTAATACCGGCTCAAACGCATATGGATCCTGTATCTTCTTCTTTGTCCCACCCGGATATGTTACCTCAAGATAATACACAAAACTCTTCCTGTCCGGTATCTTAACGGAATAAAAACCATGAATCCGGTCACTGGTCAGCTCATATGCTTCCTGTGTATGTTTACAGACCGCCGTCACACCCTCCACTCCCGGATAATATGCGTTGATGTATACACCATCTGTCGTCTCATGCATTCCCAGTATATGATGCGGATTGTCGTGATACCCTGCCACCAGAGATTCCGCTTCCGTCCAGTTAATTGCAAATACCTTTTTTTTATTTGCCATATCTTCCTCCTACCTAACCGCTCAATGTCCACATCTGCAAGCCAGACCGATTCCAAACGCAAAAACGACGCTCTTGCAAGCGTCGTTATATCTACTCGCTTCTCAACTGACTTACCACCCGCTTAATCGATTCATTAAATTCTTCCTCTGAAGAATTCTCGAAGACAATGAGTTCCTTAATGTTATCCGGCTGGTTGAAATTACAACTTGCAATATACTCGTCCCAGTGCTCCAACTTCCATGTATCTCTGTCAGAATTCCGTTTGATCATTCTCTCTTTGCACACCTCTACTCTGGTATTCACCCAGATCACTACAAGCTCCGCATTATGCCTTGCCAGTCGCTCCCGCAGCGAATCCAGATAGGCATCATCCCGAATCTCATCCGAAAACGGTGCATTGATCAAAACCGTATCATTATAATCCAGTGCCTCCATTGCCAAATCTAACACACAATAATATTCATAATCCCGAATCTCTCTCTGGAAAAAATCAGAAGACCGATTATACTCCTCTCCTGCCACCTTGAAAATCTGCTTGGACAGCACGATCAGGGTATCCTTATCCAGATATACACAATTAGTTAGCGCCTTCGCAAGCTGTTTTGAGATAAAAGTCTTACCACATGCCGGTGGTGACGTAACTAATATCAAATGTTTCATGTATGTATGCCTCCTTCACGCCTCTTCGGCCTAATCTCTCCTTTGTACACAAATAAAGTACAATAATTAAAGTGAATTATAGCATATTTTACATGGTTTTACAACGCATTTGCTGTGAAATTATAAATATTTTGTGTTCTTATCCCTTTTCTTTTCATATGAATGTATCATTATTTAAAAATCAAGATAGTTTTTCATGCTTTTCAGAGCTGATTTTTCCAGTCTGGATACCTGTGCCTGTGAAATTGCAATTTCATCCGCTACCTCCGTCTGAGTCTTTCCCTCAAAGAAACGAAGCCGGATAATATTATATTCCCGATCCGATAACCGTTTCATCGCTTCCTTTAGAGAAATATTTTCAATCCAGTTATCCTCCTTATTTTTTTTATCACTGACCTGATCCATGATATAAAGGGTATCCCCACCCTCCTGATAGACCGGATCAAACAGCGACACCGGTGTCGCTATGGCATCTAATGCCATGACCACCATCTCTTTTTCCATCTGGATTTCCCTTGCCACCTCCTCGATCGTCGGCTCTCTATCCTCCTCTCTGATAATCCGCTCCTTTGCATAAATGGCCTTATAGGCAATATCCCGCAGAGATCTGGAACCCCGTATGGAATTATTGTCCCTCAGATACCGCCTGCATTCCCCTCTGATCATGGGAACCGCATACGTCGAAAATTTTACATTCAGACTTCGATCAAAATTGTCAATTGCTTTCATCAGACCAATACAGCCCACCTGAAACAGATCATCTGCATTCTCTGTCGATGCTGCAAATCGCTGAATCACACTTAATACCAGTCGGAGATTACCCTTGATCAGCTGCTCTCTGGCCCTCTGATCTCCCTGCTCAATCCGTATGAACAAATCGTTTTTCTCATCATTCGTAAGCAATGGTAATTTTGCAGTATTTACACCACAGATCACGACTTTATTAAGTGCCATGTCACGTCCTCCTTAACTGTTATATATTAAGGATTTACCATCGCACCCATCTTTATACATGCAATCCGCCGTCAAAATTTACCTGTATGAGAACCAATGTCATTAAGTTAAGAATTAGCCAGTAAACAGCTACCGGGTATGGTATATGTTTCACAATGCAGGGCTATCTGCGGACGTCGGTCCTTAATGAGCAGCCCAAGCTGCGAATTTAGTACCGTTACGTCTGCAGCTAAGCGCGATACCTGAACACTTGGCGAGGTTGTTTCGAGCCTAG
>JAFVCQ010000171.1 GCA_017479085.1 Lachnospiraceae bacterium | reverse complement strand
GTAGCGTCCGGCTTAACTAAATGACATTGGTTCAGCGGTTAGCCGGACGACTTGTGGTGCAGAAGAGCTGAATGGTAACGTATTTTTTTATTTACAAGGTGCGGGGATGATGGTAGAATATAACTATCATTTTATTATCGGAATATCTTTATGTTCCATGCTTTTCCCTTTTCCTTTTGAGTGATAGCGTGTTTATCATATCAGATAAGCTGGCAGAGTGCAAATGAAAAATAGATTCGATTGGTTATTGACAAGTGACCGATAATATATTACTATTATATAAAATACGAACAGATGTTCAGGAGGGCGTTAGAATGGCAAACGAAGAGAAGATGAAAGCGTTAGATGCTGCGCTTGCGAATATTGAGAAACAATTTGGTAAAGGAACGGTTATGAAACTGGGAGATACGGCGGCGAATATGAATGTAGAGGCGATTCCGACAGGTTCTCTTAGTCTGGATCTGGCTCTGGGGATTGGAGGAGTGCCGAAGGGAAGAATCATTGAGATCTATGGACCGGAATCCAGCGGTAAGACGACCGTAGCGTTGCATATCGTGGCAGAGGTGCAGAGAAGTGGAGGAATTGCCGGATTCATTGACGCAGAGCATGCGTTAGATCCGGTTTATGCAGAGAATATTGGAGTAGACATTAATAATCTATACATATCCCAGCCGGATAATGGTGAGCAGGCATTGGAGATTACCGAGACGATGGTTCGTTCCGGTGCAGTGGATGTAATTATTGTGGATTCCGTGGCCGCTCTGGTTCCCAAGGCGGAGATTGACGGGGAGATGGGGGATGCGCATGTGGGCCTGCAGGCACGTCTGATGTCGCAGGCACTGCGCAAGCTGACAGCAGTGATCAGCAAGTCGAACTGTGTGGTGATCTTTATCAACCAGCTCCGTGAGAAGGTGGGTGTGATGTTTGGGAATCCGGAGACGACGACCGGAGGAAGAGCCTTGAAGTTCTATTCTTCCGTTCGACTGGATGTAAGGAGAATTGAGACACTGAAGCAGAACGGTGAGGTGATCGGGAATCGTACCCGGGTTAAGGTTGTGAAGAATAAGGTAGCTCCACCGTTTCGGGAAGCGGAATTCGATATTATGTTTGGAAAGGGTATTTCCAAGACCGGAGATATATTAGATCTGGCAGTGAAGGAGAATATTATCAATAAGGCGGGAGCATGGTTTTCCTATAATGGGGAGAAGATTGGTCAGGGACGGGAGAATTCCAAGATCTTCCTTCAGGAGAATCCGGATATTGCGAAGGAGGTTGAGAACAAGGTTCGCGCTAGTGCCGGTTTGATCGAATCGGAAGAAGCAGCAGATCCATCAAAGCCTGATAAGAAAGAGGAAGCAGAACCGGCAAAGGATTTGGCTTCCACAGAGGAAGAATAAGATGTATATTACCAAAGTGGAACCGGGTCGAAGAAAGCGATATCGGGTTTTCACAGAGGATACCTTTCTGTTTGCTCTGTATGACGGAGAACTGAAGCAGTACCATATTGCAGAGCATACGGAGCTTGCGGATGAGATGATCCAATGGATTCGGAGCGAGGTTGTGTACAAGCGTGCAAAAGAGAGGGCACTTTATCTGTTGGAAAGCAGGCCCTACACGGTTGTCATGATGCGGCGGAAGCTACAGGATAGTGAGTATCCGTCTGACGTCATTGACGACGTGATTCTGTTTTTAGAACAATACCATTATCTGGATGATGTCGAATATATCCGTATGTATGTAGAGACCTATGCCAAGAGAAAGAGCCGCAAACAGCTTAACTATGATCTGGTGGCAAAGGGAGTTGCCAGAGATTCGATTCAGGACTATTTTGCATCGACAGAGTATTCTGAGGAAGAGAGTTTACAAAGACAGTTTCAGCGTTATACGAGGGGGCGGGATATGGAGAATCCTCAGGTGCGTCGCAAGGTATTTTGTTATCTCTATTCAAAGGGATATTCCGCTTCTCTGATTGAGGATGCCTTACGAGAACAACAATCTTAGGCACTGCACTCTCAAAGTAAACTACTGCGCAATCCAAAGGTTGTTCATGAGTTTAGTACCGTTACGTCTGCAACTAAGCGAGAGCGTGCCCGGCTTGGAAACAATCAACCATAGTTTGCAGCGTTTGATCAATCATTTCAACCGCACAGGTCACAATTTTTTTGTTGTTTTTGTAGTTTTACTTGACAATTTGCACAAAAAACGATAGAATTTAACTGTTGCACTTATGTTAAGTGCCATGAAAATTTAATAAGGAGGTGCTCCTGTGGGATCAGGCTATTGGATAGTGTTCGTTTTGGTTTTGATCATAGCTGTCACTGCCTCGTGGTTTCTGGCTCTCAATTATCGCAAGAATATTGTAGAGAAGAAGAATGCAGCAGCAGAGGACAGAGCGAGAGAGATCATAGACGAAGCTGTTAAGAATGCCGAGGCTAAGAAGAAGGAGATTCTCCTGGAAGCAAAGGAAGAGTCGATTAAGACCAAGAATGATCTTGACAAAGAGATCAAGGATCGCCGCAACGAGATGCAGAAGATGGAACGACGTGTTCTTTCTCGGGAAGAGAATCTGGATCGTAAGACCGAGGCGGTGGAGAAGAGGGAAGTGGCTCTTGCCTCCAGAGAACAGGCTTTGGAAAAGCGGAAGGCAAGCGTAGAAGAGCTTGAGTCGAAAAGATTACAGGAACTGGAGCGAATCTCCGGATTAACCTCTGAACAGGCAAAAGAATATTTATTAAAGACTGTTGAAGACGAAGTAAAACATGAAACCGCAGTTCTAGTAAAAGAGTTAGAGACTAGAGCAAAAGAAGATGCAACAAAAAAGGCAAAGGAATATGTGGTAACAGCGATTCAGAAATGTGCTGTCGATCATGTTGCCGAAACTACAATTTCTTTAGTGCAGTTACCGAATGACGAGATGAAGGGAAGAATCATTGGACGGGAAGGAAGGAATATCCGTACATTGGAGACAATGACAGGTGTAGATCTCATTATTGATGATACACCTGAGGCCGTGATTTTATCCAGCTTTGACCCGGTAAGACGGGAAGTGGCGAGAATCGCCTTAGAGAAGTTGATTGTGGATGGAAGAATTCATCCTGCAAGAATTGAAGAAATGGTAGAAAAAGCGCAGAAGGAAGTCGAGCAGATGATGCGTGAGGAAGGCGAGAATGCTACCTTAGAGGTTGGCGTTCAGGGCATTCATCCGGAACTGGTTCGGTTACTTGGTAAGATGAAGTTCCGGACAAGCTATGGTCAGAACGCATTGAAACATTCAATGGAAGTAGCTCAATTATGTGGTTTGTTGGCTGCCGAGATTGGTGTGGATGTTCGTACGGCGAAGCGGGCAGGTCTTTTACATGATATTGGAAAATCTGTGGATCATGAAATGGAGGGTTCTCATATTCAGATTGGTGTGGACTTATGCAGGAAGTATAAGGAATCTGCAATTGTGATCAATGCAGTAGAAGCACATCATGGAGATGTAGAACCGGAGTCATTAATTGCATGCATTGTACAGGCAGCAGATGCGATTTCTGCCGCTCGTCCGGGTGCAAGACGTGAGACATTAGAGACGTACACTACAAGACTGAAGCAATTAGAGGATATTGCGAATGGATTTAAGGGTGTAGACAAAACTTTTGCTATTCAGGCAGGTAGAGAGATTCGTATTATGGTAGTTCCAGAGCAGGTGAATGATGCCGACATGGTACTCTTAGCCAGAGATATTTCCAAGCAGATTGAGAGTGAGTTGGAATATCCTGGACAAATTAAGGTTAACTTAATTCGTGAGTCGCGTGTGACGGATTATGCCAAATAGACGAGAAGCAATTTGCGATTGAATGAATTTGGAACCCGAACCGGTATGGTTGCGGGTTCTTTTTTTATGCCCGGATGCATATAATGTATGAGAATCTAAGATAAACATTGCTTCCTGTGTGTGGTGAGTGGAGAATTGAAAACATGGATCTGGATTGTTGGGAGCTGTCAGGTGGCTTTAAATGGAGAATCGAAGAGAGCATCATAAAATCACATATTATACATACATGCCGGCATTGATTGGTGTGGCAGTGGGTACGCTGTTCTTCCTGATTGGAATGGAATGGCTGGATGGATATTGGAATGAGCAGGGACTTGAGGACTATAAGATTCATGCAGTTCTTAATCTTCCGTTGTGGAAGATTGCTCTGTATGTGTTAAAGAGAAGGGCGGGGCAGATTCTGTTATTTTTGCTCTTGACCATTCTGTTTTCGTATCCGGTGACAACGTTTGGATATAATCTGTTTTTTGGATTTTACTATGGGCTGGTCACCAGCAGTCTGCTGGTAAAGTTTGGACTAAATGGAATGTTATACAGTATGGTCTGTTTTTTTCCGCATTATCTGTTTTATTTTCTTGCACTTTATCTGATCGGACTCTGGGTGGAACCGGATCGATTAAAGCGGAGATTGTGTTATGGACATGTGAATAAGCTACAATTTGTACTGCAAATTTTTGTCATTATTTTTTTATTGCTGTTTGCCATTTTTTGGGAAATAAAATTCCAAAAAAATTTTTTGGAAAAATTTTTCCAACATCTGGTATAGGAGATATTATGTTAATACCTTATTTGGTGGAAATTGCCTTGTAAGCCTTGATTTATAAGGATTTCTTGAAAAAATAATGTTTGATTTTATGTAAATGAAATATTATAATAGAATCAATGATTATTTTGGAACGAGGGGTTACAATATGCTGCAAAAGATTAATGCGTTCGCTGAGTATCTGGAGAATGTCAAGCGGGCAAGCAAGAATACAATTGCATCCTATCGGAGGGATTTGGTCAAGCTGTATCATTTCCTGACCGAGTCCGGGTGTACGGCGTGGGATCAGGTTACGGGTTCTAATCTGAACGCATATGTACTTAGAATTGAGAAGCAGGGTCTGTCAACAGCCACCATATCCAGAAATATTGCGTCTATCAAGGCATTCTTTCTGTATTTGCTCAAGCAGGGAGTGATTTCGGAGGATCCCAGTGAGATTCTAAAACCACCTAAGATTGAGAAGAAGACACCGGTCATACTGACAACCGAGGAAGTGGGTCTGCTGTTAGAGCAACCGGGGGGCTCGAGTCCGAAGGATATACGGGATAAGGCGATGCTGCAGTTGTTATACGCAACGGGCATACGGGTGACGGAACTGATTACACTCAAGGTGAGAGATGTGAATCTGTCAATGAATTTCCTGCAATGCAGGGATGGGAATAACAAGGAGAGAGTGATCCCGTTTACAAATGAAACAAGGGATGCATTGGACGATTATCTTAAGAATGCGAGAGCTGCTATGTGTCGTGAAGAGCAGGATGCGCTCTTTACGAATTGTCAGGGTGTCCCGATGACCAGAAAGGGATTTTGGAAGATTGTCAAGTACTATTCCGCTAAGGCGGGAATCAAAAAGGATATCACCCCGCACACGATACGACATTCGTTTGCCATGCATCTGGTGAACAATGGCGCTGATCTCAGAGCTGTACAGGAGATGCTGGGACATTCGGATATTTCTACCACGCAGATGTATATGAAGGCGAAGGAGGATACCAGACTGAAGGAGATCTACGAAAGAGCACATCCCAGAGCCAATGTGTCGTAGGATGTTATGTGAGATTATGAGACAACATACCAATGTCATTAAGTTAAAAATTAGCCAGTAAACATATCAATGTCATTTAGTTAAGCCGGACGCTGTC
>JAFVCQ010000170.1 GCA_017479085.1 Lachnospiraceae bacterium | reverse complement strand
GGGCTTTCCGGTGGGAAGCTGATCGTGTATCCGCCTAAGACAATTTCCTATAAGGCAGAGGACAATATTATTATTGGCAACGTAGCCCTCTATGGAGCAACCAGTGGAAAGGCATACATCAATGGTGTGGCCGGCGAGCGTTTTGCAGTAAGGAATTCCGGTGCAACCGCTGTCTGCGAGGGGGTCGGTGATCACGGTTGTGAATATATGACAGGTGGCTGTGTGGTCGTACTCGGGGATACCGGTAAGAACTTTGCAGCCGGAATGAGTGGCGGTATTGCCTATGTACTGGATATGAACAGTGATCTCTATATGAAGCTCAATAAAGAAATGGTATCGATTGAAGCGGTAACGGACAAATATGATGTTCTCGAGCTGAAGACAATCATAAAAGATCATGTGGCATATACGAACTCGGAGCGGGGAAAGGAAATTCTGGATCACTTTGGTAAATATCTTCCTAAGTTTAAGAAGATCATTCCATATGAATACAAGAAGATGATGAACATGATCGTACAGATGGAAGAGAAGGGATTATCTTCTGAGCAGGCACAGATCGAAGCGTTCTATGCAATCAAGAAGTAAGGAAGGAGATTTGAATCGTGGGAAAGAAAACAGGATTTTTAGAATATGACAGAGAAACCAGTCTGGAAGTAAGTCCGAAGGAAAGAATTCAGAATTTTAATGAGTTTCATATTCCGCTTTCAAGGGAAAAACAGCGTACCCAGGCGGCACGGTGTATGGAATGTGGTGTGCCGTTCTGCCAGTCCGGTATGCTGATCGGTGGAATGGCTTCCGGGTGTCCGCTTAACAATCTGATCCCTGAGTGGAATGACCTGATCTATAACGGAAACTGGGAGGGAGCCTTTGACAGGCTTAAGAAGACCAATAATTTTCCGGAGTTTACATCAAGGGTATGTCCGTCTCCGTGTGAGGCAGCCTGCACCTGCAATCTGAACGGGGAGCCGGTGTCCAATAAAGAAAATGAGAGAAGCATCATTGAGACAGCCTATGCAAATGGGCTGGCAGCACCGAAAGCGCCAAATGTGCGGACGGGGAAGAAGATCGCAGTCATCGGTTCCGGTCCTGCCGGTCTGGCTGCGGCAGATCAGCTCAATAAGCGGGGACATTCTGTAACGGTGTATGAACGCAGTGACCGCATTGGCGGGTTGTTGATGTACGGAATTCCGAATATGAAGCTGGAAAAGCAGATCATTGACCGCAAGATTGAAGTGATGAAAGCAGAGGGCGTGGAATTTGTCACGAATGCGAATGTAGGAGCCACAAAGATATCCATGACTCCGATGGTTGCCAAAGAGGATGCGATGGGAGAATATCTGACGAATCCGGAGGAAAAGGCAGTGAAGGCAGATAGCATCTTAAAGGAATATGACAGTGTGGTTCTTGCCTGTGGCGCGTCCAATCCGAGAGATATCAAGGCAAAAGGGCGAGAGGCAAAGGGAATCTATTTTGCTGTGGATTTCTTGAAGACGACAACAAAGAGTCTGCTGAATTCGGGGCTGGAAGACAACAAGTTTGTCAGTGCAAAAGGAAAGAATGTTCTGGTAATCGGCGGTGGAGACACCGGCAATGACTGTGTGGGAACTTCCATCCGTCAGGGGGCAAAGAGTGTCGTACAGTTGGAGATGATGCCGAAGCCGCCTGCGTGCAGGGCGGCAGACAATCCGTGGCCTGAGTGGCCGAAGGTTCTGAAAACCGATTACGGTCAGGAGGAGGCAATCGCAGTATTTGGACAGGATCCGCGCATCTATGAGACGACGGTCAAGGAATTTATCAAGGATAAGGATGGCAATGTTGTGAAGGCCAAGTGTGTGAAGCTTGCATGGAAAAAAGATGCAAAAACCGGGCGGATGGCCATGTCTGAGATCGAGGGAAGTGAATATGAGGTTCCATGTGATCTCGTGCTGATCGCTGCAGGTTTCCTCGGCACACAGGACTATGTTGCAAAGGCATTTGGCGTGGAGCTGAACGAACGAACCAATGTCAAGACAGAGGCAGGAGGCTATGCAACGAATGTGCCAAAGATATTCACCGCGGGAGATATGCACAGAGGACAGTCCCTTGTGGTATGGGCGATCCGGGAAGGCAGGGAGGCTGCCAAAGCGGTGGATACTGTGCTGATGGGGTATTCAAATCTGTAGAACCACAGACTCTTAATTGTAGAATCTTGTCTGCTATGCTTCACATAGCATCTCTGGAGGAACAGCGATAATGGCTATTGCCCATTTAGCTGTTCCTCTATCTTGGAAATCAGTTCTTTTGAGATGACCGGATCGATTTTCCTTGCAAAGATACAGTCACTGTCCATGATCTGCTCAAAATCAGTTTCATCTAAGATCGCCGGCTTTGAACCATTTCGTTTAGTCCAGTCGGTATATCGCAAATTGTTTGGTACAAATTGTTCTTTATAATCAGACATCATGAATATGGTCTGGAAAAAGAACTCTTCCGGAAGGGAGACATGTTTCAAATTCCTTAAAAAAGAAGGATTGTTTTTGGCAAAGCTCAGTGCATATTCGGCTGCTTCTCTGGGCATGGACCCCCAGATCACACCCTTATAGACATCGCTGAAGGGCTTGATCGTGTTCCACTTCCAATGAAAACGTTTCTGTAATTTGGCATAGTATTTGTTTATTTTTTTACAAAGCCTTCCATGTGAGTATCCCGGGAGGTGACAATGTGTCTTTGGTATCTCTGCCTGATCTTTGGTGGCAGGTCTTTGGAATTGGTACAGGTCATATATATGGTTTGGGAGGCGGCAAAGCGTTCTTCTATCTCGCTCCATGGGCGGATTCGGATATCCTGTCCGGATATCGTGTGCAGATATGTGATACGCTCATCCCTCAGTGCCATTTTAAACAGGGTAAGGATGGTGAGCAGGTGGGTGTAGCCGCCCCATGGAATGTTATATTTTGAAATAAAATGTGTGTTTTTCAAATGCAGGGCCTCTAACTCTTTGAGAGAAAGCTCTTTGGATTTTTTATCCAGATGCACCCATACCAGCGCATGTTCATTGAGAGATTGTATTAATTTGACCAGTTGATCCTGATTCTTGTATGCGGTAATTAAAAAAGCCTGCATGGTCTTGACCTCTTTCCATATTGATAAGATAATTATACTGTTCTTTGTCGGAATGTCAAATAGAAATGGGGAAGATGTTGAAAATATTGGTAGAAACATGTATAATGGAGAATTAATGGTACAAAATATAGAATAGTATGGCATATACCTTGCAATATGAATGAGCAGCAGTACAGAAAAGGAATTTCTATGGAAAAAAGGACTTCGATTCAGACGAAACAATATATAACCGGCATAGCACTGTTTTGTACATTATGTATCATTTTCGTAGTGGTCTATAAGGCACAGATCCGGGATAAGCTGCGGAATGCGGTGGAGTGCACCCTGATGTCGGAACACAAGGAGAATGCTGCGGTGTATCTGTCGGATGACATGCCGGTCTTTTCGGAGACGTTTCTCTGTCAGGTGCCCGAATTGAGAGTGATCAGTGTGGAGTGTGAGGGAAGCGAGCTTGGTAAGAATGCAACCTTGATTATGCGGTTATCGGATGCGGATACCGGAGAAGAATATTACTACAAAAAAAAGGCCGTCAGCAAGATCGCCGGCAAGACGGTAAAGCTGATACATATGAAGCTTGACAAGGTACAGAGGGATTCAGAGGGGAAATTGCTGATCTTGTCATGGGAGCTTGTAGACGGTGATGGTACCGTCTTAGCTTTGACCAGTAATCAAAAACAGGGATTGGTTACTGGGGTGAATGGAATACAGCAGGACAAGACCAATATTATATATAGAATGAAGTATTCAGACTGTTCAGAATTAAAGCTGCTGTATGGCATATTGTGCGTGGCGCTGTTACTTTTCTACATGCTTTGCTATTCGCTGCTTGTGATAAAGAGACAGCCGGTTGAAAAGGCATATTTGCCAATCGCTCTGATGCTGGGTCTGGTCTTTAATTTTGTGATCATGGTGCATGGTGTTCCGGACGAGCCGTGGCATATTGATACTGCTTATAAGTATTCTGACCGGATTATGTTGATAAAAGACACAGGGAATGCGAACACGATATACAAACGGTTGTGTGATGTTCAGATGGAGGACATGCTTGCCAACGGAATCGAAAGTAATTCGTATTACCAGTTGCTGCATCACACGATGGAGATACCACAGAATCCGGAATTGGTGGAGGTCAGCTATGTAGATACCGGGCATATTGTGCCGGATATTGTGTATATTCCGGCAGCGATTGGGATTAGCATTGGTCGATGGCTTGGTTTGTCTTCCCTGCTTACGATCAGCCTTGGAAGAATCATGAATCTGATTGTATTTGTGCTACTCGCATGGTGTGCGGTTCGTATGATACCGTTTGGCAGGAATGTAATGGGCATGGTCACACTCTTGCCGATCTCCATGCAGCAGGCGGCATCGGCCTCCTATGATGCAGTGGTGCATGGGATGATCTTCCTGTTTATTGCGGTTTGCTTTCGGTTTGCTGAGAGAGAGAGGCTGCGCATATGGGACTATTTACTTCTGGTGGTCTTGACGTCGTTTATTGTAATGGCGAAAAGTGCAGTCTATATACCGCTATGTCTGTTGTTGTGGATGCTTCATAAGAAGAGGGGAGATCAGAAGATTTTGACAAAAAAGACACTTTTGATTGCAGGAGCGGGTATTCTTCTGATCGCGGCTGTTATGATAAAGTATCTGCCAACCATTATGGTACTGCTGGGCAATGCAGCAACGGGAGCGGATAGCACAGAGGAGACATACAGTCTGGGCTTTTTGTTAAAGCATCCTCTCAATGTGGTGTATCTGTATTGGAATACTTGGATGGAGAGTGGGGATAATCATATCAGAGGGTTGTTTGGAGGCAGACTGGCATGGCTGGATATCAAAATCAACTGGAGCTTTTTGATCATCTTAATGATTGGATTATTATTGCTCGCAAACGTGGAGCAGGACCGGTATACGGGCAACCGAAGGAACAGAATGTTATTGGCAGTGGCAAGTGTTGGTACGATTGTATTGATCATGCTATCCATGCTGTTGGGCTTTACGGAAGCGGATGCCGCTCATATACAGGGATTACAGGGAAGATATTATCTGGTGGTATTACCGCTGTTATTGTTTTTAACCTGTAATCAGATGGTTCATGTGAATCGCAAACAGTGCGAGAAGATTTGGATGACGATGCTGTTTACAGAGTGCATGATTGTACTGCAGGTTGTCACACTGATATAGAGAGGCGGGAAACAGGGATGGAGCATACATTTGTGATCTGTGCATACAGGGAGAGCCCGTATATAGAGGAATGTATACGGTCATTAAAACAACAGACATGCCCAAGCAGGTTATTGTTATCTACCGCGACACCCGGCAGGCATCTGGAAGAGTTATGTGAGAGATATGGAATTGCATATTATGTCCGGGAAGGTAAGGCATCCATAAGTGAGGATTGGAATTATGCGCTGTCACTGGCAAACACTCCGTATGTGACGCTCGCGCATCAGGATGATCTTTATGAGCCAGCCTATACGGAGACCATAGTGCATGCGGCTGAACAGGCATGTGAGGAGGGCAGAAGTCCCCTGTTTCTGTTTACAGATTACTGGGAGCTGTTGGGAACTGGGAAATATGCCAACAGACGGAATCTCAAAATAAAAAAGTTCCTGTTAAACCCGTTAAAAAGGAAACAGCGACAGGACAGACGTTTCTGGAAACGCCATGTACTGAGATTTGGCAATGCGATAAGCTGCCCAACCGTAACCTACCATAAGCGGTATCTGGACGAGATTCTGCAGCGGGAACAGCGAAGTGCTCTGTTTGCAAAGCATTTCAGGAGTAATCTGGACTGGCAGACATGGGAATGGCTGAGCCGGAAGGAAGGCTCCTTTGTATATGTGCCAAAGCTTCTTATGGCACATCGGATTCACGAGGGAAGTGAGACGTCTGCGGTAATCTGTGATAACCGGAGGCGACAGGAGGATTATGAGATGTTTTGTAAATTCTGGCCGCAGTGGATTGCGAAATGCATTACCGGTTTGTACAGTGAGAGCGAAAAAGATAACAAGGTGACCATAGAATAGACTAATGTCATTTAGTTAAGCCCAACGCTACCGAATGTGGTATATGTTTCACATTCCGGGCACGCTAGCTTTGCATAGCTTCGAACTAAGCTCACGTTGTTCGCTAAGGTCTCAGCTATCCGCTTAGCTGCCGACGTAACGGTACTAAATTCGCAGCCTGAGCTGCTCATTAAGGACCGACGTCCGCAGATAGCCCT
>JAFVCQ010000169.1 GCA_017479085.1 Lachnospiraceae bacterium | reverse complement strand
CGTAAAAAAGGGAGAGATCCTGATCTCCGGAACCGTATATATCTACGATGATAACAATGAGATCATGGAAACCAGTTATATTGCGGCGGATGGAGATGTATATGGCACCACAACCTACGCCTATGAAGATTATGTAGAACTGGCTTATTACCAGAAACAATACAGTGATAAGTCAAAAACACACATTACACTTTATTTTATGGATTACTGTCTGACTCCCTATATCCCGAAAATGAATACGGAGAATTATGATACCTATACACAAATCCATAAAGCAAGAATCTTTGACAACTTCTATCTGCCTTTTGGGTATAAATCGATTCGTCGTACGCCATATACCTTAGAACAAAAGGAATACAGCATAGATGAGGCAAAACGCATGCTAAAACAGCGTCTCGACAAAAAAATTAAGAATTTTCAGGAAAAAGGGGTAGAAATCATTGAAAATGGTGTTACAATAGAAAAGATAGATGGCAGACTGGTTGCAAAGGGGAATCTAACCCTGAATGAACCGATTGCCGAATGGAAAAAAACCTCTGGCGGTGCACCAAAGGAGGAGAAGGAATGATAAGGAGAACCGAATGGATACTTGCGAAAAATATATTACCATCCCGGCAGACTGCATTGCCAATGTATTTGGTGAATTTGATTGCCATATCAAAAAAATCGAAAAAAACATGCAGGTTACCATGATTCTAAGGGATGATCAGTTAAAAATCATGGGATCGGATTCCTCTGTCAGGAAGACCATTGAGATCATGGACTCGTTGATCACATTGGCAAAACGGGGGAATCAGATCACAGAACAGAATGTAAACTACGCACTGTCCCTGTCGGCAGAGAATAATCTCAAGGAGGTCGTGGAACTGGATCGGGATATTGTGTGCCATACGATCAGTGGTAAACCGGTAAAGGCAAAGACAATCGGACAGAAACAGTATTTAAATGCAATCGACCGACATATGGTCGTATTCGGAGTCGGCCCTGCCGGAACCGGAAAAACCTATCTTGCAATGGCAAAAGCAATCACAGCCTTCAAAAATAATGAGATCAACAGGATTATTTTGACAAGACCTGCCATAGAAGCCGGAGAGAAGCTCGGCTTTCTGCCCGGAGATCTCCAGAGCAAGGTTGATCCCTATCTGCGTCCGCTCTATGATGCGTTGTACGAGATCATGGGAGCGGAGAGTTTCCTGAAGAATATGGAAAAAGGACTGATCGAGGTGGCGCCTTTGGCTTACATGCGGGGACGCACACTGGACAATGCTTTTATTGTGTTGGACGAGGCTCAGAACACGACACCGGCACAGATGAAGATGTTTTTGACCCGTATCGGTTTTGGCTCCAAAGCGATCATTACAGGGGATCTGTCCCAGAAGGACATTCCAAAGGATGCTGCAAGCGGGCTGGATGTCGCACTCAGAGTACTTAAGAACGTAGAGGGCATTGCGGTCTGTCATCTGACAAGCCAGGATGTTGTAAGGCATCCGCTGGTACAGCGAATCGTCAAGGCCTATGATGATTACGAGATAAAACACACAAAGAAGGGGAATCGATCCTGATTGCTGTTTTTTACCTAAATTACACATGAGTATGGTATGGTTCGAGGTGTCACAGTTGTTACAAAGCGTACAATATTTTCATGAAACTTGATTTATGAGTGGATATCGTATATAATGGACAAGGTTTAGATACAATAAAGAGGAAGCTGGTGGGTATGATATGACAATCCGGATAGACAATGAATCGGAGAAAGATATCGGAATCGACTATGAACGCATTGCAAAAGATGTGGCAGCCGCTGCCCTGGACTATGTGGATTGTCCGTATGAATGTGAGGTCAATATCCTGCTGACGGACAATGCCGGAATTCAGGCAATGAACCATAGGATGCGCAGTATCGATGCCCCGACCGATGTTCTGTCCTTTCCCACGATCGAGTTTGAGACGGAGGGCGATTTTTCCATAGTGGAGGATGATATTCTGAATTACTTCAATGCAGAAAGCGGAGAGCTTCTGCTGGGTGATATTATGATTTCGTTGGAAAAGGCAGCAGAACAGGCAAAACAGTTCAACCACAGCATGAAGAGAGAGTACGCATTTCTGATCGCACACAGTATGTTGCATTTATCCGGTTATGATCATATGGAGGAAGCGGAGCGGATTCAGATGGAGCATATGCAGGAGGAGATTCTGCAAAGCATCGGATATACAAGAGAAATTATGGATTAAGGAGAACACTATGAAAAAGAAATTATTAGCATTAACCATCATGGGATTTGCCACACTGAGTCTGTTTGGATGTGGCAAGAAAAATGAAGAACCCACAACAGAGGCTACGACAGAGGCCATAACCACCGAAGAAGTGGTCGATGATACGCATGAGGGAACCTATAACGAATTGACCGGCGAATGGTCCCCGGATTATGTGAGCAAACGACCGGTTGCGGTCATGATCAACAATTTACAGGAGGCACTGCCATCCTCCAGCACCAAGAAAGCAGATATCATCTATGAGTGCATGGTCGAAGGCGGTATTACCCGAATTATGCCGATTTTCTCCAATTATGAAGGATTAGAGAAGATTGGTTCCGTGAGAAGTGCACGTCACTATTATATCAATATTGCGAATGAATATGACGCAATCTATGTGCATTACGGACAATCCGCACCTGCTGAAGAGGTACTGAATAAAGGTGTCATTAACAATATTAACGGACTGACCTATGAAGCCGGTTTTTATCGTGACAGCAGCAGGGTAGCGCCTCACAATGCCTATACGACCAGCGAGAAGATCTTAAAGGGCATTGAGGATTTTGGATATCATACGGAATACGATGAAACCCATGAAAAGGTATTGTCGTTCAATGAAGAGGAGAAAGATCTGGAGAATGGTGAGACTGCCAATACGATTCATGTCAACTTCAGCAATTATTCCAAGCCTTATTTTGTTTACAACGAAGAGACCAAATTATATGACCGTTATGAGTATAATGCACCACAGATTGACGACCAGGAAGAGGAAGACAACAATGTTCTGAACTTTAAAAATGTGATCATTCAGATTTCCTCTTATTCCTGTATCAACCCGAAGAATGATCTTCAGGAGCTGGTACAGGTGGGTGAGGGAAAAGGCTATTACTGTACCAATGGCAAGACAATTCCGATCACATGGAACAAATCGGCTGCAAATGCGAAGACGAAGTACTATACCGAGGATGGGAATGAGCTTTTATTAAATCCGGGGAAAACATGGATTTCCATTATAGGCAGTGGAGACAATGCCGGTGTGGCATTTGAATAATATCCTGCAGCGGACTGTTTGCAGGAAGGGAGAGAAGTTGCTGTATGAAGGTTCTTTTGGATGCGGCAGCTTCTTTCGCTATGAATCGGTTTCATTCAGTATAGTAAGTACTTTCAGAACAGGAGGAAACTATGACAGACGAACAATTGATGGAATGCGCCAAAGAAGCGGCAGGCTTTTCCTATTCCCCATATTCCAACTTTGCAGTAGGTGCTGCATTGTTGACGGAAGAGGGGACATTATATACAGGCTGCAATATTGAAAATGCATCCTACGGAGCTACGAACTGTGCGGAGCGGACTGCCATTTTCAAAGCGGTTTCGGAGGGAAACCGAAAGCTTCAAAAAATTGCAGTTGCGGCAGGAGACGGATCGACAGCCTATCCCTGTGGGATCTGCTTACAGGTTATGCTGGAATTTATGCCGGAGGGAATCGTCATATTAGAGGAGAACGGGGAGCTTGTCCGCTATCGGCTGACAGAGCTTCTTCCAAAAGGATTCACACTGTAAAGAGAATAAAATAAGCATTTATCGGTCATACTTTTCATGTAACAGCTATCTTTATGCTGAATTTATAAGCGGCAGGAGGAACAATATGAAAAGAAATCTGGTTTTTGCAATTTGTGCACTGATGATCGGTATCCTAGCAGGACTCTCTGTCTTTTTTTATGAATATTTTTACCCGAAGCTCTATGTGAAGAATAATGTAGGGGAATATGTCAATATCACGACAGCCTCAAACAATGAGACATTCCCGATCAACAAGAGTACGATTTTTCAGATTGAATATTATTACCCCGACGAGGGGCGGACTCTGACGGAAGAGACATCCGACTTCCCACAGCTTCTTGGATGTGACAAAGACGGAGTACAGCGTTATCTGGACAGTTACATGAAGCGTCTGCCACTAGAAGAGCAGGAGAAGGGGCTGAAGGCCTTTGAACTGGTATCCTATCACGACAATGTTATCTGTCTGCGAAAGACCTACCAAAAACAGATTCTGACCGGTTATTTTGCCAAGTCTTATAATGGCACGGTTGTCATTTTAAAGGGGGATGAAAAAACGGTATTTGAATATACCCAGATTCCCATCAACCTGTTGCCCGAGGAGCTGCAGGAACATGTAGTGGCCGGATATTATCTGGAGGATGAGAAAGCATTGTATAATTTTCTTGAAAATTATTCCAGTTAAGATACCATATGAATATAATTTGTAGTTAACTCTCACATCTGGTTCCTGACACAATTTAACTTTGAATTAGGAACAATTTGTACCGCTGCTGACTTACGCACGTCTATCATAAGGGGAGAACATACTGTGGTTTACGATCTGATCATAATCGGCGCGGGAGCCTCCGGACTTGCCGCCGCCTGTAAAGGAATCTGTCTGAATCCCAAACTGAATATTTTGGTATTGGAGAAGGAAAGCCTGCCGGGACGCAAATTAAGCGAAGCCGGAAATGGAAAGTGCAACCTGACCAACTCAGATTTTCGAAACGAGTGCTATCATTCTGAGAATTCCGATTTCGTACGGAACTGGATGTCACAGCACTCCTTTCAGGAGATACCGGACTTTTTGAAAGAACTGGGCATTTTGCTGTATCAGAAGGACGGATATTATTATCCGATGTCCAATCAGGGAAAACAGGTCACCAATCTGCTGTATGAAAAGAGTCATCAAATGGGTGTTACGTTTCTCTTTGAAACCAGAGCGACAGAGCTTCGTGCAGAGGAGGCGGATGGAAAACCACTCTACCATATACAGGCCAGGAAAGGGGAAGAACATCTTTCCCTTCATGCCAGATATCTGCTTCTTGCCACCGGAGGAATGGCTTCCCCAAAGCTTGGAGGCTGTCAGGATGGATATCGGTTCGGCAAGCAGTTAGGGCTCAGACAGCATGCGTGTTATCCGGTATTAAGTCCGATCTATGTATCGGATCCGATGGCAGCTTTGGCGAAGGGAGTACGTCTGGATGCAGTTGTCACACTGAAGACAGATACCTGTTCCGTCCGGGAATCCGGACAGGTGCAGTTTAATGAGAACAGCCTGTCCGGTATCGTCATCCTGAATCTGTCCTGTTATCTGAACCGTCACAGAAGCGCCGGATGGCAGGAATGTTTATGGATCGATACGCTTCCGGCATTATCATGGGAGCAGCTTAAGGGACTTCTGCTATCCCAGAGAGAGCGTGTTCCCCAATACTCTCTGTCACTCGTATTAAGCGGCATTCTGCCCAATGCCTTTGTCCGATACATAATGAAGCGGTTACAGCTTGAACCGTCAGTGCGTATGAACGAGCTGACAGAAAAACAGTTGAATCGTCTCACCTCCTCCCTGAAAAAGCTGACGTTCACACCGATCGATCAGGAGGATTACGACAAGGCGCAGGTGACCGGCGGGGGAATCGCAACGGAGGAAGTGGATGTTTCGTCGTTTGAATGTAAGAAATACCGCAATTTGTACATTACAGGAGAGGTGTTGGATGTGAACGGGAGGTGTGGAGGATATAACCTGACATTTGCCATTCTCTCAGGCTTACAGGCAGCGGAACATATTGGAAAAAAGATACACAATTGACATAATTTATTTCTTTCTGTATACTGACAGCAATAGATATCAAAAATATCCTTCGGAAAATGAGACACTTTGGGGAGAATGTATAATGGAGGTTCAGGTATGATAGAAATTCGTGGAATAAGGGTTCCGGTGAGTCGGGATAGCCGGTTTCTGGAACAGCAGATCCGAAGAAGACTTCGTTTAAAACAGGTTCCAGAGTACCAGATACTAAAACGATCTATTGATGCAAGAAAGAAACCGGATGTGTATTATATCTATTCCGTTGGTGTAACCCTGCCTAATGAATCAAATGTCATCCAAAAACTTCACGATAATAATATTATGTTAACAAACAGGGTGGAATACCGGCCTCCGGAGCATGGAAAAGAAGAGATGCCTCATCATCCACTGGTGATCGGTTCCGGTCCGGCAGGATTATTCTGCGCTTTGCTTCTTGCCCGTGAGGGATATGTTCCTGTTCTTGTGGAGCGGGGACTTCCGGTAGAAGAACGAGTGCAGAAGGTGAATGCATTTTTTGAGGGAGAACCGCTTGACCCGGAATGTAATGTACAGTTTGGGGAAGGAGGTGCAGGAACCTTCAGCGATGGAAAACTAAACACGCAGGTGAGGGACAAATACGGAAGAATCCGCTATGTATTGGAGGAATTTGTAAAGCATGGGGCTCCGGAGAGGATCCTCTATGACAGCAAACCGCATGTGGGTACGGATCTGCTGGTACATATCGTAAAAGGAATCCGAAAAGAAATCGAAGCTCTTGGCGGTGTGTTTTTATTTCAGACAAAGGCGGCAGACTTTGCAATTCAAAATGACCGGATCGTTAAGGTGAAGCTGCTCCACAAGGGATATGAAACATGGGTGGATACAGAACAGGTGATCGTTGCCATCGGCCACAGTGCACGCGATACCTTTTCAATGCTGTATGAGAAAAAGCTTGCCATGCACGCAAAGGATTTTGCCATGGGGGTTCGGATAGAGCATCCTGCAGCATGGATTCAGCGGGCAATGTATGGGGAAGGCGCGGCTGCAGGTCTGCTGCCAGCCGCTCCATACAAGCTTACACACCAGACATCTGACGGACGCGGTGTCTATTCTTTTTGCATGTGTCCCGGCGGCTATGTGGTAAATGCTTCGTCGGAAGAAGGATGCACCGCTGTGAATGGAATGAGTTACAGTGGAAGAGATGGGACGAATTCCAACTCTGCTATCGTGGTATCGGTGAGACAGTCTGATTTTGAGAATGACTCTCCGCTTGCAGGAATGGAATTTCAGCGGCAGTTGGAACAGAGGGTTTTCCAAGAGGGAAAAGGGAAGGTGGTCAGCCAGCGGTTTGAAGATTTCTGCCGGAATACACCGACTACGGAATTTGGTGTGGTAAAACCGCAGATCAAAGGAAATTATACATCTGGGAATCTCTATTCCTGTTTGCCGGAATTCATGACAGGTGCTATAATAGAGGGAATACAGACCTTTGACCGGAGCATACCGGGCTTTGCACATGGGGACGCTGTTCTTTCCGGAGTGGAGAGCAGAACCTCTTCTCCGGTACGAATCGAACGGGACGAGAATTTCTTATCCAACATCAGGGGCATTTATCCCTGTGGGGAGGGAGCCGGTTACGCCGGCGGCATACTGTCTGCCGCCATGGACGGAATGAAGGTTGCAGAGGCGGTCATTGCCCGATACAGCCCGAAGGACAGTCCGACAGAATAGAATGTATTGATAGAAAGGACATAATAGAGAACATGGATGAACGCAAAATTGCCAGAATCAACGAATTGTATCATAAATCCAAAGGAGATGGCTTGACGGAGGAGGAAAAAGCCGAACAGCAGGCTTTGAGACAGGAATATCTGGCAGCAATCCGCAATAACATGCGAGCCACTCTGGATAATGTCAGTATCGAGAATCCGGACGGAACGATCACCTCACTGAAAATGGTAAGGGAACGGAATGAAAACAGATAATCCTTCTTATAGAAGAAATTATAGACCGGATATGTAGTGGATGAGAGGATGTAACCGAGTGAATAAAAAAGAGCTTCGCCAGACCATGCTTGAAAAACGCAATGCCCTGACAGACAGTCAGAGAGCAATGTACACAGACCGGATCACAGAACGTCTTGTAAACAGCTATTTTTATCAAAATT
>JAFVCQ010000168.1 GCA_017479085.1 Lachnospiraceae bacterium | reverse complement strand
GGCTTGATACGCCGATCACGTTACAGGAAGAGGACGAGCTGACCTTCATCCGGATGACATTTCTTGCCGGACGCATGTTTTAGAGTATCAGGCTGATGGGAGAACTTTGTGTTGATCGTGAAAGAAAGGAAAGGCAGTATGGGGAAGATCAATCTGGAAGAAAAAGAACGACTTGAAAAGCTTGCAAGGGAAGTAAGCACAAAATGAGACGAAGAGGAGGAAAAATTAAAGGAGAGCTATCCTACAGAGTGGAAAGAAAAAAACAAACCGGTGAACAGAGTACAAAGGGAAACGGCTATGGACTGTATGATGTGAAAAGCACGTATACGCCCGGATTTCATGATGCATATTATGAAGTGTGCAGGGAAGTCTATCAGGAGTATTTTCCGGAGAACCGGCTCTTTACGGATACAGGAGATCTGTATGAGCAGTCCTGCGAAAAAAATACGGACCCAGAAGAAAATGAAGCTGATGCTGGCACGTGACTACTGGGCTCCAAAGGGATTTGAGAGCTTCTGCTCTGATCTTTTCATGGATCTGTTTGGAAATCGTTTTCAGATGACAGAAAAATTCCGCTATCCCGACCAGATATCAAAGATCCCTTTATTCTGGAACAGATTGCGGTTGTGTGAATGTAGTCTGCATATTTGTCCTCCGTTCTGTCATATAATGAGAGAAAGGAATATCAGGAGCATACATTTGAACGAGATGTATTCGGAGGTCAGGGAACATTTAAGGCGGCAGCATGCCATGAATACACAGGAAATCCGGGGAAAAAATATAGACAATTTGTACAAATACGGTTATTATGAATATAATAATGTTCAGGAGGGAACAGAGGAGGAAGATTCGGCATGGACATTACCTTTAGGAGGTAAGGTGTTTTTATTTTTGGTATGTATCATGTTGTTTTCCTGTTATCTATATGGGGGACAGGATTTAAAAAAAGGAGCTGCGATGGCGTGGAGCGATATGAACACCCGGATCACAAGATTGGAAGAGGAACGTCCTGCGGTAAAGCAGGCGATGGGATATGTGCGAAAAGCCTACGATGATATGAAAGATTTTACAAAGACTTACATGAATACAGGAGACTGACGATGACAACATTAGCACTTTCAGATGAGATACTGATGGAGATTGAAAAGCCGGCAAGATATATCGGGAATGAAGTGAATATGGTGCGCAAGGATCCGGCAGAAGTGGAGATTCGCTTCTGTATGTGTTTTCCGGATGTGTATGAGATTGGCATGAGTCATCTGGGAATTCAGATTCTCTACGACATGATCAATAAAAGGGAGGATGCCTACTGCGAGCGAGTCTATTCCCCGTGGCCGGATCTGGATCGGATCATGAGGGAACGGAATATTTTACTGTTCTCGCTGGAGACTCAGACACCGGTGCGCGAATTTGATTTTTTGGGAATCACATTGCAGTATGAGATGTGTTATACCAACATTTTACAGGTGTTAGAGCTTTCCGGCATCCCGATCTGGGCGAAGGATCGCACGTTGGAGGATCCCATTGTATTTGGCGGTGGTCCATGCAGCTATAATCCGGAACCGATTGCAGATTTTTTTGATGTATTTTACATTGGAGAGGGAGAAACCCGGTATCATGATGTGTTCGAGCTTTATAAATCGGCAAGAGCACAGGGTGCCTCCAGAGAGGAGATTCTGTACCGGATTTCGCAGATTCCGGGAATGTATGTACCGTCTCTCTATGAAGTGAGCTATCACGAGGATGGGACGCTTGCGTCGTTTGAACCCGGACAGGAGGGGGTTCCGAAAACTGTCGTCAAGGAGATCGTGATGGACTTTGACAAGGTTCCTTATCCGGAAAAACCGCTGGTACCATACATCAGAGTGACGCAGGACAGGGTCACGTTAGAGATTATGAGGGGCTGTATCAGGGGTTGTCGTTTCTGTCAGGCGGGAATGATCTACCGACCGACCAGACAGAAGGATGTGGAGCTTTTGAAGCGATATGCCAGAAGCATGGTCAAAGCCACCGGACACGAGGAGATTTCCTTAAGCTCCTTAAGCTCATCGGATTATGAATGTCTGAAGGAATTTATCTATTTTTTGATCGATGAGATCAGTAACGATGATGTGAACATCTCGCTGCCGTCCCTCCGGATTGATGCGTTCTCTTTGGATGTGATGAAGCGGGTACAGGATATCAAAAAAAGCTCCCTGACCTTTGCGCCGGAGGCAGGAACACAGCGACTTCGGGATGTGATCAACAAGGGACTGACGGAAGAGGTCATATTGAATGGTGCAATGCAGGCATTTCGCGGCGGGTGGAACAAGGTAAAATTTTACTTTATGCTGGGATTGCCGATGGAGACAGAGGAGGATGCAGAGGGAATTCCCAAACTCTGCGAAACAGTGGCTGAAGCATATTATACGATCCCGAAGGAGGAGCGGAACGGGAAGGTATCGATTACAGCTTCTGCCTCCTTTTTTGTGCCAAAACCATTTACACCATTTCAGTGGGCACCGATGCTGGATCCGGAAACTTACCGGGATCGTGCCCGCCATGTGAAGGACACCTTCCGGAAACAGCTCAATTTCAAATCCATGAAATTCACCTATCATGAAACGGATGTTTCTGCTTTGGAGGGTGTCTTTGCGAGAGGAGACCGGAGGCTGTCGAGGGTGATCTATGATGCGTATGCAAGCGGCTGTATCTTTGATGCGTGGACAGAGTTTTTTGATTACGAAAAATGGCTTTCTGCCTTTGAGAAAAACGGACTTTCCATGTCCTTCTACACGACAAGAGAGAGAGAAGTGGACGAGCTTCTTCCGTGGGATTTCATTGATATCGGTGTGACGAAGCGGTTCCTTGCGGCAGAATGGGAACGGGCAAAGCAGGGGATTGTGACACCGAACTGTCGGGAACAATGCTCCGGTTGCGGGGCAGCCAGATTTGGAGGAGGTGTCTGCTTTGAAGGTAAGAGTTAAATATGTGAAATCCGGACATTTCAAATTCATTGGGCATCTGGATGTCATGCGATTTTTTCAGAAGGCGGTGAAACGTGCAGGGCTGGATATCGCCTATTCAAAGGGCTTTAGTCCACATCAGTTAATGTCCTTTGCAGCGCCTCTGGCACTGGGAGTGACCAGTGAGGGAGAATATTTTGATGCGGAATTCAATTCACTGGTGTCCTCGGATGAATTTGTGCGGCGCTTCAATGAACAGATGGTGGAGGGAATGACCGTAAAGGATGTGATTCTGCTTCCGGATGATGCAAAAAATTCCATGTCAATCGTGGCGGCTTCCGATTATCACATTACCATTCTGGACAAAGAGGAGGATACAGCGTGTGCAGACCGGAAAGCAAAGCTGTTAGAAGTATCCGGTCATCTGCTGGAAAAGGAAACGATCGAAGTGCTCCGGAAAACCAAGAAGAATGAGAAGGTTGAGGATATCAAGAACGGAATCTTCAAGCTGTATCCGGATGGGGATCAGCTCTATATGCTGCTGGCGACCGGGAGTGCGTATAATCTGAAGCCGGAGCTGGTAGTGGAGGCATTGTGCAGGGAGACGGGCTATGAATATCAGAAGTTTGATTACCGGATACACCGGATTGAGACCTATATGCGCAGTGCAGAGGGAGAACTGGTGTCCCTGTTGGAGAGTGGGACAAGGATTTCAAATGGTAACGCTCAAGGCTGAAGGAAGAGCAGAAAGGGGATGCGATAGAGAATGAATCAGGTTGTCATTACAAACTGGAAGGATACCACTTTTTTGTTGGTCTATGAAGAGGGGAATCTGGTGGAATGTCATCCAATCGCAAAGAATACCTCCTTGAGAATCGGCAATGTCTACATCGGCAGAGTCGAAAGGGTGGTAAAGAATATCCAGTCAGCTTTTATCCGTTTAGATGCCGATCATGTGGGATATCTTCCGCTCAATGACAAGCCTGCCCTGATTCTGAACCGGACACTGCCAAAGGGACTTTCCTCCATTGCAGAAAATGACCGGATCCTTGTGCTGGTTGAGCAGGAACCCCAGAAAATGAAGCAGGC
>JAFVCQ010000167.1 GCA_017479085.1 Lachnospiraceae bacterium | reverse complement strand
TTGAAAAGCTTGAAAAGATGATACGCCCCATTTCAAATTTGGATGAGAAAAAAGAGCTTGCAGAATATAGAGATGAGAGGTATGGTGCATGAAAGTATTAATCGATACCAATATTTTAATTGATTATTTTGCAAAGAGAACTGTATATTATGAATTTGGCTTAGACATAAATCCATCATATGGAGTATGCTACAATGGAGGAATAGAAATGAAAAAAGTTTGAGAAACAGAAAATATGTGTTATAATAGGTTCGTTTGAGTATTAACATATTTTAGGAAAGTACAGGAGAAGACAATGCGACTTTGCAGTTTATACAGTGGAAGCAGTGGCAATTCCATCTATGTGGGTTCAGACAATACCCATGTGCTGATCGATGTGGGAGTCAGCGCTAAGAAGATCACAGAAGCGCTTCAGAATTTATCCATCAAGCCGGAGGAGATTGATGCCATTTTAATTACGCATGAGCATGTAGACCATATTGCGGGATTGGGTGTAATCCTGCGAAAATATGGAATTCCGGTATATGGAACGAGTAAGACCTTAGAGGCAGTCAGCCGGTATCAGAATCTGGGGAAGGTGGATTTCAGCCTGTTTCATGGAATCCATCCGGAGGAATCCTTTGTGGTCAGGGATCTGTATATCAAGCCGATCAGTATCTGGCATGATGCAGCCGATCCGGTCTGTTATACCTTATCGGATGGGGATAAGAAGGTGTCGGTTGCAACGGATCTGGGCGACTATGATGACCATATTGTACAGTCTCTGTCAGGATCGGATGCCATGCTGATTGAGGCGAACCATGATGTACGTATGCTGGAGGTGGGCCCGTATCCTTACCAGTTGAAACAGCGCATTTTGGGAAAGCGGGGACACTTGTCCAATGAGCGGGGTGGACAGTTGGTGAGAGCTCTGCTCAATGACCATATCAAAGGGATTTATCTGGGGCATCTGAGTAAGGAGAATAATTATCCCGATCTGGCATTTGAGACAGTGAAAAATGAATTGTATGGGAATCCGTATAGCAATGACTATCAGGATTTTAATATGATGGTGGCAGACCGGAGCGGGTGTTCCGCGCTGATTGAATGTTAATGTGACATTGGGTTATGTGGAGCTTCCCTGGCGGTACATACAGGACACTATGAAAAGGAGAACAAAAAGTATGAAAAAGACAGTGATTTCAGTAGTAGGTAAGGATAAAGTAGGAATTATTTTTCAGATCTGCAAATATCTGGCAGGCAATCAGATCAATATTCTGGATATTGCGCAGACGATCGTAGAGGATTGGTTCAATATGATCATGATCGTCAATATTCAGGATTCCAACAAGGATTTTGCAACCATCGCTTCTGAGCTTAAGCAGATTGGCGATGAGATCGGTGTGAATATCACATTGCAGCAGGAAGAGATTTTTGATATGATGCACCGGCTGTAAGGACGTTAACCAATTATATTCGCAGGTATAATGCCGGAACCAATGTCATTTAGTTAAGCCGGACGCTGTCAGGTATGGTATATACTTAACTTAATGACATTGATGCCGAAATGGATACCGGCAAAGGGCGAAAAGAAAGGATATCATTATGATAAATATAAATGAAGTAATGGAAACAAATGCAATGATCCGTGAGGACAATCTGGATGTGCGTACCATCACGATGGGAATTTCTCTGCTGGACTGTATTTCAGAGGATTTGAAGACAACCTGTGACAGGGTGTACGAGAAGATCACCACCTCTGCAAAGGATCTGGTCAAGGTGGGGAAGGAATTGGAGATGGAATATGGGATTCCAATCGTGAATAAGCGGATTTCCCTGACGCCGATCGCTATAATCGGAAGCTCCTGTTGTAAGTCGGACAAGGATTATGTGGAGCTTGCAAAGACACTGGACGAGGCGGCAAAGACGGTAGGAGTGAACTTCATTGGCGGATACTCTGCGCTGGTCTCTAAGGGCATGACACCATATGATGAAATGCTGATCCGTTCCATTCCGGAGGCGTTAAATGTGACGGAGTATGTGTGCAGCAGTGTCAATGTCGGTTCCACCAAGACAGGGCTGAATATGGATGCGGTGAAACTGATCGGAGAGATCGTTAAGGAGAGCGCAGAGCTTACCGCAGACAGAGATTGTATTGGACCGGCCAAATTCGTGGTATTCTGCAATGCGCCGGATGACAACCCGTTTATGGCAGGTGCGTTCCACGGTGTGACAGAGGCAGACCGGATCATCAATGTGGGTGTATCGGGTCCGGGCGTGGTCAAGAGGGCATTGGAACAGGTGCGGGGAGAGAACTTTGAGGTTCTGTGCGAGACGATCAAAAAGACAGCCTTTAAGGTAACGCGTGTAGGACAATTAGTGGCAAAGGAAGCATCCAAGAGATTAGGAGTGCCATTTGGAATCATTGATCTGTCACTGGCGCCGACACCGGCCATCGGGGACAGCGTCGGTGAGATTCTGGAAGAGATCGGTCTGGAATATGCCGGTGCGCCGGGTACAACAGCGGCGCTTGCCCTGTTAAATGACCAGGTGAAAAAGGGCGGTGTGATGGCATCTTCTTATGTTGGCGGGTTAAGCGGCGCCTTTATTCCGGTTTCGGAGGATCAGAGGATGATCGATGCGGCTTCCTGTGGAGCGTTGACGCTTGAAAAATTGGAAGCCATGACCTGTGTATGCTCCGTTGGTCTGGACATGATCGCAATTCCGGGGAATACGAGGGCGACCACGATTTCCGGTATCATTGCAGATGAGATGGCAATCGGTATGGTCAATCAGAAGACAACTGCAGTCCGCATTATCCCTGCGGTAGGCAAGAAGGCAGGAGAGACCCTGCAGTTTGGCGGTCTGCTTGGGTATGCGCCGATCATGAAAGTGAACGAATACAGCTGCGACGCGTTTATCAACCGGGGTGGGCGGATTCCGGCTCCGATCCACAGCTTCAAAAATTAAAAGGATACACACATGATAAAAATAGCAGGGGCTCCGATATATAGTAAGGGTAGTGGGGGTGCAATCACTTGGGCATAACATTTTGCTGTGATATCTATCATCGGTATGATAAGGTGGGAAGACTGGAGATTGTTGATGGAAAATTAGTAAAAAATGAAGTGTACACCGATAATCTGTTGTATCATCCGTGTCCGCGGTCAACAACTTTTTTAAGTGTTGCTGATGCTTTAAAAGACAGGGTGATCTGCGAGGAGCGGTGTGATCAGGACATGCTCCGTTATATGCATTTGAAGCAGTATAATGTATATGATATTTTGCGGTTTACCCATGGCGTGGATGTTGATGACTTTATTTGGTTCAAATTCGATGGAGAAGAGATTGGCTTTGACGATGTGAGGGTGAGGTAGTATGAAAGAGTACAGAATGGATCCGGAATACATATACAGCAGTGCCAGCACGACAAAGGGAACTCAGATCAAATATAAAAAAGATGG
>JAFVCQ010000166.1 GCA_017479085.1 Lachnospiraceae bacterium | reverse complement strand
CTATCCGATGGGAGGGGGCTTTCACTGACGGCACAGAAGGCGTCGTTAAAATCGGAGCAGTCCGAGATAACAGTCCAGTATAAAGAAGATGATCACATTCGGGTATCATTTGTCACCGAAAAGAGGGCGGAAGACAGGCTGTTGCTTGTATATATTAATGGCATTCCTTCCGGAGTGGTGCAATATCCTACTGATGATGACTTCGCACAGACCACGCCAGTTAATATCTCCGTGGGATCCAATGACTGCACGATTGACCTGTACTGCATCAGAGTATATGACAATAACCTGACACGTCACCAGATCCTTGATAACTGGATTGCGGACACCAGAGACGGCACACAGATGCTCGACCGCTTTACCAGGAATAACATCTATGATGCCTATGGGAAGATTGTCGTATCCAGCATGCCAGCTTCTCTGCCATACTTCATCTTGGATGCCGAGGAACTACCCCAGTACAAGGGAGACAAGAAGACTATCACAGGGTCATACACGGATCCTTTGTATCCCTCCCGGTCCTTTACCTTTGAGGGATGCCAGATCAATGTACAGGGAACATCTTCCGCACCGTATGCCAGAAAGAACTACGACATGCAGTTCAAGGAAGGGTTTGAGTTAAATTCCGGTCATGCCGCAAGCTATGCACTCCGGCCGGGAGCCATCCCCTTCAACCGATTTGTCCTGAAAGCCGACGTCGCATCCTCTGAAGGTGCGAATAACGTGGAGTTGGTGAGACTCTATAACGACTCCTGCCCGTATAAAACTCCGGAGATGGTTGCGGATCCGCGTGTCCGCTGGGGTATTGACGGATTCCCAATTGTGGTATTCTGGCATGACACGGTTACAGGAGATGTTTCCTTCCTGGGCAAATACAATTTTAACCTGCCTAAGAGAGCGCCGGCTCCGTATGGATATGCGAACGATGACACGATGGAGTCATGGGAATTTGAAAATAATACCTCTGACCTACTTCTTTTTAAATCTGATTACTTTGATCAGACACCTTACACAGACGACGAGGGAAAAACGTGGCCAAACTGGAAAAAGGACTTTGAAGCCAGATTCCCGTCTGACGAATGGCTCGATACAGATATCCTTCAGGAATTTGTATCGTTCGTAGTGTCGACCGATAGAAATCAGGCTTCCGGAGAAAATCTGCCGGCAGCGGTCACTTATGATGATGTGGAATACACCACAGACACAGCGGATTACCGTCTGGCCAAATTCAAGGCAGAATTTCCAACATATGCAGAGCTTGATACATTCCTGTTCTACTACATCTTCACAGAACTCTTCCTGATGGTGGATTCCAGGGCAAAGAACCTCTTTATCGGTTTTAACGGCTCGGATGTAACGGCTGCCGGAAGAGTGGCCACAAGGAAGGCAACGGCCCAGCCGTACGACATGGATACCGGCCTTGGAACCAACAATGAAGGTTCCTTAGTATTCGGATACGGCCTCGAAGATATCGATCATCTTACAGGCGGAGCTGACATCTTCAATGGTCAGAATTCTACTTTGTGGTGCAATCTGAGAGATTCCTACAGTTCAGAGATTACCCGGATGTATCAATCTCTCCGCTCGGCCGGAACCATATCCTATGACAGTGTGGAAGCCAGGTATGAAGAGCACCAGTCGAAGTGGCCGGAAGCTGTCTGGATTGAAGATTCCTGGTTCAAATACATTGACCCGTTGATCAGTCCGGATCCGGGCAAAGAAGCCACGGCTGTTTATCTGCCCATGATGCAGGGATCAAAAGAAGAACAGCGTAAATGGTGGTTGATCAACCGTTTCAAGTACATGGATTCCAAATGGAATGCCGGGGAAGCTTTATCACAGGTGATTCAGCTTCGAGGTTACGCAAAAGCCAATATCACCGTTACCCCATACGCAGACATCTATCCTTCTGTTAAATACGGATCTTATATGGTCAGTGAAAGAGGAGAGAAGGGCGAAACAACCACGCTGATCTGCCCACTTGACAGTGTAAACGACACAGAGATTTACATTTACTCAGCTCCACAGCTGAAATCTGTCGGAGATCTGTCCGGCCTGAAAGTTGGTTTTGCCGACTTTTCCATGGCTACAAGGCTACAATCCGTAAAGATTGGTGACGGTGATTCTAATTATGACAACCCGAACCTTTACAGCCTGTCTCTGGGAAGTAACGTCCTTTTGAAATCCATCGATGTCCGGAACTGCTCTGGCCTTGGTGATACCAGCATGGTTGGACATACACAGACCACGGTAGATATCTCCGGATGCGAGATTGTCGAGGAAGTGTATTTTGATGGCACAAAGATTCAGGGCCTGACCTTGCCAAACGGAGGAGTGCTTAAAAAACTCCACCTACCGGCAACTATGACCAACCTGACGATCGTGAATCAGAAAGCCATCACAGAATTTGTGATCCCGTCATTTGCTAGCATATCAACACTGAGGCTGGAAAATGTGAGCAGTGCAGTTGACAGCAAGGCAATCCTCAATGCGATTCCTACAAATTCCCGTGTCCGCCTGATCGGCATCGCCTGGGAGGCAGAGGACGCAGAAGAGATCAAAGATCTGTTAGATCTACTGGATACCATGCGAGGACTGGATGAAAACGGTAACAATGTAGACACTGCACAGGTAAGTGGCACTATCCACACCGGCTCCCTTACCGGTGCGGAAATAGCAGAATTTAATCATAGATATCCTTATTTGAGAATTACAGCTGACTATGTGGAAAGTACTCTGACTTATAAGACATATGATGGCACAAACACTATAAAGACAGTCACATGTCTCAATGGCACACCTCAGGAAGGTGCTCCTAGTGTTCCCGCGAGGGCGAACAGCAGCGATGGCCATTATAGCTATACCGGCCTTGGCTGGAATACAGAAATGGATTCACAAGCTGCGGATCCGGATGCAATTAAAGATGTAATCGCAGATAGAACAGTATATGCAGCTTACAGATGGGATGTCAGGACATACACGGTATATTGGAAGAATTCTGATGGGACGACACTGGAGACAGATAACAATGTGCCGTGGGGAACAACTCCTACTTACAACGGATCCACGCCACAGAACCCGACTTCCGGGGGAGGATCTTTTACCGGATGGACTCCGGCTATTACAAAAGTAACAGGAAATACTACCTACACAGCGTCATATATCCCGGTATATACTGTGATTTGGTACAACGATGACCGCTCAACGGAACTATACCGGACAACCGTCCAGCAGGGCAGTACGGCAACTTATGCCGGAACGAACCCGCCTGTATCGACCAATGGAGATGATTATATATTCCTGTCATGGGATAAAGTCACGACAAATGTACAGAGCAATTTGAGTGTTTATGCACAGTATAAAGCGCCGAAAAAATTCTACCCACCAGGATTCGAAGTGACGGGAGCGTACGCGGTTCAGTGGGATTATACTGATCCGGAAACGACCTTATCAAGAGGAGGGGCAGCGGCATCCTTTGCGGATCCTGCACCAGCAGCATCGATATCCGGCAGCGGATCATCACCATTCGATAATATTGCTCCGTGGAAGGATATGAAGCGGTACAATGTCATCGGAACAGAATTTGTTCCGGAGACAGACAGCCGGTTCGATCAGGCTGCTAATGACACGGTAGTATATATTCCGGAGTTCTATTATAAGTCTGAGAAAGACACCATAAACAGCCGTTGGACATGGGCCATTTCACCAACAGCAAAAAGTGGATATACCAAGCATCCAGGCTCCGGGAAGTATATCGGG
>JAFVCQ010000165.1 GCA_017479085.1 Lachnospiraceae bacterium | reverse complement strand
TGTATTCTGGGATGAAGGAACATGGTCGGTGAGGTACATATTGGGCAGCTCACTTTCCGGTGTGGAAGACAATGCCTCTGCCATATCTGGTTTTACCTCAATCTTTACCTCAACCTTTTCATTTTCCTTCCAGAATTTTTCCCATTTATCCGGATTCGCCTGTTCCTCCGCTGCAAGCTTGTCTCCTTCTCCACCTTGTTTGAATCCTTTATCCCGCAGGCTTTCCAGCTGTTCCAACTGATCCTCATTCTCCACCCAGATGGTAATGGTCGTCTCTTCACTAATGATTGAATCAAAAATTTCGCTCTTTGGCTTCAGCACCGTCTTCGTAAGCGCAATCGTCACCCCCATCGCCAGTACCAGCGTAGCTGCTGTGCCGATAATCCAATTCCGCTTTCGCTTCCGCTTGCGGATCTTCTCCTTTGGATATTCTGCCACGCGCTTATTCCGCAGGGCATCCTCAAACTGCTGAATTCCCTGATAACGGAATTCCGGTCGCACCGCCATGGCCTCCATGACTGCACGATCCACATTGGAATTCACTTTAACACCTAGTTCCATCGGCGATCGCATCTTATCTTTATATTCCCGCTCTGTAGATTCGATCGGTTTTCTTCCGGTGAGCATCTGATATAAGATTGCCCCCACCGAATAGATATCTGTATAGAAGCCCTGGCGGTTCTTGTCGCGGTACTGCTCCGGAGCAGAGTAGCCGACTTTGATAACCTTCTCACCCGCCATACCTTCTTTGCTGTTATTGAGCTGTGCCGCGCCGAAGTCAAAGATCTTGATGGAATTCTCATCAGTGATAAAGATATTATCCGGACTGATATCCCGATGGATAATGCCCTTGCTGTGAATCTTCTTTACAGCTTCAATGATCGGCATGATCACGCTCATGGCAACATCCGGAGGCATTGCTCCCTGTTTTTCGAGGTAATCCTTCAGAAGGATTCCGTCAATGTATTCCATAATAATATAGGCGGTTCCGTTCTCCTCAAAATAATCATAGATGTTCACGATATCCTTTGCCTTGCCGAACTGTGCGACACTCTGTGCCTCCATAAGGAAACGCTTTAACTGCTCCCTGTACTGTGTCCTCCGATCACCCGACAGCAGTCCTACCTTACTCTGTCCCGGCGAACGGTTGACCAACCCCATCGGATAGAATTCCTTGGCTGCAACGGTAATACCCAATGTAGTGTCATAACACTTGTAGGTAATACCAAATCCACCGAAACCGATCACGGTACCCACAATAAAATGATTCCCTAGGATGGTTCCCGGAGTCAGACAGTGTGGCTGCGCCGGAGGAGTTCCCTCTACATATCCACAGTAAGGACAGACCTCATATTGTCCTTTCACGCTAAAACAATTCATACATAATTCACTAGCCATGTTCCATACTCCTTCTATTCCAATCGAAATGTATTGCGCTCGTCTCCGATTGCAAGTACCGATCCGATTGGAACCTCAATCTCTATATTCCGCGGCAGACAGTCTTCCGATCCATTGACAAAGGTTCCATTACTGGAGGAATCCTTTATCAGGAATTTCTGTTCTGTGCCATTCCATTTTATGTAGCAGTGATTCCGGCTGACCTTATCCTGTCCGTCAAATATCAGGTCATTGTCCGTCATGCGTCCAAGCCGTATACTTTCACCATCCCGAAAAGAGATGACTGCTCCCGTATAAATTCCTGTCAATCCTACCATGACACCTTTTGGTGGTCCCGGAACATATGGAGGAATCACTTGTGCAGGCAGTGCAGATGCCTGTGGTGGAGCATCCTGTGGTGTGGAATACGACTGTTGCGGCATTTGTGATGCCGGATTGGGTTGCTGTGGTGTCTGTTGTCCGATTTGTGAGCCGGAGGCCGCTTCAGCAGAGGCAGAGCTGTCGAATGGATTGATAGATTTCTCCTCTGTGATAATATTGTACTTTGCCTTGACCTGTTCCTGCTTGATCTCCTGAACCTGAGGGATGTCGGTCAGAATCGCTTCCTCCGTCTTCTCCTCTTTCGACAGTAAGGCAAACAGCGCAAGCAGACTCGCAACCGCTGAACCGAGCAGATTACATATTCCCGCTATATCCCGCTGATACTCCTGTTCCGGAAAAAAGCTGCCGATGGACAGGAATAAAAGCATATACAATCCAAACACTACAAAGATCAAAATATTGCTCACAATCTGTCGGTCATCTCCAACCATTTTCCAGATTCCCGCCACCAGAGATACGATAAGCGGAACAAGAATCAGAAGGAACATCCACATAAACCTTCCCGTGGAAGATACTGCCCCGTAGGGTGCTTCCGGGGAAAAAACATTCACTACATAGTCCCACTGCGAGAATCTCTCGATCGGATAATTCATAGGTTCATATTTTGCTATGGGCAGAAAAAATATGATAATATTCAACAAAATGCTGACTCCGCCAGCAATACGCAATCCCTTTGCCTTACTGTTCATACCATGCCTCTTTTCTATTATCTCTGTGCTTTGTTCTTCATCTCTTCCAATACTGAATTCCAGTTAAACTCTTTATTACACAGTGGCATGAATAGCAGATTCACATCCCCGACTGTGATCACATCATATGCCTCTAATTTGACCGGACTAAGTACAACCTGCTCGTTCCGGTATACCAGAGTGCTCGCTTCTCCTGGCTGTACCAGATACAGATGCTCCCTTGGCTCATATACGACTACGGCATGGCGGTCTCTGGATACGCTCTTATCCTCTGTGAGTGCAACATCCATCTGCGGACTTCTTCCTATGAAGTTCTTGCCGACCTTCAGACGGAAATCCGTGCCGATATGAGCTCCACCGAGTGCAATCAACCATCCAACACACGGTGTACCCAGCTTCGCAACCGGTGCCTTAACAACTGGTGGAGCAGCCGGACTTACCCCAACAGACTCTGTCTTAGGCGATGCGAAGAAATCATCATCAAAGAATCCTACGGTATGGTCATCATCGTCATCACCGGCCTCTGTCGGCATGGATGCTGGTGTTGGTATATCCTCTAATGGTAAAGTCGGTGTATCCGGTCCGTTATCTGGCAACGGCATAGTCGGCTCATCTACACCAAACCCCGCAATCGGCAGACCCGGATCCGCTGTCGGTGCTACCGGTGAAGGTGCAACCGGTAACGGTTGCGGCTGCGGAAAAGCAGGTTCTGTTACATCTCCTTCGGTAAATACGGTTGTCAGGCTGTCGTCAGAAGCACTTCCACCTGAGCAATGCGGACAGGTCGGATACTTCTCCTTGTCATAAAAATGTCCATTTTCACATCTGCTTAAATTCATATTCTTATCCCCTTTCATGTATATAAGATTCATGTTTATTATTGTGAAGTATCATCTGTTTACCGATGATATCTTCTTAATATCTGTTTCCTGATAGTGGATCAATGCCACCGTTGTATTATCCTGTGAATGGGAGTTCGCATGGGTTGCCGCCTCTACAAGTGCTTTCGCCTTTTCCTCCGGCTTCACCTCATCGGCCGTAATGATCTTCTTGATCTGCGCATCCGGTAATGTCTTGGTAATTCCGTCACTGCAAAGCATGATGACATCTCCATACTGCATTTCAAACGGAGTTGTGTTGATATCCATAAGGCTGACGTTTCCAATTCCAAGAAAGCTGATCAGTGCCTCCTTCTGTCGCTTTGCCTTTGCCTCTTCCATTGTCAATTTCCCTGCCTGTACCATCTCCTGCAGTCGCAGCCAGTAATTGTGATCCCTTGTCACCTGCTGCATCTGGTTTCCTCTGATAATATAGATCCGGCTGTCCCCCACAGACGCCCAGTACAGGCGGTTATCTTCTGCGATGCAGGCAACCATTGTCGTTCCGGATCCCTTTCCATCCTCCTTGGGAAAATCATGAATCGTCCGGTCGATTGCCTTAATACCGCTCCGAAAAAATTCCGGAATATTGACCTCCGGTACTTTCTCGATTTTGTCAAAGCCCTGCACCATCATCCGAATCGCCGTCTGGCTCGCCTTGCCTCCATCGGCCATTCCGCCCATACCATCACATACCAAAGCCATCACCCTTGTCCTCTTATTCGATGCGAGAACCTTGCTCGGCGTAACATACGCAGCATCCTGCTGGTACTTACGGTTTCCCGTGGCTGAACGCACCATGGTGGTAAGCTCCGGCACCTTGCGTTCCACCTGACGGGAAACAGGCTGTTGCATGATATCATTTCGTGATACGTTATTTTCCTTCTTATGTCTGCCAAACACGTCATTCCACCTCCAGATAAAATATATATCGCCCTTTCGTTGTCTGTACGTATATCCATTCTCCTTTTATCAGATATGCTGTCTGATTTTTATCCAGTATTCCCTGGCTGGTAAATGTTTTATTCCCGGAATAATTCTGTACTGCAAATCTTCCACTCCGGTCATCATACCAGAGCTTACAATGCAGCCCACTTACCTGTTTATCTCCTTTGAGCTGCACGCATCCCGGCTTCGTTCCAACCGTCCTTCCAATGCTCAATGTACCGTCCTGTGAGAAATAATATCTCTGTCGCCTGGTTCCAAGCTGCATCAGAACACACGCTCTTTTCTTCGTGGTTTTCTCGGATACTTCGAGCATA
>JAFVCQ010000164.1 GCA_017479085.1 Lachnospiraceae bacterium | reverse complement strand
TCTCATCAATCAATAAAATAACCTGCTTGTCTGCCTGAAATGCCTCCCCAAGTTTTCCAAGCTTGATATAATGCCCAATATCATCTACCCCTTCTTCCCCAAACTGGGAATCATATAGTCTCTGGATCGTGTCATAGACGTAAAGACCGTCCTGAGCCTTTGTTGTGGATTTGATATTCCAGATATACAGATCCTTGCCGAGGGACTGGCTGATGGCATCCGCTAACATGGTCTTGCCTGTGCCCGGTTCTCCCTTGATCAGCAGCGGCTTTTGAAGTGCAATGGCAACATCAACTGCTGCCATCAGCTCCTCGCTTGCCACATAATCCTTGCTTCCCGTGAATTTTGTTTCCATTTCGTTCTCCTTATGACTTGTCAAAATCTGTTCCGTTTCAAAATGTATCGCTATCGTTTGTTTCCTGCAGGTTCTGTGCAGGAAGCGGCTAAAGGAACTGTGATTCTAAGGCCGAACCTGTCCGTTCCCGTAAATAATGTACTTCGTGGTAGTCAATGCCTCTAACCCCATCGGCCCCCTTGCATGCAGCTTCTGGGTGCTGATGCCGATCTCTGCGCCGAAACCGAATTCAAACCCATCGGTAAAACGGGTCGATGCATTTACATAAACGGCCGCCGAATCCACTTCGTTCAAAAATCTCTGTGCATTGTCATAATCCTTTGTGACAATGGTTTCCGAATGTCCGGTCGAATTCCGGTTGATGTGCGCAATCGCCTCGTCAAGATTCTCCACAACCTTTGCCGAGATGATCTTATCCAGATATTCTGTCGCGTAGTCGTCCTCTGTTGCAGTGACCACACTGTCATCAAAGCTCTTTACCACAGAATCCCCGCGAACCTCGCAGCCATTCTCCTTTAGCATCGTAAGTAGCTTTGGAATCACCTGATCTGCAATCTCCTTGTGGATGACAAGGGATTCGCAAGCGTTACATACACCTAACCGCTGTAGCTTTGCGTTCTTTACGATGGCAACGGCCATGTCCACATCCGCTGTCTGATCAATAAATACATGACAATTACCGGTACCTGTCTCAATGACCGGAACAGTTGCGTTTTGTACAACGGAACGAATCAGTCCGGCACCACCCCGTGGGATCAGCACGTCAATATAGTCATTTAGCTGCATCAGCTTCGTAGCTGTCTCCCTGCTGGTATCGGTCAGAAGAAATACCGCATCCGGTGTGACATGGTTTTCTTCTAACGATTGTTTGATGATGTCTACAAAGGCGATATTCGAATAGATCGCATCGGAACCGCCCCGAAGGATCACCGCATTGCTCGTCTTGAAACAGAGAGAAAAGGCATCCACTGTAACATTCGGACGGGATTCATAGATGATTCCAATGACACCGAGAGGAACCTTTTTTTTCCCGATCAGTAATCCATTCGGACGCTCCTTCATGGAAAGCACCTCTCCGATCGGATCCTCCAATGCGGCGACCTGTCTCACACCTTCCGCAATGCCTTCAATTCGTTCTTCCGTCAAACGGAGACGGTCTAACAGGGATGCCGGCATGTTGTTTGCCTTGCCGTTTTCCAAATCCTTGCGGTTTGCCGTTAAGATCGCATCCGTGTTCTCCACCAGATTGCGGGCAACCGCCAGTAAACATGCATTTTTCACCGGCTGTGAAAGCTTTACCAGACTTCTGGAAGCCTCCTTTGCCAATTTTCCCATCTGTTCTAATTCCATGATCTGCTTCTCCTTTTCCAATGATATAGTGACGATTCCGGAACATGTGGTTCCATATGTTCGGAACATGATTAAGCCGGACGCTACCGGGTATCTCTGATTTTTTAAAATTGTTCTTTGTCCGTAATGATATAATTCGGTGTCCAATCATGATCCTCATACGGAAGAATACCCTCCACCACCTGAAAATGATAGCACAGTGCGGCCGTCACATGTCCGGTGTGCCCAGCCAGATATTTGTCATAATAGCCACCGCCATATCCGATCCGGTGCCGGTCTTTGTCAAATGCCAGTCCGGGCATTAGGATCAGTGCTTTTCCTGTTAATACGGGAGTATGCTCCTCTAACACGGGTTCTAAGATTCCATAAGCACCCTCCACCCATCTGGTATCTCTGGTGACCGGATAAAATTCCATCGTCCTGCTCTCCTGATCAGTAACCGGAACAAAGACATATTTGCCTGCTTCGAAAGCATACTCTGTTATTTTATCACAAGATACCTCATTTCGAAAAGCCTGATATACACAAATATTTTTCAAATT
>JAFVCQ010000163.1 GCA_017479085.1 Lachnospiraceae bacterium | reverse complement strand
TCCAGCTGCCCTGATATTCCGAAGAATCAAGCCATCTCACACCGTAAGGTATTCCGTTTTGAGCTACCCAATTGTACCACCAGCTAAACTCACTCATTTTAGGTTTAGAAGTGTATGCAAGGTTACTGTAGGTGCCTGCAGCAAAGGATATACTGTTACTGAAAATGCTTATACATGTAACTACTGCCGCAAATATTGCAGTCTGTATGCGACGAGTTGAGCTATTTGATCTTTTGCCCATAATAAGATACCTCCTATATTTTTGCTCCACACCAGGTGCAGAACACGCTGTCTCCGGGATTTGGTTTTCCACAGGAACTGCAGAAGATTTGCGTACTCTCTTCTGCGAGCACTTCAGGGTATTCTTCCAGAGAATGTCCTTTTGGAATGTACAGCCAATCCACGCTTGCGCCATCGTCCTCGGTGAGACCAATGGCTCCATCATCCGTTACCACGTAATAACTTTCCTCATCCTCCGGATCCAGACCGTATTCTGAATCATGTTCTTCCGCTGCAAAGGAAAGGTAAGAAACATCGCTTAATTCATCTTCATCCTTAAAATGCCATTGTGAAGCTCTCTGTACGGCAAGAGCCACTGAATCCTTCATAGATCTGCTTTTTTCTGTCTTCATTGAAATTTTCCTCCTTAATGGGATTATCATAAAACCTCAATCCATCAATGGTGTCCAGTAGCGGTTGCCTTCTTTATCGGTAAGCATGTAACATGCGGACAAGGAGCCGTTGACTTTTACATTCTGGATTTTGGGATCCTTGGACAGTGTCATGCGCTTGCCAAAGAAGTAGTTATTGATGAAGGTACCGTTGTATTCATAATAGTCACAGACAAAATCCACCGTGTCCCCGGCTTTTACGTCTATCAGATCAGAAACCATCTGCTCTGTGGTGAGATCTGTGCCGGGACCGTTTTTGATGACCTTTGCTCCGGCGATATAGCCTTTAGGATGATCGTTGTCAAAGACCAGGATCAGATTTACATGCTGATCATTCAGGAAAGCCGGAACATAGCCGAGGATACGGTATCTGTCACCCTTATCAATCGTAGTCAGATGATAAAATGCCACAGGCTGACGATCGATAGCGATCCAGGTGCCGTCGTATTCTCCGATAAGGTTGCCATCCTCATCAAATTTAAACAGCGGATCCAGCCCAAGGTCTATATAGCCGTCACCATCGTCGTAAAACACATTAAGCTTTATGGTATCTATCTGTGCCCATTCTTCCTCCGACAGCTTTAAAACCCTGTTTCCTTTACCGTTTTTGGTCCATTTAAGTCCTGTTGACAGAGAGGACATGGTGCCTTCGCCGCCGGAAACGGGACCGGAAAATGATGCTACTTCCTCACGGGATTCTGCAGATAAGGATGGCAGTATTCTTTCCTGCCATGCCTCTGAGATATTGGTTTTGAAGCTTTGTACATCTCCTTTCAGATCACCGTACATCTCCGATAGTATTTCCACTTTGTCGCCACCATTCTGCCAGTCCTCGATATGACCTGTTACCCGCTCTATAACGCCTGACATA
>JAFVCQ010000162.1 GCA_017479085.1 Lachnospiraceae bacterium | reverse complement strand
GATTGATATCTCCGCCACTCATTTCCAGAAAATGAGAATTGCCATTGGAAAAAATGGTATCTACGATCTCATCGGTATTATTGATCTTACTCACAGTGGTAATGGCATAGGTTCCGTGGTGGGAACGAACGATCAAAGGCTGCGGCTCATAGTCAGATATGCAGCCGATCCCCATGTATCCCTGCATCTGTTGTACATCCTTGTCAAACTTGGTGCGGAATGGGGCATTCTCAATATTGTGGATGGAACGGTCGAAGCCTTTTTCTCCATATACAGCAAGGCCTCCCCGTCTGGTTCCTAAATGGGAATGATAATCCGTTCCGAAAAACAGATCAAACATACAGTCTTCTTGTGCGACAACTCCAAAAAATCCACCCATGATCTTTCTCCTTGTATTCGTTAAAATTTACATTCCGGTTCAAGCTCAGCACAGAATCGAACCTGAACAGATACAGTATAGCAATCATTGCCGGAACCTGCAAGATAAACTTTTAGGGATTTGCTTTTATGGGATGTAAATGGTTACTGTTCAAAAGGTGGAAAGTGTGATAAAATAGCAGATAGATGTAGCAGGTGACAGGGTACATGGCTTGAGGCGGATTGCATGTGCCGGAATGGATGGAGATTAAGAGAAGTTGAGAGTATGAGCGTATTGAGTGCAGATGTAATTGATAATCTATTTCATAGCTCCAGTATTTCGAAAGGAATTGAGCGGACAATGGAGTATATGATTAATGAACTGGCGGTAGACAGCATGTATATCATACATTATGAGGAGGGACTGTTCGACCCGAAGATTGCCTATGAGTGGGAGGCGGGCAGCCATCCGCGCAAGGTGTCCTTACAGGATGGTCTGGCTGTCTTATCGGAATCATGCCATTTTGAGGAAGACGATATGTACGTGGTGGAGGATCGCAACTGTCTGGAGGATGAGGAACGAACGTTTTATGAGGATGTAGGACTTGCAACGGTCATTGAATTCCAGATGCGCAAGCATGGTAACATCATCGGATATATTATTATGGGTTGGGATCAGCAGCGTGAGATGGAGGATGAGGAGACCGAGGCGGTACATGTTCTGCTCAAATTGCTCAATGAGCAGATGATCAAGCAGTTTTATCATGAGATGACCGGAGGAAGTGATGGAGGGTTATTCCGGCTGGCCAATGAGATGACCCGAACGTTGATCTATGTGGTGGATGAGGAAGATAAGATCTTGTTTGCCAATGATTATGCGGTAGACCAGTATCCCAATATAAAGCCGGGCGACTTGTGTTACAGAGCGTTCAGGGGGGGAACATGCAGGTGCAAGGACTGTATTTTGAAGGACGAAACCCTGAAAAATGGAGAGGACAGTCTGTATCTTTCGAATTTGGAGGCGGTATTCCGCATTTCAGTGACAGAGGTTCAGAAACAGGGAGGCCGGAGACGGTATCTTCTTACGATGCAAAGGCAGAGAGATGAGCGGGCGGCAGGACACAGACGGACCTTAGATCAGAGGTTTATCTTCGCACTGCGGTCACTGTATAAGGTGGTGATCGGTGTAGAGATACGAAAAGATATCTTTTATGATTTGACGGATGCACATATAACAAATGGTGGTTCTTATAGTTTGAATTTTGTGTTGGAGTGGGTTTCCATTTTACATATGGATGATCGGCAGAAGTTTGTGGAATGCTTTGATATCAATTATCTACATGAGGCATATCGCAATGGAATACAACAGAAGGAGCTGGATTTCCGTTATCGAACAGCAGAGGGAGATTTTCACTTCATGAATGCCATATTGCTATTTGAGAATACAGCCAATAAGAATCAGGTTGTCTATATTTTATTTCAGGACGTGGATCAGGCCAGAAGTACGCAGATTGAGGAACAACGACAATTGTTGGATTCCCTGATGGCGGCAAGATCGGCAGCGGAGCTCAAGAGTGAGGTATTGGCAAATATTTCCCATGAGATCCGTACGCCGCTTGGCGGAATTATCAGTATGGCAAGTGTGGCCAGACAGGTATATAAGGATGAGGAGAAGCTGTTAGAATGTATTACGAATATTGATACCTATGTTCAACATATGATTCAGGTTATGGATTCGCTGCTGGAAACGGTGAATGTGGATCAGGAGGCAATCCGAATCTCCAAACAGCCGTTTCAACTGGACTATCTCTTTAACAGGATTGATCTTGCAGTACGGGAGAAGGTAGAAAAGAAAAATATTCAGTTTTATATGGAGTCACAGTGTCAATATCGAAACCTGATCGGAGATGAGATTCGGGTACATCAGGTACTCTGTACCCTGATTCAGAATGCAATTTCCTATATTCCGCTTTCGGGCGAGCTCAGGCTGATCGCAAAGCAGGTTGCATCGGATGGGAAGACGGTGTATATCCGGTTTTTGTTACAGGATACGGGGAATGGACTGAATGATAAGGTGAAGAAGAGTATTTTTGGTTTTTCGGCGCCGACGGAAAGCGGTTATATTGATGAGGCACATTTTGAACTTTCGCTGGCTGCACGCGTCATTCAGATGATGGGTGGCGATATTGGCATGCATGTAACAGAACAGGGAACCAATCTGTATTTTACCCTCCCGTTTGGAGTGCAGGAGAGAGGGAAAATGATAAAACGAAAATCCGCAGTCGAGATTCGGAATTTCAGTGGAAAACGTATTCTGTTAGCGGAGGATAATGAGATGTCACGGGATGCGATGAGAGCGCTTTTGGAGGTGGCCGGCTTTGTGGTTGATTCCGTTGATAATGGAAGAAATGCGGTCATCCGCTTTATCTCAAAACCATCCTTTTATTATGATGCAGTTTTGATGGATGTGCATATGCCCTATACAGATGGGAGAGAAGCGACCCGCTGTATTCGGATTTCCGGTAAGGAGGATGGAGAGACGGTACCGATTATCGGACTGATGACCAATACACTCGAGGAGGATGTGCAGGAATCGTTACAGGCAGGCATGCAGGCACATTTGGCCAAGCCGGTGGATGTGGACAAATTATACAAAGTATTAGGGAATGTGATTTCAAAGAAAGAAGATATATAGGAGGCTGAAAAATGAGTTACACATTAGTAAGTGATGCAACCCTTGATTTACCGTTGGATCTGATTGAGCGATATGCAATTCAGGTGGTTCCGATGGCGTTTAATCTGGATGGACAGGAGATCCTGCATTATCCGGATGAACGGAATATGACAATAGAGGAATTTTATGATGCCCTGCGTCAGGGGAAAACATCTACGACCTCACAGATCAATCCCGCGACCTATACAGAGTTCTTTACCCCTATTTTGGAAAGGGGGGAGGATATTCTATATGTAGCATTTACCTCGGGGATGAGTGGAACCTGTCAGTCCGCCATTCTGGCAAAGGAAATGCTAGAAGAAGACTTTCCGGAGCGGACGATCCATGTAGTGGATTCCCTTTGTGCTTCGGCAGGATTGGGCTACTTTCTGAATCTGGCAGGACAGAAGAAGGAAGCAGGTATGTCATTAGATGAGTTAAAGGATTGGGTGATCGCAAATCGCAGCCGCGTCGCACATTGGTTTACAGTAGATGACCTCTTTCACCTGCAAAGGGGTGGACGGCTCTCCTTTGCGGAGGCTATGCTTGGGAGCGCACTGAAGATCAAGCCGGTGATCAGCGTGAATGAGGAAGGCAAACTGTATGTGGAGAACAAGGTGCGGGGAAATAAGAAGTGTGAAGAATATATGATTTCTAAGATCAATGATTATATGGATGACACGGAACATACGGTCTTTGTTGCACATGGAGACTGCGAGGACAGGGCTCTGGCTCTGAAGGATAAGCTGTTAGAGAAGACAAAGGCAGAGAATATCCGGATTGCAAAGATTGGACCGGTGATCGGCACACATACAGGGCCGGGCATGTTGGCAGTACTGTTTATGGAAAAGGAAGCATAGAATAGTAGGATGCAAGATTGTAACATTTTTCTGAACTCCTCATACTATGTAGTAAAAGGAATGAAGGAGAATATTCTTGGAGACCTATCGTAATATGAATGTTGCGGGACAAAGAGGATGTCGCAATCAGATGAATTCCAATCAGGGCTACCGGCAGCGTGAGATGCAAAATGCCGGCAGGCAGAATCGGGGAATGTACGGAGGAGACAGCAGAGGCATGGAGGTGGAATGTGTCTGCAAGGTGTCGAAGAAGGACTGTCACAAAGAAGATCCGATGGAAAGGCTTGGGGACTACTTTCCGGTCGTAATGGCGTATGTTCCATGGCAGCAGTGGGGAGATCTGTATGATGCCGACTGTGGCCTGATGGAGGGAACCATTTTTAAAGACCTCAATAAAATCTTTTGCGGAGTGAGGTGTTAAAAATGGAGAATCTGAGTAAGAAGGATCTGATGAAAGTGATCCGTTCCACCAATTTTGCAATCATCGAGTTAGCGCTCTATCTGGATACGCACCCGGAAGATTCCTGTGCACTGGATACGTATCATGACTACCATAAGAAGTTTAAAAAAGCGGTTTCCATTTTTGAAAAGAAATTTGAGCCGCTTACGGTTTATGGTGTGGACGATGAGAATTTCTGGACATGGGGAAATGAACCGTGGCCGTGGCAGAAGGAGTGTGATTGTTAATGTGGACGTATATGAAAATGCTGCAGTATCCGGTCAATATTAAGACGACCAATGCGAAGCTGGCAACAGCGATCATAACGCAGCTTGGCGGTCCGGATGGTGAGAAGGGTGCATCCACCCGGTATCTGTCCCAGCGGTATGCGATGCCGGATAACCGGGTGATTGGTGTGTTGACGGATATCGGTACCGAGGAATTAGGTCATGAGGAAATGATTGCAACCATCGTTACGCAATTAACAAAGAACCTGACGATAAATGAGATAGAGGAGTCGGGATTTTATCAATACTATGTGGATCATACCATTGGAATCTTGCCACAGGCAGCCAGTGGTGTTCCGTTTTCAACGGCGTCTTTACAATCAACCGGAGATCCGATAGAGGATTTGCAAGAGGATCTTGCGGCAGAGCAGAAGGCTCGAATCACATATGACAATATTCTGCGCCTGTGCAGGGATGAACCGGATGTGTATGACGCTATCAAGTTTTTGAGAGCGCGTGAGATGGTACATTATCAGCGGTTTGGAGAAAGCCTGCGGCTGGTTCAGGATGATCTCGATGCGAAGAACTTTTATGCATTCAATCCTGCTTTTGATAAAAAGGCTCCATGCCTGTAATTTTTGAGAACGAGAAAAAGGATACCTGTTTGGGGTATCCTTTTTTAGACAGGAAGTGTCAGGTACACTTCTATAATCGATCGAATATCGATTGAACAGTAATGTATAGTGGTACGATTTCGTTTGTACGACTATAAAATGATTATACATTTCAATTTACATCTGTGCAATTAGTCTGTCGCAAGTTTTTTGTAAAAAAAGCTTGCGACAGGTTAGCTTTCATGGAGATGGATACCGGAAGAACCTTTTTTGGTGATATGCATATAATACAAAAAAAGTATTTGGAGCTGGCAATGAAAAGAAAGCGAATTGTAAATGGATTGGGAGGATGTATACTGGCAGTGGTTTTGATTCTTACCTCCTGTACAGCATGTGGAAAAAAAGACAGTGCTCTGACTAAGGTAACTCTCAACGAAGTGGCACATTCCATCTTTTATGCCCCACAATACGTGGCGATTGAAGAAGGTTATTTTAAGGAAGAAGGAATTGATTTGGAACTGGTGACCGGCTTTGGGGCCGATAAGACGATGTCTGCTCTGATTGCTGGCGAGGCCGATATCGGGTTTATGGGCGCAGAATCATCAGTCTATCTGTATGCGGAGGATGCATCCAATTATGCAGTGAATTTTGCCCAGTTGACCCAGCGGGCCGGGAATTTTCTGGTTGCCAGAGAACCAATCGACGAGTTTTCATGGGAAATGCTTAAGGGGAAGAATGTACTGGGAGGCAGAAGAGGAGGAATGCCGGAAATGGTATTTGAATATATCCTGCAAAAGAACAATATAGATCCGGTCTCTGATCTGACGATTGATCAAAGTATAGATTTTGGCAGTACGGCTGCCGCATTTTCCGGAGGACAGGGAGATTTTACGGTAGAATTTGAGCCATCTGCAACTGCGCTCGAAAAGGCAGGAGAAGGATATGTTGTGGCATCCCTGGGAGTTGATTCTGGTTATGTGCCATATACCTCTTATTGTACCACCAAAGGATATCTGAAGGACAATGAAAGCACAATACAGAGCTTTACAAATGCATTGCAAAAGGGGATGGGGTATGTCAATTCACACACACCGGAAGAGATTGCAAAGGTAATTGCCCCGCAGTTTGAGGAAACGGATTATGATACCCTTGTCACCATCGTGACCCGGTACTATGAGCAGGATACTTGGAAAGAAAATCTGATCTTTGAGGAGAGCAGCTTTGACCTGCTGCAAAATATACTGACAGGTGCCGGTGAGCTTGAGAATCGTGTACCATATGAGGAATTGGTGGATAATCGTTTTGCGGAGGCGGCGGCTGACACGAAGTAGATTTTAAAGGGTATCTTCTTGCAGTTTTATAGTAAATTTGATATACTTTTATCTATATCAAGGCATTTGTAAACGATAAGATCAAATGTAGAGTTTGTTAAATGTACAGGAGGATATCCTTTATGAACAATAATGGATTAATGATGCAGTATTTTGAGTGGTATTTGCCGGAGGATCACAGTCTGTGGAAGCGTGTTATGGAGGAGGCTTCCAAGTTGAAAGCACTTGGCGTAACGTCGCTTTGGGTTCCGCCTGCTTATAAGGGAGTGAACGGTGATGAAGATGCAGGGTATGGCGTGTATGATCTGTATGACTTGGGAGAGTTTGATCAGAAGGGAAGTATTCCTACCAAGTATGGCACGAAGAAGGAATACATTGAGATGATTAAGGCGGTTCAAAAGAAGGGAATTGATATTTATGCAGATGTAGGATTGAATCGCAGAATTGGAGCAGATGAGACAGAACTCATAACGGCAGATGAGTTCAATGCCGGCAGTCGGAACCAAATGGTAGGAGATGAGAAGGTTATCTGCGGATGGACAAAGTCCACTTTTCCGGGAAGAAAAGGAAAGTATTCAGATTTTACATGGAATTGGACACATTTTGATGGCATTGATTGGGACGGTCGGGAGACAAAGGATATCGTCTCGAAAGTGACCGGGAGAACATGGGAGAATGTGGTGGATGCAAAGGCCGATGAGTACGATTATGTGATGGGGATGAATTTGGATCTGGAGAATCCGGAGGTGAAGGATGAACTTTATCGCTGGGGTGCGTGGTATTTGAAAATGACCGGAGTGCATGGATTGCGATTGGATTCCGTACATCAGACGGGGTACTTTTTTTACAGGGATTGGATTCAGGATATGCGGGAGCTGAGCGGAAGGGAGCTGTTCTGTGTAGGTGAGTATTGGCACTGGGATGTGGAACGCTTGGAACGCTATCTCTCAAATGTCAATTATGAGATGTCGCTGTTTGATGTGCCGTTACATCTGCATTTTCATGATGCATCAAGGGCACATGGAGAGTATAATATGGCATCCCTGTTGAATGATACGTTGGTAAGCAGGCATCCGTTTCATGCGGTTACTTTTGTGGATAATCATGATACACAGCCGGGACAGTCATTGGAATCATGGGTAGAGGAGTGGTTCAAGCCACTGGCCTATGCGATCACATTGCTGCGCAAGGACGGTTATCCGTGTGTGTTTTATGGAGATTATTACGGCATTGGGCATGATCAGATTCCGGCAAAAAAGGCGCTGCTCAATAAAATGATGAAGATCCGGAAGCGTTTTGCGTACGGAGAACAGCATGATTATTTTGATGATTATAATGTAGTCGGATGGACCAGAGAGGGAGATGAGGAGCATAAGGATTCCGGAATTGCAGTCGTGATGTCCGACAGCACCGGAGGGAGCAAGCGAATGTATATAGGAAAGCAGTTTGCAGGAATGTTCTTTAAGGATGCTCTGGGGAATGCCAAATATAATATCTGGATTGATGAGGAAGGCTGTGGCGAATTTTATGTGAATCGGGAGACGGTATCCATCTGGATTAATGAGAAGGCCAAATTATAGAGAACATAAGGGAAAATCGAATCCGCTCAGCGGGTTCGATTTTCTATTACAAAGAAATAGTTGCATAAATGAATTAACTATATTATAATGAAAATACTTTAATACTGTAAAGAGTGAAAGATACAGTTGTGCTTATCAAAGGCCTTTCAGGTTCAAGCTGTGAGGAAAAGACTGGATATACGGAGAGTAGATTATGGGGAAGAGTGTCAGAACGCAAGCGGTAAGTGAATTGTTTGAGGCAGTTCTTACATTGGAGAATGAGGAGGAATGTTTTGATTTTTTTGAGGCTGTGTGTACGGTCAATGAATTACTGTCTTTGGCACAGCGGTTTGAGGTTGCAAAGATGCTCAAAGAAGGTCACACCTATATGGAAGTAGCCGAACAGACAGGAGCATCTACTGCCACGATTTCCAGAGTGAACCGCTCACTGAATTATGGAAAAGATGGCTATGAGATGGTGTTTGCCCGTATGAAGACGGGCCGACAACAGGAATGAGAACGGACTGTCCGGGAGACAGTCTGTTCTCATGTGGGTGTGTCAGATACATGGAGTATCATTTTTTTTCGGTTTGTCCTCTTGTCCGGGCTTGTTTCTCCTTTTGTCTGGTCAAGTCCCTTGCTTCCCTTAATTCTGCTTTGGTTGGAGGTTCTGAATGAAAGGAATCGATGAGTTTTTCTACCAGCTGTTTCTTGGCATAGATGTCATAGCTTAACATAGCGATCATGGCAAAGGTTTTCAGGTAATCGTCTTTGTCACAGAATTGCTGGTCTGCAATCTCGTAAATCTCCTGTACACTCTCACGAATCCGAATGCCGTAGGATTGTTCTAAGTGGAACAAATCCTCATAGATCGAGTACATATCCGGCACAGTATCCCGTTGAAAATATGAATCTGTCATAGGCTGCAGCAAGTGCTGGATATCACTGATGGACAGAAAGTTTTTTAAATAATAGATATAGGTCAGTAAAATGATATGATCTCTGGAGTATTTTTTTTTGTCGGAGGGTGGCAGCAGATTGTTTTTGGAATAGTTATTAATCATTGTTTTGGTCAGAATCTTATCCTCCGGATTCCGTTTGTTATCACCGAGCTGCCTGTCCATAAACGTGGTAACCTGATCCATATACAGTTCGATTGCGGGGATATCCTTTGGATTGATGTAATCCAACCGGCTCCATTCTTCAATCTGTTCTTTTAGTTCGGAAAATGTGGTTTGTTTCATGAAAAACCTCCTCGTGTGATGTTTGACATGATTTCACAGGCGGTGGAGGCCTTGTTCATTGTGTAGATGTGAATCCCATCCACCCCGTTAGCAATCAAATCATTAATTTGTGTGATGGCATAGTCCAGACCGGCTTTATATAGTTCCTTCGGCGCGTCGGCATATTTGGAAACCAGATGACTGAGCGCGGGTGGAACAGAGGTGCCGGACAGGGATACACTCGTACCCAGTTGTCTGGCAGATGTGACCGGCATGATTCCGGCAGAAATTGGAATTTGGATACCGGCCTTTTGTGCCTGTTCTCTAAAGGAATAGAATACCTCGTTGTCAAAAAACATCTGTGTGATCAGAAAATTCACACCGCTGTCAATTTTCTGCTTCAGGTAGTACAGATCCCGTTCACGGGAATCGGATTCCGGATGTATCTCAGGATAACAGGCAGCGGCAACACATATGTCCGAATGCTGGTGAATCACACGGATGATATCTTCTGCATGTAAAAAGATGCGATGTTCGTAGTCGGAATCGCTCATATCCTTTGGGCGGTCGCCTCTGAGAGCTAACACATTGGAAACACCATTCTCCTTTAATTCATCAAGAAAGTGGATGAGAAAGGGTTCATCCATTGCAACTGCGGTGAGATGGGCAATTGGTTCGATCCCGCAGTTATTTTTAATATAAGAGGCGATGGCGGACGTCTTTTTCGAGTTGCTGCCGCCCGCCCCGTAGGTGACACTGATGAAATCCGGATGGAGTGTCTTTAAAATGTCCAAGGTCTTATAAATATTATCAAAGTCTTCATTTTTTTTAGGTGGAAATACCTCAAATGAAAATACGGTTCGGTTCTTTTGGTAAATATCCTTAATCATATGGTATCCTTTCTGTCAACCGACAGCCTGATATGTGGCACCGGTTGTAATATACGGTTCATACTTCTTGTAGATTGCCTTCGGCAATCATTAAGGTTAATTAGTATAAATAACATTGAACTGTGAATAGTAACTCTATTTTATCATATTTGGAGAAAAGGTGCAAAACATTTGCACGGGAACGAGGAATCGTGTATACTGTGAGTGTTACGATTCGGTGCTGAAGATAAGCAGAGATTTATGAGTCAAGAATGTACGAGGTATGGATATGAGTAATTTGAATGATATGCAGCAGGCGGCGGTACAGTGTACGGAGGGGCCGTTGCTCCTGTTGGCGGGAGCAGGTTCCGGCAAGACAAGGGTATTGACCCATCGGATTGCCTATTTGATTGAGCAAAAGGATGTGAATCCATTTCAGATTCTGGCAATCACCTTTACGAATAAGGCAGCGGGAGAGATGAGGGAGCGAGTGAATCGGATTGTTTCTTTTGGTGCAGAGAGTGTGTGGGTGTCTACCTTTCACTCGTTGTGTGTGAGAATCCTGCGTCGGTATATTCATCTGTTGGAATATGATAATCATTTTACAATTTATGATTCGGAGGATCAGAAGGCAGTGGTGAAAGCTTGTCTCAAAAAACTGAACATAGATCCCAAACAATATCCGGAACGCATGCTCCTGTCTGAGATCTCAAGGGCAAAGGAGAAGTTTCTGTCACCACAGGAACTGGAACGGAAGGGAGAGGTGGACTTCTGGAAAAAGCAGGTAGCGAGGGTCTATGCTGCATATCAGGCACAGCTTAGACAGAGCAATGCTCTGGATTTTGATGATCTGCTGTTTAAGACGGTGGAGCTGTTCCAATTTCATCCGGAGGTATTGGACAGCTATCAGGAGCGGTTTCGCTATATTATGGTAGATGAATATCAGGATACGAATCATATTCAGTTTTTATTAATTCGACAGTTGGCAGCCAAATACCGGAATCTATGCGTCGTCGGTGATGATGATCAGTCTATTTATAAATTCAGGGGTGCCAATATATATAATATTCTGAATTTTGAAGAAGAATATCCGGAGGCACAGGTGATCAAGCTGGAACAGAATTACCGCTCGACGAAGAATATTTTGAACGCTGCCAACAGTGTGATTGCCAATAACACAGGACGTAAGGATAAGGCCCTCTGGACGGAGCATGAGGAAGGGGATAAAGTGCAGTATTCCCTGTATGATACGGAGTATATGGAGGCGGAGTATACAATAAGGGAGATAGAGAAATGTCATGAGGAGGAGAACAGACCCTATCATGATTTTGCGATTCTCTATCGCACCAATGCACAGTCCCGGATATATGAAGAAAAACTGATTATGCGGAACATTCCTTACAGGTTGATCGGTGGGCAGAATTTTTACGGAAGGAAAGAGATTAAGGATATTCTTGGATACCTGAAGGTGATTGACAATGGACGGGATGATATGGCAGTTCGGCGGGTTGTGAATGTGCCAAAGCGCGGGATTGGGGCAGCCAGTGTGGAGAAGGTGCAGGCCTATGCGGATACCTATGATATGGGACTGTTAGAGGCAATGTTTGAGGCGGACGATGTGCCGGGACTGAACAGGGCGGTTGGAAAGATTCGTTCGTTTACGGATTTGATTCAGGATTTCCGCAATATGTTGAAGAAGGGAATGCTTTTAAGTGAATTGTATGAGCAGATTCTGGAACGCACCGGCTATTGGCAGGAGTTGGTGGCAGAGCACACAGAGGAAGCGGAGGGGCGTATGGAGAATCTGACCGAACTGAAAAATAAAATCGTAAAATATGAGGAGGATACCGAACATCCGTCTCTCTCAGAGCTGTTGGAGGAGATTGCACTGGTGGCAGAGGTGGATAGTCTGGAGGAATCCGAGGAAAAGGTGCTGTTGATGACGTTACACAGTGCAAAAGGATTGGAATTTCCATGTGTATTTCTGGGTGGAATGGAGGATGGGCTGTTTCCGAGCAGGATGGCTATGTATTCAGAGGATCCGGATGAGGTTGAGGAAGAACGCAGACTATGCTATGTGGGTATTACCAGAGCGATGGAGCGTCTCTGTCTGAGTGGGGCAAGACAGAGAATGACAAATGGAACCACGAATTTTAATCCAATCTCCCGATTTGTGAAGGAGATACCGGAGGAAGTTCTGACAATCGGTGGGCAAGAGAGGTATGCGATACGTCGTGAGAAGGAGCTGGGAAGACAGGCAAGAGAGTCGCTGTCCGGACAGGGAACCAGTGTCAGCAGCAAACCGTATTCATACTCCGCAAAGAGCATCCGACCCGAAAAGCCCGCGTTTGGGAAAGAGTTTAAGGTAGAAAAAACGGAGGTGGACTACGGAATAGGCGATACAGTAAGGCATATCAGATTTGGAACCGGCGTGGTGACCGGACTGGTGGCTGGCGGAAAGGATTATGAGGTGACAGTCGATTTTGAACGGGTAGGGGTGAAACGAATGTTTGCCTCCTTTGCGAAGCTGAAAAAAATTGATTCTTAAAATTTCTTTTTTTTGAGAATACATATAGTAAAGCGGAGGAAAATGTGGTATACTAGCTGTATCGTTCATATAATAATAGGAACAATATGGAAAGGAAGGCAGGTATTTCTATGAAGAACTTAGACGATTTAATCAATGCAGCGAAGATTCAGGAGTTATTGAAGCGTGAGAATCCACAGGAGAAGGCAACAAGAAGAATCCTTTGGGTATTGGCAATCATTGGAGCTGTGACGGCAGTTGCAGGAATTGCATATGCGGTATACCGGTATTTTACACCGGATTATCTGGATGATTTTGATGATGATTTTGATGATGACTTTGATGATGATTTTTTCGATGAGGAAGAAGAGGCAAAGCCGGCAGCGAAGACAGAAGAGGAGTAATCCGGTCACGAACAGGATAATGCAAGGAAGAACTGTTGCACCCGCAATGGTTCTTTTTGTCTATACGATGGAAAAGAGGAGAGAGATACATGTTGTCAATTGTTCTGCCGGCCTATAATGAAGAAGAGAATATCGAGAGGGCATATGAAAGAATCCGAAGTGTGTTATGGCCGGAACGGATTTCGTTTGAATTGATATATGTGAATGATGGCTCGAAGGATGGAACGCTTGAGAAAATCCGGGGTCTGTCGGAGAAGGTGGCAGATACCAGAATCACAGGTTTATCCTTTTCGAGAAATTTTGGAAAGGAATCTGCCATTTTTGCAGGACTTGCACATGCTGCCGGAGAGGTCTGCGTGGTAATGGACTGCGATATGCAGCATCCGCCGGAAACATTGGTGGAGATGTACCATTTATGGGAACAGGGGTATGAAATAATTGACGGTGTGAAACGATACCGGGGAAAAGAGAGTGTTCTCTACAAGGGGTTTGCCAGACTGTTTTATGCTTTGATCAGCCGGTCAACGGGTATTGAGATGTATCGATCTTCAGATTTTAAAATGCTGGATCGTAAAGTGGTCAATGAATATATCAGACTGTCTGAACGCAACATCTTTTTCCGGGCTTTATCTGCGTGGCTTGGATATAAGAGCGTAACGGTTGAATTTGATGTGCAGGAACGGGTCTCAGGCTCTACAAAGTGGTCGATTCCCTCTTTGGTCAAATATGCAGTTGGAAGCATTACATCCTTTACGACGGCACCAATGCAGTTAATTACCGTTTTGGGGGCAGCGTTTTTTCTGTTTGCTCTGATTTTGGGAACCCAGTCTCTTGTAAAATGGTGGAGAGGGTATGCCTTAGAGGGTTTTACTACGGTTATTTTGCTGCTTCTGATTACCGGTAGTCTGATTATGATGAGTCTGGGGATCATAGGTTATTATCTGGCGAGAATCTACGAGGAGATCAAGGGCAGACCGAGATGTATTATAGATGAGATTATCAGTAATGTCGAAGAATGATATAGCAATGTCATTTAGTTAAGCCGGACGCTACCGGGTGTGGTATATGTTTCCTATTCCGGGCACGCTTGCGCTTAGCTGCAGACGTAACGGTACTAAATTCGCAGCGTGGGCTGCTCATTAAGGACCGACGTCCGCAGATAGCCCTGCATCGTGAAACATAT
>JAFVCQ010000019.1 GCA_017479085.1 Lachnospiraceae bacterium | reverse complement strand
CTAGGCTCGAAACAACCTCGCCAAGTGTTCAGGTATCGCGCTTAGCTGCAGACGTAACGGTACTAAATTCGCAGCTTGGGCTGCTCATTAAGGACCGACGTCCGCAGATAGCCCTGCATTGTGAAACATATACCATACCCGATAGCTGTTTACTGGCAAATTTTTAACTTAATGATGTTGGGGGAGAGGAAGGCTGGATTCGCAGGGCATAAAGGTACCTGTATATCAGATGAAAGGTGAGAGAATGAAGAAATATATCAGAGTCCTCCTTTTGCTGTGTGTGGTTTTCCTGACAGCATGTGGCGGGCAGGAGAAGCCGAATGAGGAAGAGAAAGCCTTAAAAAGTAACCAGATTTATGTGTATCTGGCTGATTTGGATCGCACTGGTCTGGTAAGCAGAGTGTATACGCTTGATCAGGAAAATACTCTGACGCAGAATGTGGATTCCCTGGTGCAGTATATGGCAGAGGTGGTATCGGATGAGGAGAGTCAGTCGCCGGTTCCGGAGGGAATCACGTATTTGGAGAATCATCTGGAACAGAGACGCGGCAGACTGGAGGTCTCCTTTGAGGTGGCTTATGACAAGGTAGATGCGGATTCCATGTTATTTTTTAAGGCGTGTATTACAAAGACGCTGTTACAGCTTGAAGGGGTAGATTCCATTTCGTTATCCCTCACGGATGTTGCCAGTACCAATGAAGAGACCGCAACGGTTGTAGAATATTTGGATTCGGATTCTTTTGTGTTGTCTTTTGGGAAGAACAGTGGATATAAGCAGTCTGGAACCATTATCCTTTATTTTGCGAATGAGACGGGAGAATCGTTGAAGGAATACCGGAAGGTCATAGAGATATCCAATAACACCTCACTGGCGCGGATCGTGGTCGAATCGCTGATTGAGGGGCCGGAGGAAGACGGTTATCAGGCAACCCTGTCGGATGCGACGACGATAAGAAATATTTCCGTAAAGGATGGAATCTGTTATGTGGATTTGAGTGACGAATTTTATAATGCGGATAATCCGCTAAAAAATGATGTGATCGTGTACTCGGTTGTGAATTCTCTGGTAGAGCTTCCAACCATATCTAAGGTTCAGTTTCTAAAAAATGGAGAGAAACAGCCTTTTTTCCGGGAAACGATGGAATTTGATGGTATTTTTGAGAGAAATCTGGATTTGATCGAACAGGAGGAGACAGAAGAATAATTGAAACGACCAATGCTGTATTGGGTAAGCTTGTTCATACTTGGAGAGGTGTCAGACAGGATACTGCCGATCGGCATTTTGGGAATTGCTGCAGTGGGAATGGGACTTGTGATATGTTTTCTCCCTGCTGTATATTGTAAGAAAAACAGATGGCTGTTATTGTTTGGCATCTTGTTTTATGTATGGGGAGCCGCCGGAATGGATTTTACCGGTCATAAGCTTGCTATATGCCAGACCATGACAGGGGAGGAGGTTGGGTTTGAGGGAATTGTGATTGACAGGGAGGCTTTGGATACCGGAGGACGTTATCGGATCAGAACAAGGAGACTGGGAGATCAGGAGCTCAGGGTATCCATTCGAATCGTACCGGATACCACACAGGAGCTGGTGCCGGGCAGCCGAATTCGGGGAACCGGAGTGGGCAGGATGTTCCGACAGGCGACGAATCCCGGTGGATATGATGAGCAGAGGGAGCAGTATGGAAAGGGAGTATTTCTGCAATTGCAGGATGTTGTGATCACGCAGAGTGAGATTCCGCATCTTCCGTTTCGCAGGCTGCTATATCGAATCCGGGAAGAATGGTCCGGGGTATATGATGAGCTGCTGGGAGAACGCAATGCATCACTTGCCAAAGCCATGGTGTTAGGGGATAAGGCCTCTCTGGATCCGGATCTGAAACAATTGTATCAGAGAAATGGAATTGCACATTTGATCGCCATCTCCGGACTGCACATTGCGATGATCGGGGGACTGTTCTATCAACTGATCAGGCGTAGTCTTGGCAGTTATCCGCTGGCAGCAGGAGTCGGCACGGTCTTCATTCTGTCCTATGGAGTTATGACCGGGCTGTCCGGTTCGACACTTAGGGCGATTCTGATGCTGCTCATCTCTATCGGAGCCGATGTCAGTGGAAGAAAATATGATATGCTGACAGCGATTGCTGCCGCCCTGCTTTGTATGCTGTTGGAGAATCCGTACCAGATTATGCAGGCGGGCTTCCTGCTCTCCTATGGGGCAGTGCTGGGAATTGCATTTGTCAATCCGGTGTGGAGGTGTTGTCTGTCGGGTATTCCGAAGCGGCTTGAAGGTGTGTTTGTGAGTCTCAGTGTACAGATGATGCTTTTGCCTGTCATGCTGTATTTCTTCTATGAGATTCCTGTGTATGGGATCGTGTTGAACATTCTGGTCGTACCCCTTATGGAACTGCTGCTTTCCGTATTGTTGATCTGTGGAGGAATCGGCTGGATTGCTCCGCAGGCGGTACTTCCGTTTGCGCGCATTGCACAGATGATCTTTGGAATCTATGAGGGCTTGTGCCGATTCGGTGAACATCTGCCGGGGCATACGATGTGTACCGGACGCCCGGCAGCATGGTGGATTGCGCTGTACTATGGGGTTCTGTTCCTGTTTGTAATCGCAGGATACCGGAGCAGAAAAAGGGTCTGTCTCTGGTCATCCGTCCTGCTGTTTGGTCTGCTGACAGTGTTTGCCCTGCCGGGACCATTTCGGATTTGTGTGTTTGATGTGGGACAGGGGGATGGTATTTTTCTGCAGACTCCACATCGAATCAATATTTTAATGGATGGTGGCAGCAGCTCGAGACAGAAGGTAGGTACCTATGTACTAAAGAGCGGAATCCGTTATTATGGTGGAGATACGCTGGATTATATTTTTATCTCCCACTGTGACAGCGACCATTACAGCGGGGTGTTGGAATTATTGGAGCAGGAGGATGTGGAGATTCGCAATGTTGTTCTGCCCGCAATTGCCAATCCGGATGAGATTTACAGGGAACTGGAACAAAAGGCGGTGAAGCGGGGCTGTCATGTGTATCACATAAAAAAGGGAGACAGTCTGAAGGCAGACGGGGTGCAGTTTACCTGCCTGAGTCCGGAACAAAAGGTTTATGCGGATAAGAATCAGGGAAGTATGGTGATGCTTGTGACATATCAAAGCTTTGATCTGCTGTTGACGGGGGATGCGGATCAGACAGTGGAGACAGAGATTGCAGGGAGTGTGCCGCGTTCCCTGGAGGTGCTCAAGGTAGCGCATCATGGTTCGAAGACGGCGTCCTCAGAACAATTTTTAGACAAGACCAGACCGGCTGTGGCCTGTGTGTCGGTTGGAGCCGGTAACCGGTATGGGCATCCGGCACCGGAGGTATTAAGAAGGCTGGAACAGTATTGCGGGAGGGTATGCCAGACAAAGGATAGCGGGGCAATTATGATTGAAACGGATGGAACACGGTATCAGGTCAGTACTTTTCTGGGAAGATAGGAAATAGAGGATGGTGCAATATGAAACAGATCAATCAGGATATTGAAAAGAATGAGATCAGACAATTTTATCTGTTGTATGGTGAGGAGGATTATCTGAAACGACAGTACCGCGATAAATTGGTGGAGGCACTGGTGGATCCGGAGGATAATATGAATCTCAATTATTTTGACGGAAACAGAATGAATCTTCAGAATGTACTGGATATAGGGGATACCCTGCCCTTTTTTGCAGACCACAGGGTTCTGGTATTGGAAAATACGGGGTTTATGAAGAAGACGCCGGAGAATCTGGAGAAACGTCTGGGAGCATTTCCGGGCTCGACTCATCTGATCTTTGTGGAGAAGGAGGTGGATAAGAGAAGTCGCCTGTACAAGTGGATCGGAGCCAATGGATATGTATCTGAGTTGAATACACCGGATGAAAAAATGCTGCTGACGTGGGTGAAGGGGCTGTGCAGGAAAGAGGGCAAGCAGATTGAGGATGCAGCCATCTATTATTTTGTGGAGCACATGGGAACGGATATGCTGCTGCTGAAAAATGAATTGGAAAAGCTGTGCAGCTATTGCGGGGAGCGCGCACAGATCACTATAGAGGACATGCAGGCAGTCTGTGTGAATCAGGCAACGGATAAAATGTTTGAGATGTTAGATGCCATCGGAAGTCATAACCGGGATAGGGTCCTGCTGTTATATCACGATCTGTTGGCCTTGAAGGAACCCGCTATGCGGATACTCTATATGCTCACAAGACATTTTCATATTCTGATGCAGATCGCGGCTTTGTCCGCAGAGGGAAAGGACAACAAGACTATGGCATCGGTCTGTAAGATTCCACCATTCAGTGTGAAGAAATATGTGGCTCAGGCGGGGCGCTATTCCTTCGATCGCCTGAAGACGATGGTCGGGAAATGTCAGGAGACCGATCAGGGTATCAAGACAGGAAGGATCACCGATACGGTTGGAGTGGAACTGTTGATCGTGGAATTCAGTGGAAAAGGGTAAAAGAAAAAGGACTGTGGGTTAAGCAGTCCTTTTGATCATGTATCCTGTTGTTATGCCATCTTATTCACAGCAGCGGCCAGACGGGAGATTTTTCTGGAAGCAGTATTCTTGTGTAAGATTCCCTTTGACGCAGCCTTGCTGAGTTCGGATGTACAAATCTTCAATTGAGCTTCGGCAGCAGCCTTATCACCGGAAGCTACGGCAGCCTCGAACTTCTTGATAAGGGTCTTCAACTTTGATTTCACCCTTTTGTTTCTCAATGTCTTTGTTTCAATTACTTTGATTCTCTTCTTTGCAGATTTGATATTAGCCAAATCAGACACCTCCATTAATTATAATATATTCTATGGTTTTACATTAAAACCGGACACGGACAATGTAAACATACTTCTCTCTAATAATCAAAGCATGGGATTCTGTCAATCCCCTTTTTATAAAATTTCTGCTGCTGTTACCAGTTTGTTACTATTTACAGTCAATGTCATTAAGTTAAGCCGAATGCTACCGAATATGGTATATGTTTCACTGGCCAATCCTTAACGAAATGACATTGTAATAAATATGTATAGATTGGGGGAAAAAGCACATACTTGTTATAAGGTTACTGCTTTGCTGGAAATGGCCGAAGGTCGTGGTTTGCGTAGCGCAAGGCAGTTGATAACAAAATCTATCCACCCGCAAAAATGGGGATGAAAAGAGGGAATGATATGCGAGGAAGAACGGATCTGGCAGTGGAGATGAAAGAGGATATACAGAGTGATGAACCTATCCGGGGAGTGCATGTAATGACAAAGAATCATGGGGATACGGATATTTCGGAGGTTCGGATCGTTGTGCAGGACGAGGAGGGAGCCATGCGGCTGGGGAAGCCGGTCGGGACCTATATTACGTTGGAGAGTGAGCACTTAAGAGAACATGACGAGGGCTTTCATGAGCCGATGATGGAGGTCTTATGCAAGGAGCTTAAGCAGTTTATCGGAAAAAAGAGGAGGATCATGGTGGCAGGACTTGGCAACCGGGATGTGACACCGGATGCGCTGGGGCCGTTTGTGATCGATAATCTGTATGTGACCAGGCATCTGTTAAAGGAAGGAATTATCTCACAGAGTATAGAGATCAGCGCGATTGCGCCCGGGGTAATGGCGCAGACGGGAATGGAATCCTCTGTGATACTGAAAGCACTTGTAAAAGAGATCCGGCCCGAGCTTTTGATCGTGATCGATGCGTTGGCAGCAAGAGAGTCCGATCGGTTAAATAAGACGATTCAGCTTGCGGATACCGGAATCACTCCGGGGTCCGGTGTGGGGAATCATCGAAATGCGATTAATGAGGAGAGTATCGGGGTTCCGGTACTGGCCATTGGTGTACCGACTGTCATTGCGGTGCCCACGATTGTGAATGATGCCATGGATGTGATGGTATCGGCTTTGGGAAAACAGGCGGCGAAAAATGTATTGAAAAAATTCAGTGAGGAAGAACGCTATCAGTTGGCATGTGAGATGGTCACACCATATCTGGAAAACATGTTTGTAACACCGAAAGATATTGATGAAGCGGTGAAGCGAATCAGCTATACCATTTCAGAGGCGATCAATCAGGCGGCATTGGCATAGGAATACAAATCAAAGTTTGGAATACAATGTTAGTATGAAAAAATATCAGTATTCTGAACGAAACCGAAAACTGAATAAAAAACGTCTGGCGGCACTGGCAATATTACTGCTTGGGTTTTCCGGCCGATCATCGGCGACAGGGGAAACAGACTGGTTTTTTGCGGCAACTGCCCAGATGGTGCCCTTGCTGGCTTTTGAACGACAGTATGGCGATCCGGAGATGGATTACGCTGCAACATATCAGGTTCCGGAATGGTTCTATGAGGACGAAGGGATTGGTGCAGTCGGTGTTATGGAGGAAGATGGTTCACCGTAGGTGGCAGAAGAAGATGTTCCGTCTTCCTCTGT
>JAFVCQ010000018.1 GCA_017479085.1 Lachnospiraceae bacterium | reverse complement strand
TATCTGTTTTTTCCTCCCCGCGATTCATCTGTCTGCTTTCCATAACAGGTTCCGCCTCATGTCGTATGTCCCGTTCTTCCTTCTTTTTGGAGCGTATCGCTTCCTTCTTTCCCTGTTTCTCGCTTTCCGTTTTTTTATTTTCCATCTGTTGTTCTAACAACTGTGCCAACGTATTTAGTTTTTTATCTAATTCTCTCGTCTCATCCTCATTCCGAACCAGTTCAGGATGTAATTTCTCATCAATTTTGGAGTTAAACAACAACGAACTCTTCCCATCTTTTGGGGATCCTGCACTCTTCTCTCCCGCCTCATCCACTGCAGCAGTCACCTCTACCTGTGTCTTCCGGAATACCTTAAATAAGCCCTTAGGCTTAATTGTCTTGATATTCATAACGATTGCATCCTTTCCAAGCTCTTCCTTAGCTTGTAAAATCGCCTGTGTTTCCGTATTCCCCTGAAATTTTTTAATTACCATTGACTGTCACCACCCCAATCGATTGTAGTTCCACATCCGATTCAATTTCATTATATGATATTACAATTAAATCCTTAAAATAGTCTCTCGTCAGCTTTTTAAAGTACATTCGCACGATCGGAGATGTGATAATGATCGGCGCTTTTCCCTGATTTTCTAATTTTTTCATTTCCGTTTCCACAGAGTTAAGAATGTTCTTTGTCTCTGCAGGATCCAATGTAATGTAAGTTCCCTGCTCTGTCTGCTTCACTGAATTCATAATATCCTGCTCAATCTTCGGATCCAACGTTACAACGGTAGTCATGTCACCATCTGAAAAATAAGTGTTGGAAATTGCACGCTTCAATCTCTGTCTCACATACTCTGTCAGGACATCCGTGTCTCTCGTTGACGCTGCGTAGTCTGCAAGTGTTTCAAATATTGTAACCAAATCCCGAATTGAAATTCCCTCAGCCAGAAGATTCTGTAATACTTTCTGAATCTCACCAGCACCCAACAGCTTCGGAACCAGTTCATCCACTAACGTTGTATTATTCTCCTTGACATTATTGATCAGGTTCTGTACATCCTGTCTGGTCAGCAGCTCATCCAAATGTTCCTTTATGATCTCTGTCAGGTGTGTGGCAATAATGGAAGGCGGATCCACCACGGTATATCCCATGGATTCAGCCCTCTCGCGCTGTGCCTCCGTGATCCAGATTGCCGGCAGGTGAAAGGATGGCTCAAAGGTGGGAATACCGGTAATCTCTTCCTCTACATAACCAGGATTCATCGCCATATAGTGATCAAACAAAATCTCTCCTTCACTGATCTGAATGCCCTTAATTTTAATAATATATTGGTTCGGATTCAACTGAATGTTATCTCGAAGACGGATAATCGGAACCACAGCTCCAAGCTCCAATGCAATCTGCCTGCGGATCATAACCACCCTGTCAAGGAGATCGCCACCCTGATTCACATCTGCCAGCGGAATAATACCATAACCAAACTCGAGCTCGATCGGATCCACCTGCAACAATGCATTGACATTCTCATGTCTTCGGATCTCATCTGCCTGAACCTCTTCCTCCTTCACCTCTTCCTCAATTGATTCTACCTCCTGGGAATGTTCGATCAGTCTCCCAATCACGATCGAGGCCAGACCAATTCCCAGATAGATCAGAATTCTTCCCTCTGATCGCAGAGGCGTAAATACACCCAGAAAGCAAAGGGTTCCTCCTACCATATAGAGTACTTTCGGAACCTGGAATAACTGGCTGATCATGATATCTCCGATATTGCTGGATTTCGATGCCTTTGTCACCAGGATACCGGTTGCCAGTGAGATCAACATAGATGGAATCTGGGATACCAGGCCATCTCCAATCGTCAGGATCGTATAGCGATTGAGAGCTTCCGAAAGCTCCATCCCCTGCATCATCACACCCATGATGATACCACCCACAAGGTTGATCACTGTGATGATCAGACCTGCGGTCGCATCTCCCTTTACATATTTCGTAGCACCGTCCATAGAACCAAAAAATGCGGATTCCTGTTGAATCTTCTCACGACGTATCATTGCCTCCTGATCCGTTATCGCACCCGTATTGAGATCGGCATCTATCGCCATCTGCTTACCCGGCATTGCATCCAGCGTAAAACGCGCCGTCACTTCCGATACACGCTCGGATCCCTTGTTAATGACAATCATCTGCACTATGACCAGAACAATAAAGATAATCGCTCCAATCACCAGATTACCGCCACCCACAAAGTTACCGAATGTCTCGACTACCACACCCGGATTACCGGTTGACAGAATCAGTCTGGTAGAGGACACATTCAGGGAAATCCGAAAGATCGTGGTAAAGAGCAAAATCGTTGGAAAACTGGACATATCCAACGTATCCGTTGCATACAGGCAATTAAATAAGATTGCCAACGCAACGAACAAATTAAAGGTGATCAGTGCATCCAAAAGCAGGGATGGAATTGGTATAATGAAAAAGATAACAGCTAATAACAAATAAAGACCTACAAACAAATCGCCTTTAAATTGAATCTGTCTCATATCTTTTTCACACCTCCTGTTCTTTTGCGTTCTGATTTCTTATCAGCTTACCCTGTTTTGCAGTTGATATACATATGCCAGCACTTCCGCTACAGCCTGATATAACTCCGGCGGAATCTCTGCACCCAGCTCCACATTATAGTATAACATTCTTGCCAGAGATTTATTTTCTACAATCTCAACCCGATTCTCCCTTGCAATATCCTTGATTCTGCCGGCCAGAAAATCTGCTCCCTTTGCCACCACGATCGGAGCCTGTCCGTTCCCCGACTGATAGGACAGGGCAACCGCAAAATGGGTCGGATTCGTAATCACTACATCCGCCTCCGGAATCGCCGCCATCATACGTCGCTGGGAAGCCTGCATCATGCGCTGCCGCTGCTGCCCCTTTACCTTCGGATCTCCTTCCTGATTCTTAAACTCATCCTTAACCTCCTGCTTGGTCATCTTGTTGTCCTCTTTGAACTTCCAACGCTGATACTTAAAGTCCACCGCCGCAATCACAAGAAATAACATACAAATCTTCATGCCCAATTCCATAATAATATCATACATCAGGAGCATACTCTGCGAAACAGACATGTCATAGAGCAGATACAAGTCCGATACATGTTCTTCAAAGATTCCATACACCATATAGGCAATTACCGCAACCTTAACAATGGATTTCAACAGTTCCATCAACGTATTTACGGAAAACATACGCTTGAATCCACTGATCGGATTCAGTTTGCTGAATTTGGGCTGTAATGGTTTCGTTGTCACCTTAAACTTAAACTGTAAGGAATTACTAAAAAAGGATACAAAAAAGCCAATCAATAAAAACGGCAAAATCACAATGAATAATTCCAAAGTTGCTTTCAGGAACAGACCAGAGAAATCAACCGTCTCAATTCCGTCGTTGGAATATCTTGGAATCAGGGTATAAAAGTCAGAAAACACCTTTAATAAACGGTTTCCAACAAATCCCATTGTATATCGCAGAGAAAGAAACAGGGCTAAAAGCGTTGCTGCGGTTACAATCTCCCGGCTCTTTGCCACATTACCTTCATTTCGCACATCGGTCAGCTTCTTAGATGTTGCATCCTCTGTTTTCTCACCGCCCGGACCTTCCTTTGCAAACATCTGAAGATCCAGAGGAATCCGTATTCTATATTGCGTTTCCATCTGCATCCAACTCCAAATCAATAAAATACCTGTAAGGCCTCTGTCACCACCTGCTGCATCTGCCTGTAAATAAACTCAGTAACATTCGTCAGCAGGGATAGCGTGACAAATAATACTGCAAGTCCCACAAAAACCTTTAATTGAATACCGATCACAAACATATTCATCTGTGGTGCCGTCTTTGCCAGAACACCCAATACCACATTCAAGAGCATGATTGAGATTAAAATAGGAAGACTGATCCGCATCGCAATCACAAAGTAATCCACCATATATTCCAGCATTACATCATACATCCTTCCACTATCAACCGTCACCTGACCGACCGGTATGAGCTCAAAGGAATCCGCCAACGCAGACAGAATAAAATAATGCATGTTCGAACAAAGCATAATGAGCATGACTAACATATTATAAAACTCCGCCGTAATCGTCGTATCCGTATTCATTCCGGGATCGAAATTCGAAACCATCGAAAATCCCATCTCCCGATCAATGAACTGCCCTGCCATTCCGATAATAGAAAGTGCAATGCTTGATACAAACCCCAGTGTCACACCGACCACCAGTTCCCTCAGCATAATCACTGTATATTGCAGAAAGGTCGTATAATCCAGCGGAACATAGGGATGAATCGAATATATAATATATGCCATTGCAATACTCAGAAACAGCTTCACTCTTCTTGTAACCGTTCGATTTCCAAAGATCGGAGCAAATGCAATGACACCCGCCACCCTTACCAGTATGACCAGATAATACTCCAGATGGTAAATGGAAAAGGAATGTTCTAACATCACATTACCTCACATAAGTGGAAAAATCTTCAAATAAGCGTGTCATAAAGTTCACAATATTATTCATAATCCAACCGCCACACAGGATAAGCGTGATAAATATACTAAGTATCTTCGGCACAAAGGTCAAAGTCTGCTCCTGTATAGAGGTCACTGTCTGAAAAATACTGATCGCAAGACCCACAATCAACGATACGATCAACGGAGGCGCGGAACACTTGATGATCAACCATAACGCCTCTCTTGCAATATCGATTACAATTTCCGAACTCATTCTTCCACTTCCAATCTAAATGGTTATACATGAAACCCAAAAGTACCCTGCCTTGCTTCCTGAGCATCTCGAACATATACTACGACAATCCATATCCGCTATGTCAATAATGAAAGCTCTTTACCAGTTCTCCAATCACCAGATTCCAACCATCTGCCATAACAAATAATAAAATCTTAAATGGCATGGAAATCGTTGTCGGAGGCAGCATCATCATGCCCATGGACATCAGGGTCGATGCAACCACCATATCAATAATGATAAACGGAATATAAATCATAAACCCAATAATAAAGGATTTTCGAAGTTCACCCAACATAAAAGCAGGAATCAGCACCGAGTTTGGTATATCCGTTAACTCCTCCACCTGATCAATCCTTGCCAGTTCCAGAAAAAAATTGATATCCTCAGTCTCCACATTGTGAAACATGAAATCGCGTAACGGTTCCATGCATGCCTTCAATCCTTCCTCCTGTGTGATCTCCCCATTTGCAAGAGGTTGTATTCCCTCTTCGTTGATCCGGGTCAGTGTTGGTGTCATAATAAAAAACGTTAAAAATAACGCAAGCCCAATCAATACGTTATTCGGTGGCGTGGATTGCGTTCCCAGTGCCGTTCGCAAAAAATGAAATACGACAATAATTCTGGTAAACGACGTCATCATTACAACGATTGACGGAGCTAAAGAAATGACCGTAATAACCAAAAGCATCTGAAGTGTACCCGCCAACGTCCCCTCGTCCTGATCTGTATTGACCGTGACACCAAAAGAAAACGGTACATCATTCTCCAGATTGGTTAACTCCTCCCTCTGCTGGTCTACTGTATTGTCTATTGTTTCTGTCGCATGCACACGCAAACCGATACACAATACGGTAAAAACAATCAGATAGGTAATTATGAATTTTTTAACCGGAATGTGGTTTCTGACCCGTTCCTTTTTTTTTGTTTTTGTTATGATCTTCATTTTTTAACTTGTCCAGTATCTTCTTAAAGTCAATTGGCTCCATCGTTGCTTCCTGTTCCTTAATCTCCGTTTCATCTAACTCAGACAGCACAGTGACACTGTCCTTGCAGACCGCCAATGCCAGATAGCGATTTCCAATCTGAACGATCTCGATCACCTTGTTACCGGACAATCGAAATACCTCGATCACTCTGATATTACTGCGTTTGTTTAACACATTCGATTGAAAACTTCCGGCAAATCTTGCAGCAAGGTAAGCCAGTAAAAGAACAAAAAGGAACAGTATTACAACACATATCAGCTCCCCTATACTTTTTAGATTGGAAGCAGAGACCAATGCCATCCTAATCAACCGCTTTCTTTACGGCTTCCAATACACGATCCGGCTGAAAAGGCTTCACAATAAAATCTCTTGCACCAGACTGAATACTCTCAATTACCATTGCCTGCTGGCCCATAGCAGAACACATCACAACGCTCGCATTCGGATCGGATTCCTTAATCTTCTTAAGGGCCTGAATTCCGTCCATTTCCGGCATCGTGATATCCATCAATACAAGGTCAGGCTGCGTCTCAGCATATTTTTCTACTGCCTTCGCACCATTCTCTGCCTCACCTGCGATCGTATACCCATTCTTTACCAGAATGTCCTTGATCATCATTCTCATAAAAGCTGCATCATCACAAATTAAAATACTCTTTGCCATATCTCGTTCTCCATTTCATATATACTTTATTATTTAATGATATCAGTTACCCTGATACCAAAGCTTTCCTCAATCACTACAACCTCACCTTTTGCAACAAGCTTGCCATTCACCAGAACATCAATCGGTTCACCGGCAATTCTGTCTAATTCAATAATCGTACCAGGAGCAAATTCCAAAATCTCCTTAATCGATTTGCTTGTTCTGCCAAGCTCCACCGTTACTTCTAATGGAACATCCATGATCAGATCAATGTTCTCCTGTTGAGTGACCGGATTAAAGCCCATGTTAAACGGCTGAAATTGTACCGGCTGTGCATTCACATCCTGAACAGGTGGTACATAATTGTAAGCCATTGCCTGATTCATCATCGGCTGTCCCATCATCGGCTGTCCTGCCATTCCCTGCATGGTCGGCTGTCCTGCCATCGGACCCGGCGCAGGAGGTGGTGCCACAGCCGGTGCCGGGTCCGGCGCAGGAGGTGGTACAACTGCTTCCTGCTTAGGGGGCTCTGCTTCCTGACTCGATCGAAACTTCGCATATAATTCCCTCGCCAAATCGATCGGATATAGCTGCATAATGCTACTATCTACCAGATCTCCAATCTCCATCTTGAAATAAACCTTCACAAACGTACTGTTATGAAGAGAAGCCACCTTGCTCTCGTCAATCTCATCAATCATCTTGACCAGATCTGCGGAAGGAGGAGAAATATCCACCTTCTCATTCAACATAGAAGAAAGTGATGTGGCGGACGACCCCATCATCTGATTCATCGCCTCACAGATTGCACTCAAATGCAGCTCAGACAACTCATCTGCCAGATTCGTTCCATCTCCACCCATCATTAAATCTGTTATTACTTTAACATCATCTTCGCGAAGAATCAAGACATTATTGCCCTCAATTCCCTCTTTGTACGAAATATTAATAAAAACACAGGGTCTTTCATACCCCGCCACCAACTCATCCCATGTGCTGATCGATACAGATGGTGTTGTTATAGTCACTTTCTGATTCACGAGAGAATAAAGCGTTGTTGCCGCGGTACCCATACAGATATTTGAAATCTCTCCAATTGCATCCTGCTCCTGTGCGGTCAAGGGACTATCAGAGGTAGCATCCGGGGCTGCATCACCTGCATCGTCCATATTACCAAGCAATGCATTTATTTCATCCTGTGATAACATTCCATCCATTTCCCTACTCCTCTCTTATAATTTCTGTTACCTTAACGGCATATTTCTCTGCACCAGAACCAGGTAACGCTTTAAATTTAACAATATTACCCACATAAACATCCAACTCATCCTCCATATGTGAGTCCAGCCGGATAATATCGCCAACTTGCAAATTAATAAAATCCATAACCGAAATACTGCTTTTTCCAAGCAAAGCTTTAATTGGAATCTGCGCTTTGTTAATGGCTGTTTCAATAAACTCATTGTAAACATCCTCATCCTTGCTCTGCATCGTGGAAAACCAATACTTCGTATTCAGCTTATCCATAACATCTTCTAATGTAATAAACGGAAGACATACATTCATAAGACCTTCCACATTACCAATCGTCATATTGATTGTGATGATCGCAATCATCTCACTGGGCGAAATAATCTGTGCAAACTGGGAATTCGTCTCAATGCGCTCCAGTCTTGGATGAATCTGAATCACATTCTGCCAAGGTTCCCGTAACAAATCCACCAGAATAGAAAAAATACGTTCGAGTACTCCCAACTCGATCTCAGAAAATTCTCTCGCCTTGTCAAGCGGTTCCCCCAGACCACCTAACATACGGTCAATAATCGTAAATCCAAGATTCGCAGCCAACTCCACAACAATATTACCACTAAGTGGTGCAAAATCCACAATCCCAAGCAGAACAGGATTCGACAACGCATTCGAAAACTCTGAATAGGTAACCGCCTCAGAGTTCATTACATCCACCTGTACATTTTTTCGCAGATATGCCGGCAGATTACTCGAAACCAGTCTGCCAAAATTCTCAAATATGATCTCTAATGTCCGCAAATGTTCCTTGGAGAACTTAGCCGGTCTTGCAAAATCATAGTCCTTGATTTTCATCGCCGGCTCATCGCTCATCTCATCGACATCCAACTCGCCGGAACTCAATTGCTTCAGCAACGCATCTATCTCATTTTGAGATAATACATCTGCCATACTCTCACCTCCAACAGTATAATATTCCGAAAATTATATAAAACTATTGGATCGTAAACTTGCTAAATGATACATTATAAATACACTGTGTTGCATATTTTTTTTGAAGACTGTCAAGAATCTGTTTCTTAATCTTTGTTTGAACATCCTGATCACTCACTTCCTCATATGTATAATTCTGAACCACATTCCGCGCCTCATCAAAGACAGCACCCTGCGCCTCATCCAACACTGCTTTCAACTTCTCATAATCCTTAGATGAGCTGTCCATCTCCAGCGTCAGCCCCATCTGCACATAATGCTTCTCACTACCACTGTCCTTCAAATTCACAACCTGCGCTTCAATATTAAAGCTTGCAATATTTTCCAAGTCCACCTTAGGCTGTCCATCGTTGCTTTCTAACTCCAGATTAAGCACCGACGCAATCTCTGTAATCAAATTATTCGTCTTCTTCGCAGACGGCATACACACAAACACCAGCATAACATTCAAGACCAGATTCACGACACAGAGTGCCAAAATAATTACCGTAATTAAATTCTTTTTCATATCCCTCTCCTACTCTTCCTTCTGGGTATTCGAATTCAGCAGATTATAAATCTTAATTGAGACCCTGCGGTTCTTAGCCCTTCCTTCTTCTGTTTTGTTCGAGGCAACCGGACGGCTCTCACCATATCCGGCAATTTTCATATTGGCATCTACCAGATTCACCTGTTCCATGACATATTCATATACCTTGGTCGCCCTGGCAGTGGACAAATAACGGTTGCTCTCATACTGTGATGTATGAATCGGAATATTGTCCGTATGTCCCTCGATCTCAATCACGCAGTCCTTATATCTGCTCATAATCGATGCTATCTTCTGCATAAAGATCTTCGCATCACTCTTAATCTCCGCCGAACCCGCATCAAACAAAAGAGCACCATTCAGATCCAGCGTCACATATTGAGAATTATAATCCATAGAAACCGTATCGTCAATACTATACGATTCTATCATCTGGGAAATCTCATCATACATCTCCTGCGACTGCTCCAGACCCTTTTGCTCCAATTCCTCTTTCAGCTCCTGCTCGGACATTTCCCTCTGACCATCTTGCTTTGTATGATCATCACCTTCCGCACCACTCGACTGTAACTTCTCATGATCTCCGTTCACCTCACTGGAATCACCGACATATTCCAAGATGGATTCAATACCCGGAAGCTGTGTCACACCAC
>JAFVCQ010000161.1 GCA_017479085.1 Lachnospiraceae bacterium | reverse complement strand
TCATTGCATATAATTATAAATGTGCATTTGATATCAAATACCGTATCATGAGAGCCTTATTCCGCTTCACAAGTGCAGGATGGACGCTGCGGAGTGAGGAGGAGCTGGAAAGGGTACGGAAGGTTTTTCAGATTCTGATCTTTGATAGTTTTATGCCGGATCGCCCCCTCTCCTGATAATGCTTCCAACATTTTCATCCGGTGCAGCGAATGTTGCTACTCAGACAAGCATGTCATTTAGTCGGGGATTGCCCATCATCCTGCAATATATATGTCCGGATGGTTCCAAAATCTCCCGGCCCCGCATCTAAAAGTGCCTTGTGAAAATCTTTTTCCGTATAAGCCTCCATCTGTTCATTTCGGTATGCATTCTTTAATTCCAGAATCTCCAGATATCCGATAAAATACCGCAGATAAGTGGCAGGTGCTTCCACCACATAGGAATAGACATCAGCAGCATAATAGCTGTTGAAACCATTGTCGTGAAAGAATTGGTCAACGTCCTCAATGGTCCAGTTCTCATAATTTACCCCCAGATCGATGCGGGAGCAGAGTGCCAGATTGATGATCGTGTCCGACTGGTAAAGACTACGCAGGGAATCACCGTCCAAAGGATAGTCGAGGAAGGCAAAGGAGTTGATCTCCGCATAGGTTGCCCAGCCCTCCACATAACCCGGATAGTCGATCAGGTGGCGGATCGGAAGCGGATCGGCTTCGTGAAAGTAGACAGTCTGGTACAGATGTCCCGGAAATCCCTCATGGGCAAGGGTAGTAAAGAGATTTCCTTTTTCCGTATTGGTGTAGAGCGCATTGATGTAGATGGTGTTATCCTCGTAGGCATCCAGAGCAGGGATCATGTAAAAGGCAGGACTTAAGAAGGACGCAAGACTGTCAGGAACGGATTTGATCTCATAGGATGGAGTGTTTGTGAGGATGGGATAATCTTCACGGATCATCAGGGACAATACCTGTAAGATGGAATCCGGGGATTCGTAACAGGTTTCGAGCGGATGATCCACATAGTACAGATAGGCCGGCTGGTCTGTCAACGCAATCTGAAGTACCGTGCCAAGAGTCTGTTTGAGGGTCTGCTCTGTCATCTGAATCAGTTCCGGAACGGAGCGATCCGAACCGGTATTGCTCTTCACAAGAAGGGCATAGTAGGCAGCGCCATCGGGCAGAGAGGACAGACCGTAAGGGATTCCTGCTTTTGGAATGTATTCTTTGTTGACACTGTAGCTTCCCTTGTCGGAATCTGCAAGTTGGATGTGAAAATACCTTGTGCCGGTCAGGGTGGTGCTGGCGGGCTTGACATTGGCGGTGGTAACAGTGGTTTGGTCGGCGGCTTCGGATGAGGCAGAATGGGAATCTCTGGAGGCGCCACTGATTCCATCCGCACGTTCCGCTTCATCGGAATCGGTAAGCATCTCTTCCACATAGGCATATAATTCGCGATAGGCCGGAAGGACATATTTTTGAATGTGATTCCGGTTGCAGGTTTCATACGCTTCTCTCTGTTTGGAGGAAAGCTCCGGTATCCGGCGCAGGCGTTCCTCAAAGGTAGCAGCCAGACAGTTATCCTCTTGTTCGAATCCCTCCAGCATCTGCTCCAATCCGTCTTTGGTGGCATGTAGGAGGAACGAAGGAGCCTGGTAGCCAAGCTCTGTCCGGTGTCGCTCATATGCGATCACATTGCGGAAATAATCCGGAATTTGGGGAAGGAGAGACAGGTAGGTCTTTACATTCTCTTCTGTGTAAAGAGGATATTCACCAAGTGTGACCGGCAGGTTGGCCTGAACACCGTTGCTGCTGCCAAGCAGATCCTCGTAGTATGCATAAGGGGCAAGCTGTCGGTTTAGATCCAATTCCTTTTGCAGCAGCGAGTAAGTGATCCGTTCCTGCTCATTCATTTCAGAGACATCGAATTTTCCCAGCAGCTCCAACAGAAGGGCCATTGTTTTTTCTTCGGACTGCTCTTTCTTGCGCTTCTCGTACTCTTTCAGGTTAAAGGTGGTAAGCGTGGCCGCAAGCTCCGGAATCTGACAGGAGGAGGGATCCTTCAGAGAGTATGCGGTGGTAATGGAATCCGTGGATGCCTCATAGCGGAACAGCGCATCGGTAAATTCGGAAAAGGAGGATGCATGTTCCATTTCCTCCAACAGTCTGGTGTGATAACTTTCCCGGTCGGTTGGTGCGATGTGATGCAGGCCGTATAACAGAAAAACACCTGTGAGTACAAAGGAAACAACAATGAGGGCAGTCCGTTTATGGTTGAATTGAAAATGCATAAAAGCTCCAGACAAAGCAGGTTCTGTTTCAATATATGGTCAGGATGCCCAAACTATGCATATATGATCCCCTGTGGCCATGAACCAATGTCATTTCGTTAAGCCAGGCATATGCAGACAAACTAAGAATTCCATAAAAAATGCCTTCTGTGTGCCTTTGCCAATACACAGTAACGTCCATTTGTTACTGTGTATGATTTAACTTTTTGCCAGTAAACAGCTATCTGGTGTAATATATGTTTTACAACGAAGGGATATTTGCGAACGCCGGTTCTTAATGAGCCGCTTAAAGCGGCGAATTTAGCACCGCTGCGTGAGCAATTAAGCGAAAGCGTGCCCGTAGTGGAAAACATATATTACACCAGATAGCGTTCGGCTAAGCCACAAACAGTGCCCTCCATTTCTGACGTTTTTCTTAAGAATTGTAAAAACCATTGATTACAAATCAAAGATACGTTATACTCCTATTTGATGTAAATGGTTTTGGAAAAGCCAAAAACGGTACATGCTGTATCATACGGACATGATACCGGAAGAAAAGAACAGGAGTGAGTATATGAGAAAATCAGGATGGAAAAAGCCCATTGCAATGTTGATGGCGGCAGTGATGCTGGTTACGATGACCGGCTGCGGGAGCAAAGGAGGCAGCGGCAGTGGTAACAGCAGCAAGCAGAAGGAGCAGCAGGAAGAGGATACCAAGGATATGGTGTATGAAGGCACCAGTCTTCCGATCGATGGAATTGAGGGTGACATTAACACCATAGTTGCTAAGAATGGCAAGCTCTATATCCAGACATGGGAGTGGATTCCGGAGGAAGGCTCCGCAGAGGGAGAAAAGGATGCGGATCAGGAAGACAGTGAGGATCAGGCAGATGCTTCCGAATCGGAGGAAGGCACAGCGGACAAGGAAGATTCCGAATCGAAGGACAGTGCAGAGGATAAGGAGGACTCCGAGGGCAGCGACGAGCAGCCGGAAGATGCTGACAGCGAAGCAGAGGATGAGAAAAAGGAAGACGGTGACGCCGCATCAGATATCGACGAGGAGGACGATGAGTACTACGAAAAGGGAACGACCGTGAATCGTCTGTACTGTACAGACCTCGATGGTACGAATGTGAAGGAGATACCGCTCAATCTGGCAGAGAACGATTCTCTGGGAAGTCTTCTGGTCGGAGAGGATGACACTCTGATGTATATGACATGGAGTTATGATGAGAAGACAGAGCAGTCCAGCAATGCACTGGTAAAGGTGGATGCCGATGGCAATGAGGCTGCAAGAGAGAATCTTACAAAGGCTCTGAATCTCGGAGAGGATTCCTATATCAGTAAGATTCTGCTGGATGGAAAGGGAAATGTGATCGTGGTCGCGGATCAGATGGTCTATATTCTGGATTCCGATCTCAAGTCCCAGGGTGAGGTGAAATCCGACAGCTATCTGGAGGGAGCCGCACTGACAAAGGATGGCCAGGTAATCTGTGCAAGCACTTCCTATTCGGAAAAGGAAGGTGAGAGTGGTGCGCAGATCCAGGTTCTGGACACCGAAGGCAAGAAATGGGACAAGACTTATAAACTGGATCTGAATTATTTTTCCGGAAGTGATTCCATTATGGACGGTTCGGGTGCGTATGATTTCTATTACAAGAGTGATACCGGAATCTATGGTTATGATATAGAGGGTGAGAAGGGCACCAAGCTGATGGACTATGTTGCCTCCAACCTGACATCGGACAGCACATACAACCTGACAACGCTTGGAGACGGACGGTTTGTGGGTCTGCAATATGGTTATGAGAGTGAGGATGGCGAGACATCGATCGTGGTCTATGAGAAGGTGGATCCATCCACACTGGCAGATAAAAAAACGATCACCTTTGGCGCTATGTGGATCGGGGATGACCTGAAGCGGGCAGCCATTGCATTTAATAAAGAGAACAAGGATTATCAGATTACCTTTAAGGAATATAACAGCGATTCGGGTGAGGATCCGATCACAAAGATGAATGCAGATATCGTAGCGGGCAATGTTCCGGATATCATCGATCTGAGCGATCTTCCGGTGGATCAGTATGTGGCAAAAGGATTGCTGGAGGATCTGACACCTTATTATGAGAAGGACTCAGAGATCGACTCGGGCGATCTGATGGATTCGGTGCTGGAGGCCATGAAGATAGACGGGAAGCTCTATTATCTTGCGCCAAGCTTTGGCATCTCCTCTTTGATCGCAAAAACATCCGATGTGGGCAATGAAACCGGATGGACCTTTGATGAGATGAAGGCGTTGCTGGAAAAACAGCCGGACGATGTACAGCCGTTTTATTCCAAGAACAAAGTGGATATGCTTACCGCCTTTTTGGGGAATGGTCTGTCGGACTTTGTGGACTGGCAGAGTGGGGAGTGTGCCTTTGACAGTCAGGATTTTAAGGATATATTAGAGATCTGTAATACCGGAACGAATGAGGAGACGGAATACAGCGAGGACAGTCCGAGCATGCCAAGCCTCGTTCAGGATGGCAAGATCCTCTTTGTGGAGGGCTGGATCTCGCCGGAGGAGTCTCAGCTTTATGAGCAGATGTTCGGGGAGGATATCACCTATATTGGATATCCAAACAAGGAAAAACAGGGTTCTTATTTCGAGTTTGGATCGAAGATCGGAATGTATGCCAAGTCAGAGGTGAAGGATGGCGTATGGGAGTTCATCCGTACCTTTATGACGAAGGAATATCAGGGAAAGACGATGGGTATGTATGACAATACACCGACCAGACAGGACTGCTATGACCTGATGATCAAGGCCAAGACAGCTATCGAGGCTTATACAGATGAGTTTGGTCAGGAGATCGAGCCGGTAGACAGCACTTGGGGATGGGATGATCTTGAGGTTCAGATCAAACCACTTACGAAGGAGCAGGAGGAGCGGTATACGAACCTCGTCAAGAATACAAGAAAGACCGGACAGTCGAATTCGGAGATCATGGAGATCATACAGGAAGAGGTGAAGCCGTACTTTGCAGGAGAGAAGGGACTGGACGAGACAGCCGATATTATCCAGAACCGTGTTAAGACCTATGTAAATGAGAACCGTTAAGGAAACGCAGGAGGCAGAAGGACATGCCGAACAAACAGACAGAGGAGATTACCTATAAGAAACCAAAACGCAGCAGGAAAGACAAGAAAAACGCAGTACTTTATTTATCGCCCAGTTTACTGGGCGTACTGCTGTTTTTTGTCGTACCGTTTTTTGTTGTGATCTACTATTCGATGATCGACAATCCGATCCGCGGGGAGTTCGTTTTTCTGGATAATTTTAAGAACATTCTCGGGAATTCCTCCTTTCAGCAGGCGGCGAAGAATACGGCGACCTTTTCCGTGGTAGCTGTGCCGTTGGCGGTGGTGTTGTCGCTTATGATGGCGATCCTGTTGGAGCAGAACATTCCGATGAGGAGCCAGTTTCGAACCTTTTTCCTGAGTCCGATGATGGTGCCGGTGGCATCGATTGTGCTGATCTGGCGGGTGTTATTCGATTACCACGGTGTGATCAATGAGCTGATCGGGCATCTGGGCGTGGATCCCATTGACTGGTTCAAGTCCTCACACAGCCAGATGGTCATTGTCATATTATTTCTCTGGAAGAATCTGGGGTATAATATGATCTTATTCATGGCGGCACTCAACACGATTCCGAGAGATGTGCTGGAGGTGGCAACCTTAGAGAGTGCCTCTCCGCTTCAGACGTTCTGGTATATCAAGCTGCGATATCTGTCCCCGACCATATTATTTGTGGCGATCTTATCCCTGATCAACTCCTTCAAGGTGTTTCGGGAGATTTATCTGCTAACAGGGGATTATCCGTATGATACACTCTACATGCTGCAGCATTTTATGAACAATACCTTCCGCTCCCTGGATTACCAGAAGCTGTCGGCGGGGGCGATCCTTATGGCTCTGGTCATGGTGGTCGTGATCGGAATCTTATTCATCGTGGAGGACAAATTCGGAAAGGATGTGGAAGGCTGATGAAACGCAGGAAACCAAAACATATCGTGAAAAAAATTGTGCTGACGTTCGTGGCGGCCATCTTTGCCACCTCCTTTTTGCTGCCGACCATTTTGACAATGGCTAATTCCTTTATGTCTGCGGCGGAGATCAACACCAATTACGGGGTCATCTTTAATCAGTACAAGGAGACGCAGTACGGGGAGAAGGATACGGACTATGTGGCGGAGCGGGTGAACCTGAAGCTCATTCCGGATATGGTGGATTTTTCCCAGTATACAACCGTTCTGCTCAAGAGTCCGGAATACCTGCTCAAATTCTGGAATTCGGTCATACTGGTGGTGCCCATTGTGATCTTTCAGATCGTCATTGCATTAGGGGCAGCGTACAGCTTTACACGATTTCGGGGAAGGCTTAAGGAAATGATCTTTTTCCTCTATGTTGCCCTGATGCTGATGCCGTTTCAGGTCACACTGGTACCGAACTATCTGGTGGCAGACTGGCTGCACATTCTGGATACCAGATGGTCGATCCTGCTACCGGGCTTCTTTGCTCCGTTCAGCGTTTATCTGCTGACCAAGTTCATGCGGAGGATCCCTGCATCCCTGATCGAAGCGGCTATGCTGGATGGTGCCAATGAATGGCAGATTTTTACACAGATCTGTATCCCGCTTTGTAAGGGTGCGATCGCATCGGTTGCTATTTTGGTATTTATCGATTACTGGAACATGGTGGAACAGCCGATCATTCTGTTGTCGGATTCCGATATGCATCCGTTATCGGTATTCTTGTCCAAGATCAATACCGGTGAGGTGGGACTGGCATTCGCAGTAGCGACGATCTATATGGTGCCTACGATATTGATCTTCCTCTATGGAGAGGAATATCTGGTAGATGGAATTTCATACTCGGGCAGTGTGAAAGGATAGCAATGTCATTTAGTTAAGCCGGACGCTACCAGGTATGGTATATGTTTCCCATTCCGGGCACGCTTGCGCTTAGCTGCAGACGTAACGGTACTAAATTCGCAGCCTGGGCTGCTCATTAAGGACCGACGTCCGCAGATAGCCCTGCATTGTGAAACATA
>JAFVCQ010000160.1 GCA_017479085.1 Lachnospiraceae bacterium | reverse complement strand
CGTTGTTCCAAATAGAATCGGTCTTCCGACTGCCTCCAGTCTCCCAACCTCCTCGATCAGATGGTATTCCACAAGCTTATTGACTGCATGTACACACGAAACACCCCGAATGGCTTCAATCTCCTGTCTGGTGATCGGCTGCTTATATGCCACAATGGACAGCGTTTCCAGCAGGACATCCGTCAGAGCATGTTTCTTTGGAATGTTGACCACTTTCACAAGGGTATCGTAATAATCTGTTTTTGTACACATCTGAAAGGCATCCTCAAGCTCAATAATTCGGATGCCCCTGTCTGCACTGTCATATTTATCCATCATATTATGTATGATCTTGACCAATGTAGAGGTGTCGATCTCCAAAGCCTGTGCAATCCGGCTCTTCTCAACCGCTTCTCCAACCGAAAATAAGATTGCTTCTATTTTTCCCTCAATTATGCTGATATCCTGTTCCATGTGTTTCTCCTATGTTCTCCTGCAATTCAATCTCATCCAAGGAATCAATGACGATTTCCCCAAAGGTTGACTCCTGCCGAATCAGGATTGCTCCTACCTTCATCAATTCCAAGATTGACATAAAAGTAATGATAATATTCATCTTGGTTGGCTGTGAATCTAACAGGGTACGAAATTGAATTCCCCTGAGACCCCGAACCTGCTCCCTGATCTGAATCATGCGCTCCTCAATATTGATCTCTTCTTTTTCAATGGTGCCGAATTTGGAACGAATCGGGTCAATCTTGTCCACCTGTTTTCGCATGATGGACTTGAATATGTCATTCAACATCCGAAGCGTCATTCCATCTACCAGATCCGCAGGATCGACCTCTTCCTTATAAGCTGCAACCTCCTTTGGAATCGTCGCCCTTTTATAAAGGCTGTGAGATGCATCTAGCTCCATGTCCTTAAGCTCCATCGCCGCATATTTATACATCTTGTATTCCAAAAGACGACGAACCAGTTCGGCGCGCGGATCTTCTTCCTCTTCCTCCTCTGTCTCCTCCTTCGGAAGCAGCATCTTAGACTTGATCCGGATCAATGTGGCAGCCATGACCAGAAATTCACTCATCACATCCATATCATTTTCCTGCATCCGATCGACATAATCCAGATACTGTTCGGTAATCGTAACGATCGGAATATCGTAAATGTCTACCTTATTCTTTTCAATCAGGTAAAGCAGCAGGTCGAGGGGGCCCTCAAAGACCTGCAGCTTATATTCTATCTCCATGCTATTGTTCCCTTTCAAGCTGTCTCTGGTATCGCAGTTGTCTGATGAATGGTATCGTAATGTGTCTGATATCCAAACAGTGACATTATATAATAATCCCTCTCAAATAGCAATCAGATAATGATGAACACCATACCCCCATTACTGTCATTGATAATTTTTTCCATCGTATCCTGTAACCGTATCTGTGAATCATCATTTATCTTGTTGGATTTGGAAACCAGTCCCTCCTCTACCATCTGTTCGACTGTTTTTCCAAAGATATTGATCTTCCAAAGCGCCTCCGGTGAATCCTTTAGCTGCTCCTTCATATTTGCCAGAAAATCCTTTGCCTGCTCTTCGGTTCCCACAATCGGAGCAATCTCTGTTGTCACGTTTGCCTTAATAAAATGCAGAGACGGTGCATTGGCCCGAATCTTGATCCCATATTTGGTTCCATGCTTGATCAGCTCCGGCTCTGCCAAAGTAATGCTCTCCCGTTCCGGCATGACCAGCCCATATCCCTTCATTTTTACACTGGACATGGCATCGGCCACATGGTCATACTCTCTGCGCTTGCCGGCGACCTCTTTCAGCATGGTCAGGAAATCATATTCATTCTCTACCGGTGCTCCCAACAGATTCGTTAACATTTCATAATAGTACTGTTCGGGTATCGTAATCTCCAGACTGACAGTTCCATCCTTGAGATTCAGATTCGCAATCTCCGCACCTGCGATATACTCGCTGTCAGGCTGCGGTATCTCATACATTTTTTTCATGCCGGAAACCTCTGACATGACCTGTTTTGCATATTCAATGATTGCCTGCTTGATCGGATGCCCCATTTCCAGCGTTTCGACCCATTTCGGAATATAAAAGCCAACCTGACTGATTGGAAATTCCAACAGAATATGCCTTAAAATCTCCAATATGTCATTTGCTTTGAGCTGGTCACAATTCACCGGCAAAACCTTCACACCATATTGATTCGTCAGCTCCTCTGCGAGATCCTGTGTTTCACGGCTGTTTGGCTTCGTGCTGTTTAAAATCACAATAAATGGTTTTCCCAGTGATTTCATCTCATCTACCAGTTCATGCTCAACCTTATAAAAATCATTCCGTTCAATCTCACCAAAGGAGCCGTCGCCCGTTATAATGACACCGATCGTAGCGTGATCCGTCATCACCTTCTTCGTGCCAATATGCGCAGCCTTTGTAAATGGGATCTCATAATCATACCACGGAGTCTTGACCAGCCGCTCTTTCTCCTCCTCTAAATGTCCGCTCGCCCCATCGACCATATACCCTACACAGTCTACCAGTCTTACATTGACACTGGCATTCTCATCCAGCGAAATACTTGCTGCCTGCTTGGGTATGAATTTGGGCTCGGTCGTGGTGATGGTTCGTCCGGAGCCACTCTGAGGCAGTTCATCGATCGTCCTCTGTTTCTCTGCCCCGTCACTCATTTCCGGCAGCACCAGCGTTTCCATAAAGCGCTTGATAAAGGTCGATTTCCCGGTTCGAACCGGTCCCACAACGCCTATGTACATATCCCCCCCGGTTCGCTCCTTTATATCCTGATAGACATCAAATTGCTCTTTCATATGATCCTCCTTAAGATATACTTTTACACTCATCCTAAAAAGAATATATGCAGAAATTTATGATTTATGACTGTTTCTTTTACAGCTCCTGCCATTGGACATTCTCTGATTCGATGGTGCGGTCGCGCAACAGGAGACGAATGGATGCCTCTCTGGCATCGGCTCCGTCAAACAGAACCGAATTCACCTCTTCCACAATCGGCATGGATATATTGTATTTCTTTCCCAGTGCAAGCGCAGCTTTGGCCGAATAGACGCCCTCTACCACCATCTTCACCTCATCCATAGCCTCCTGATAGGTTCTGCCCTGCCCCATCAGAAATCCTGCATTCCGGTTTCTGGAGTGTTTCGAGGTACAGGTAACGATCAGATCTCCAATTCCGGACAGACCGGCAATGGTTTCAATATGTCCTCCCATAGCCACCACCAAACGGCTGATTTCCGCGATTCCTCTGGTCATCAGGGCGGCCTTTGTGTTGTCGCCAAAGCCCAAACCATCCACCATGCCTGCTGCCAACGCGATCACATTCTTAAGGGAGCCGCCCAACTCGATTCCGATCACATCCGGACTGGTATAAACCCGAAAATTCTCATTCATAAACAAATCCTGAATGTAATCTGCCACCTCCTTCTGTGCCGCGCCTGCCACAATTGTGGTCGGTATACTCCTTGCCACCTCTTCTGCATGACTGGGACCGGACAGAATTCCCACTCTCGCCTGTGGACATTCCTCGCGTATGATCTCGGTCATCGTCTTATAGGTGTTATCCTCAATCCCCTTTGCCACATCAATTACAATGGTTCCCTCACGGATATAACCGGATGCCTTCTCCATTGTAGACCGCACAAATGGAGATGGAACCGCACAGACCACCGATTCTGCCTGCTGCAATGCCATCTCCATATCCGTTG
>JAFVCQ010000001.1 GCA_017479085.1 Lachnospiraceae bacterium | reverse complement strand
TGGAATCTGACACTCTATAGCATGTAGAATTCGCTGTGTGGCGACTTGGCAGGGAGCAATCTTATCGCTATAAAGTATATGAGAGGAGGCTGGAGTTTTTGCTGAACAGGTAAGTATAAAAGGGGAGAATACAGTGGAAAACCCATTGGGAACGGAGAAAATTGGAAAACTTATGATACACTTTGCAGTACCCAGTATCATTTCCCTTGTTGTGAATTCACTCTACAATATGGTTGACCAGATCTTTATCGGACAGGGAGTGGGCTATCTCGGGAATGCGGCTACCAATGTGATCCTGCCGCTTACGACCTTTGCTATGGCACTGGCACTGATGGTCGGTGACGGTGTGGCTGCTTTTATGAGTCTGAATCTGGGAAAAAATGAGGCAGATGAAGCAGCGCATGGTGTGGGAAATGCGATTGCGTTTACGGTTGGATTGGGGATTATTCTTACCATTCTCTTTGAACTGTTGTTACATCCGCTTTGCAGGATTTTTGGCGCAACAGAGAATTCCATGCCATATGCATTGCGATATGGAAGAATCATTGTACTTGGCTTTCTCTTTTTTGCAATAGATACAGCATTTGCAAGTATACTTCGTGCGGATGGCAGGCCGAAGGCAAGCATGGCCGGTCTGTTGATCGGGTGTATGACCAACATGATTCTCGATCCGCTCTTTATTTTTGTATTTAAATGGGGGATTGCTGGCGCTGCATAGGCGACTATTATCGGGCAGATTCTCAATGCAGTTTATTATATTGCCTGCCTGTTCCGATTTAAGAATATCCGGATGAGGAAGGAATATCTGGTTCCGAGACTGCAAATCGCCGGAAAAATCGCATCTCTTGGCGCAGCCAGTTTTATTCTTCAGATCGCACTCGTTCTGGTCATGGCGACCGTGAACAATGTTTTAGTAACATACGGAGAACAGTCGAAATACGGGGCAGATATCCCGCTTGCCACGTTAGGCATCACGATGAAGGTAAGCCAGCTTCTGACATGCATTGCCGTTGGGCTTGCGACCGGTATTCAGCCGATTTACGGTTACAACTACGGATGTGGAAAATATGACAGGGTGAAAAAATTATATAAATGGGCATTGATAGACAGCACACTGATCTTATTGGTGGCACTCTGTATTTTTCAGATCTTCCCGAAACAGATCATTAACATATTCGGTCAAGAGTCCGACCTGTATATGGAATACGCGGTGAAATGCTTCCGAATCTTTTTGCTGGGCTGTTTTATGATCGGTGCCAATGCGGTTACCGGTGTTTTCTTCCAGTCGATCGGCAGACCGGTTCAGTCTGCATTTCTCTCGTTGTCCCGTCAGATTGTGTTCCTGATTCCGGGTCTCATGATCTTAGGATATCTTGTGGGGTTGGAGGGTCTGCTGTGGGCAGGTCCGATCTCAGATATTTCAGCGGGTGTGATCTCTCTGGTGACAGCGGGAGTCTATTGGAAGAAACTTTTTGGTGAGGAATGATACCTGTCACCCTTGAACAGAAAAAGGCGAAGACTTGACAATATGTATACCTATCCTATCACAAATTGGGAAGAAGCTGGAGCAGGATGAATTATGACCTTGAAACGAAGAATTATTGTATCTAATATATTGCTCATATGCATTCCGGTTCTTTTGGCATTGCTCCTATGGGGTATGTATGTCGGAAGTCATCATGGAATGTATATGAATCCACTGAAGGAAGATTCGAAACAGGGGACTGGAATGGTCTATAATATGCAGTACATGCTGTATCTGTATGAGAATGTGCTTGCGGGACTGGATTTTGATGAAGGGTTTCAATCTGGAGACGGTGATCCGGATATCTACCCGTCTGAACAGATGCGCAGAATCGAAGAACTGTCTGAAATGGGCTTCCATTTAGAGACAGCAGAGGGAGACAGGCTCCTATACAGTAATATGGATGATGAAGATAGCAGTTTTCTGAGGGAACATATAGGGAGGAACGAAAATGCGACAGAGAGTCTTGACTACTATGGCGATGATATCGTAATGCATCATGTGGTAATACAAAAAGGCAGAGAGTATAGCGTTACCGCCGTATATCGTTCGGAAAGAGTGAACAACGAAATGCTGGAATCGCTTCTGCCGGTTTATCTTGTTGCGCCCCAGATCATGGTTGTTTTCCTGATCATCGTGGCAGCAGGCATCCTTATTATGGCGTATCTTATGACAAGGTGGCTCTCCCGCTCCGTGCTGAAACCGTTGGATATCATGGTGTCTGCCACAAAAGAAATCGCTGATGGGAAGCTGGATACACCTGTTTCATATGCGGGGAAGGATGAGTTTGGAACGGTGATCCGTGAATTTGATCACATGCGTGTGGAATTGAAGGCCGCACGGGATCAACAGGAACAGTTGGAAGAGGTGAAACGGGACTTCATGGTTGGAGTGTCCCATGACCTGCGATCTCCCATGACATCGATCAGAGGGTATGCGGAAGGCTTAAGGGACGGGATTGCGGATACAGATGAAAAGAAACAACGCTATTATGCTGCAATTCTTACCCGCACATCGGATATGGAGCGGCTGCTTACCAGTCTCTCGGGTCTTCTTCGGGTAGAAAACAAAAATTACCGGCTGCAGACAGAAAAGGTTCATATGGATGAGTTTGTGAAGCAGTTTATACAGGAAGAAAAGATCTATGAGGAACAGAATTCGGTCACAATCCGTTACCAAAACAGCGCAAATGCGCTGGAAGCAGAGCTTGACGTTCAGGAAATGCGACGTGTGTTCATCAATCTGCTCGATAATTCCGTAAAATACAGAATAAAGGACGAGTCGCGAATCAGTATCACGGTCGGAAGAAGCTGCGACGGCCATTCGGTGGAGATACGATTTGCGGATGATGGTCCCGGTGTGCCGGAGGAACAGTTGTCACGCCTTTTTGACAGCTTTTATCGTGGAGATGCATCCAGAACAAGACCGGAAACGGGGAGCGGTTTAGGACTTGCTGTGGTAAAGGGCATCATCGAAGCACATGGAGGAACGGTACAGGCATTCAATCGTCATGGACTGGAAATTCTCATCGCTTTGCCTGTATATCAAAAGAAGGGAACGACACACAATGAATGAGATACCGGTTTAGAAATTGTTTAGATTTGTGTTAGATGGACGTTAGAATTGTGGGGTATTATGTTTCCTGTTGTGAAGACAACAAAAAAACATAACAGTAAGGAGATCATAGATTATGGAGAAACAGAAACATAAAATCGGAATAAGCGATATATTGCTGTTGGTGGTTAGTATCATCTTTTTCGTTGGTATTCTGACATTTTTTAAGCCCTGTGGTCCTATGGATGACGGAAATTGGATGACATGCCACTGGGCAGGGAATGCGATTGCGGGAGCTTCCGTTGTATTGCTGATCATTGCGATCCTGCATATCCTGATTCCGGATGCAAGGATTAAGATCGGTCTTTCCATAGCAGTCATTCCGATCGCAGCGTTAGCAGCGGTTATTCCGGGACACCTGATCAACCTTTGCATGATGGAGACCATGCGTTGTCATGCGGTTATGACTCCGGCAACCATTGTAATGGCTGCTTTCATGATTGCGGCGGCTGCATTTGATATCCTTGTAAACCGAAAGAAGGACAGATAACACACAGACTGTGCCAGGCCTTGAACGATTACTAATGAATAAGTTCATGGCCTGGCCTTTTACAGGTAAACAGATATCACACCAATGTCATTAAGTTAAGCCGGACGCTACCGAATATGGTATATGTTTCGCATTTCGGGCACACTTTCGCTTAACTGCCGACGTAACGGTACTAAATTCGCAGCCTGAGCTGCTCATTAAGGACCGACGTCCGCAGATAGCCCTACATTGTGAAACATATACCATACCCGGTAGCGTCCGGCTTAACTAAATGACATTGTACCGTGAACAGTAACGATCGACAATTTTTGGTTTGAATCAGGGGCAGGTACTTTTAATAATGAATAAAATGTGGTATACTCTTCTTATAACAATTCAGAAATAAGTACACATAGCAGAAGTCTATGAAAAAGAGAACAGACAGGATGGATTATGAGTAAGAAGAAAAAGATATCAGGCAGCTTTGCGATGCAGGCAACCATTCTGGTGATCGCAAGTATTGTATCGAAGCTGATCGGGATGCTATACAACATCCCATTTGCAAATATTCTCAGCAATGAAGGGAATGGGTATTATGGAGCAGCGCAGACGGTATATGCCCTGATTCTGCTGATCGCCACATTCAGTATACCGGCGGCTGTCTCTAAGATTATGGCAGAGCGGATTGAGAAAGGGGAATACCGGAACGTAAGACGAATCTTTCAGGGGGCAATGGGTTATGTGCTGGTGGTTGGTGGACTTGCGGCTGTTGTCGCCTATGTCGGCGCACCGTATTTTGTCACAGAGAATGCGGTGCTATCCCTAAGAGTACTGGCGCCAACGATCTTTCTTTCCGGGTTTTTGAGTGTATACAGAGGGTATTTTCAGGCATATGGCAATATGGTGCCAACCTCGATTTCGCAGATTGTGGAACAGATATTCAATGCAGTCTTCAGTATTGCAGCGGCGCTTCTTTTTATGAAGTGGGCGGTCGCAAAGGGATATGAGGAGGTAAGCGAAAAGTATTATGTCTATGCGGCAGCGGGAGGAACGCTGGGAACCGGAGTGGCAGTGGTGTCGGGTCTTCTTTATATGGTATGGCTATTTCGACAGGAGCGGCGAGAACTCAGGGAGAAGATCAGGGAGGATACTACCGGGGGACTGCTGACCTATGGAGAGGTAGTCAGACTGTTGTTGATGATTGCGACACCGATCATCTTCAGCTTGTTTATCTATAATGTCAATGTCACAATGGATATGAACATTTATCAGAAGATCATGGAACACATGGATATGAGTGGAGAGGTCATTGATGGGTATTATGGCATTTACAGCCGGATGTATCTGGTACTTGCCAATGTACCGATCGCAATGGCAGCAGCGGTTGCTTCGGCAATCATTCCGCGGGTGTCAGGCGCCTTTGCATCCGGTGACCGGAATGAGTGTAACAGCCGGATCATACAATCGATGCAGCTTGCTATGGTATTTACGGTACCGTGCGCGGTAGGCTTTGCGGTGCTGGGCAGACCGATTGTGCGTTTGTTATACTATCGGTTATCAACAGAGGATACGGATATGCTTACAATCATGCTGCTGTTGGGTTCCTTCTCCATTATGCTGTATGGAATTTCGAGTGTGCTCAATGGGGTGCTTCAGGGGATTGGCAAGGTCAATGTGCCGGTGGTCAGTTCTGCGGTTGCGCTGGTGCTGCATGTGATTTTACTGGTTCCATGTCTCATGGTATTGTATCTGGGCATCTACTCCCTGATTCTGGCTACGACATTCTATGCAGTGATTGTTGTGATCATGAATTATCATTCTCTTCGAAAAACACTGGACTTTCGGATGGAATGGAAGCAGACCGTATGGGTTCCGCTTGCGTCGGCACTTGTTATGGGCGTGTCGGCGGCCATGATCTATAAGGGGCTTGATCTTGTGTTGAGCAGAGTGATGGGTGCATATATCGGGAATGCGGTTGCAACGCTGGTGGCGGTGATGCTGGCAGTCTGTGTGTACTTTATTGCAATGATTAAGATAGGAGGTTATACAAAGGAGATGCTGCTTACCTTTCCCAAGGGGAATGTACTTGTAAAGGTAGCGGAGAAATGGCACATACTGTGAAGGGAGATTGAATTGTAAAGGGGTGTGTTACTATGAAACTAACATTTATTGGAGCTGATCATGAAGTGACTGGAAGCTGCCACTGCCTGCAGGCATGTGGCAAGAATATCCTGATTGACTGTGGTATGGAGCAGGGGACGGATGAGTATGAGAATCAGGAATTGCCGATGAATCCGTCGGATGTGGATTACATATTGCTGACGCATGCACATATCGACCATTCTGGTTTGCTGCCGCTTATGTATGCGAAGGGGTTTCGTGGACAGGTATATACCACAAAGGCGACAACGGATCTTTGTCAGATCATGCTGAAGGATAGCGCACATATTCAGGAGTTTGAGGCAGAATGGCACAACCGGAAGGCGAAGAGATCCGGCGAGGAGGAATACGTGCCATTGTACAGCATGAATGATGCGATTGGGGTATTGGAGCATTTTATACCATGCCAGTATGAGGAACTGATCGATCTGACAGAGGATATCCGGGTTCGTTTTTCGGATGTGGGACATCTGCTTGGTTCTGCCAGCATTGAGGTCTGGCTGACCGAGGGGGATATTTCAAAGAAGATCGTCTTTTCCGGTGATATCGGCAATGTCAATCAGCCGATCATTAAGGATCCGCAATATCTGAAGGAAGCTGATTATGTGGTGATGGAATCCACATACGGAGACCGCAATCATGGGGGAACTCCCAATTATGCGGAGGAACTTACCAGAATCATTCGGGAGACCTTTGAACGGGGAGGCAATGTGGTTATCCCGTCCTTTGCTGTTGGCCGGACGCAGGAGCTGCTTTACTTTATCCGGAAGATCAAATATGAACATATGCTTCCGGAATATGAGGATTTTGAAGTGTATGTGGACAGTCCGCTGGCAATTGAGGCGACGAATATATTTAACAGAAATGTAGAGAGCTGTTTTGATGATGAGGCAATGGAGCTGATCCGGCAGGGAATCAATCCGATTTCGTTTCCAGGTCTTAAGACTTCGGTCACCAGCAATGATTCCAAAGCGATTAATTTTGATCTGAAACCGAAGGTGATCATTTCGGCATCCGGTATGTGTGAGGCGGGACGCATCAGACATCATTTGAAGCATAATCTCTGGAGAAAAGAGTGTACGATCCTGTTTGTAGGATATCAGGCACATGGAACCTTGGGACGCAGCATTCTGGAGGGTGCACCAAGTGTCAAGCTCTTTGGCGAGAATATTGAGGTCTGTGCAAGGATTGAGAAGCTGGACGGTATCAGTGGGCATGCCGATCAGGCCGGACTGTTAAAGTGGCTTCACTCCTTTGAGTCAAAACCGAAAGTATTCGTTGTACATGGAGAGGATGTAGTCTGTGAACATTTTAAGAAGATGATTCAGGAGGAAGGTTATGAGGCAGTTGCTCCTTTTTCCGGTGCAGAGTTCGATCTGGCAACCAACGAACTGATCTTCATGGGTGTTCAGACGAAGAAGGTGAAGGTGAGCCAGAAGGCATTCCGGGCACAGACGATCTTTGACCGGCTGGTGGCTGCTGGTAACCGGCTGCTCACAGTGATTGCTCATAACAGAGGGGGCGCCAATAAGGACTTGATCCGATTCACAGATCAGATTAACAGTCTGTGTGATAAGTGGGATCGTTGATGCATATGTTGTTTATCGGGAATATAAGACTATGAGGATCGTGAAAGCCGGAGCTTACCACGATCCTCATTTTATCGAATTGCAATTCCGGCCCCCTTTTGTGGTGTCAGGTCGGTACCGTATCCAGATGGTCTACCGGCAGATAGACAGGAAGTCCGTTCTGATAGTGCACATCCGGTTCTCCTGCGATCAGAGGTGCCATATATTCATAGAGTGTTGGTGTGATATCATTGCCGGCTTCGTTGATCCATTCTCTGGGAATTGATTTGGCCTCATTGGCAATCTGGTCTATATCGGCAGAACGGATCGATACCTCATATGGCATATTGGATTCCCGATGCAGGGTGAGCATACATTTTGTCTCTCCGGCAGCAGCACGGTTCACAGCCTGTCTTCCAAGAGCGAAAGCCTCTTCAAGGTCGGTGAGAGAGGACAGATGTGCAGCACATCGCTGCAGCACATTGACTTCAATGGAACGAACCTTGACATTGATACTCTCTTTGATCAGGTATTCGAGGCATTTTCCGGTTCCGCTGAGCTGGGAGTGGCCAAACTGGTCATTCTTTGCAGTGGAGGCACTGATATAATGTCCTGCCTGATCTCTGATTCCCTCAGAAACAGCGATGATCACATTGTTCCGTTTGGAAAGCTGTTGTTTCACATCGGTGATAAATTGTTTCGGATCAAAGGGAACTTCCGGAAAGTAGATTAAGTGAGGGGCATTGTTGTAGGAATTCCTGGCAAGTGCCGTGGCGGCGGTCAGCCAGCCGGCATCCCTTCCCATGATCTCTACGATGGTCACGCTCTTGACACTGTAAATAAACGTGTCGTGGGCAATTTCCAGAATAGTGGAAGCGACATATTTGGCAGCAGAACCATACCCGGGGGTATGATCTGTGATACACAGGTCGTTGTCGATCGTTTTCGGAATGCCCAGGATACGGATGTCACTGCCAATCTGCCGGCCGTAATGACTGAGCTTTGAGACGGTATCCATGGAATCGTTGCCTCCGATATAGAAGAAAGCGCCGATTTGATATCGCTCGAATTGTTTAAATAAAAAGGCATAGGTGGCATCATCATCCTCATAGTCGGGAAGCTTATATCGGCATGAGCCGAGATACATGGCAGGACTTACCTTCAAAATATCAATAAAATCAGGTATGGTGTCGGTCTGTTCGCTCAGATTCAGGATATGATCTTCCAATATACCCAGAATTCCATAAATGGAGCCATAGACGGTATCATATTGATCACTTTTGATCACGGCATCAACCACACCGGCAAGAGAAGCGTTGATTGCGACAGTTGGGCCGCCGGATTGGGCAACCATAACATTCTTCATTGACATAGCTGTTCTCCTCCTATTGAATCATGTCGCCTTCGGCTTCATGAGGGCATTTGCAAAGTGTCGGTTCGTGCAAGCACGACCACCGATTTGCCTATTATATCATATATTGTATGATACTGTAAACAATATGAAATTTCAAGTAAGATTTCCTTGTATTTTTAGAAGTTTTATTGTATAATCTATTTAGATTTTAGGAAAGTTAATAAGTAGAACTTCTGGGGTGCTCGATAATTCCTGTAATTTTGAACCTACATTTGTTTTTATGGGCTACCGATATTTATAGGCAGATGTCAGGCCAGCCCTGACTGGAAGGCAGATTCTTATGTGAGGTTATCCACCTGGCTTAGCTAGGACTCAAAATGCAGGAACCGGCACTGCCGGTTGTTCTACTTAAGAATAGAGAAGTACGAAGGACAACGGTCTGGTGGACAAGACCGGAACCTACAATAGAAGATTCGTGGTTGACATGAGGAAGTACAACAGAGTGTATGGAAGGTACACAGGAAGATACAGCAGATGGGTATAGGATACAAAGGAATGATCAGGATACAGTAAGATTGCATAGTACACAAAGGATTTACAGGATACGATAGAGGTTATAGTGAACAGGAAGGTTCAACAGGATACAGAAGATTTTACATAGCACGAAAGAAAATGGAGCAGCGTTAGACGACAGAGAGTATTCACTAAGTCTGATGGCTGCTTTTCTTATGAGATAACGCGAGGGATAGAAGGAGCTGACGAAGATGGGAAGACAGAAACGCACAGTCAAAAACAGGAAACACGGCAAGAAAAGGAAAGCGGTATGGATCTTTCTGTTTCTTTTCGTGGTATTGGGAGTCACGGGTGGAGTATTGATTCGGACGGTATTGTATGATAAGGCAGGAGAGGGTGTGATGTCTAATTCGGAGGCCAACCGGCTGATCAGCTATCTGGGAATTAGCGATTATCAGTATACAGATCGTCTTGGTTCCTCTTTTACAGTGAAATCTGCCAGAAAGCTGGCAGAGGCAGCGGGAGTCTCTCTGGATAACGTAGATGTGGAGCTCTCCTATGTTCCGGGCTGGATTCCCCTTACCAGAAAGCAGTTTGGAAACCTGTATGATTCTCTGATTCGGGAATTAGAACTGGATCGCCTGTACAGTACGAGCCTTTACATATATGATATCGATAATGCGAAGGATAAGGAGATTGACGGAATTGTATATGAGGTGATCAGTACCAGCGATGGGGATTATTATATGGAAAAGGATTATGGACTGGATCGCAGCTATGTGGGAAAGGTAGCCAGTTTTTATGTGTCGAATAATGAGATTATCCTGTGTCTGGGTGAGAGCAGTGAGGAGGTTACGATTCGGAATGCATATGCCTCTAAGGTAGTGGAGGAGGATGGAGAAAAGAAGCTGCTTGCCTATGTGAATGGCGGTATGCACAAGCTTCCTCTGGCAAAAAAGTCGGAGGTCGGAGACAGTGTAACGGAATGTCTGTGCGATATTTTGTTGTCCGACCGGGGGGTGAAGCGTATCCTTGACCATACCGGAGATCTGGTCACCACAAGAATCACGGCCTATTCGGATGGAGTGGCGGAAGCGGAGGGATATGAAGAACCTCTTTATCTCTCAGATTCCTTTAACGTATATAAGACAAATGGTACCTTTAAGGCAATGCGGTCTGCTGGTACGCTGATCGGATATGACCAGGTATCGCTGTATATTAAGGAAGGCGCATTAGAGGCTGCTTTGATCACAGAGGATATTCATACAAAGAATATCAGGGTGCTGATCAGTAACAGCGATTACTCATCGTATTATCATAACGGGGTATCGATTACGTCGGATACGGATTTTACGATCACATATGGGGATACGGTCAGGGAATATGCGGCAAGAGACCGTGTGGAGATTCGGAATGGAAATGAAGAATTACAGAATGGGAGTGCAAGGATCACATCCAAAGAGGAGGACGGAAGGATTACAATTTCCACCATTGAACGTCAAAGCGGATCTCCGTCCTATCGGGGAACAATAGAGCTTTCTAAGGATGACAAGGGAGTTTTGATTATCAATGAGCTGCCGGTAGAGGAATATTTATATGGTGTACTGCCAAGTGAAATGCCGGTTTCCTATGAGACGGAAGCTCTGAAAGCACAGGCAATCTGTGCAAGAGCCTATGCATATCGTCAGATGGAAAATGAAAGCTATGCGAAGTACGGAGCTCATTTAGATGACAGTATTGCCAGTCAGGTATATAACAATGTGGAGGAGGATGAGAGAGCCATATTTGCGGTGGATGACACCTATGGGATTGTTCCGTGCTATGACAATGATGTGATCGAGGCATTTTTCTTCTCTACCTCCTGCGGGGCTACCAGTAACAACAGTGAGGTGTGGGGCGGGAATCCGGAACCATATCTCATTGATACGATGGAAACGGAGCTGAATGATATTGCGAATCTGGGCAATGAAGACAGCTTCCGGCATTTTATAGATGGGGAACTGGGCACAGATTTTATTGAGGCAGAGGAGCCATTTTTCCGCTGGAGTGTGGAATTTACACAGGAGGAGATGCTGCAGACGATCAACAATCATCTATATGAACGGATTCAGGCGATGTCGGAGAATATCCTTGCCAAAAATGCAGATGGTAAGTATGTGAAAAAATCAATCAGCAGCATAGGGAATCTGGTGGATATCAAAGTCACAAAGCGCGGAGAGAGTGGAATTATTGAAGAAATGGAGCTTGATGGAACCGAGGAAACGATTCTGGTCAAGGGACAGACGAATGCACGTTCCCTGTTCAGTCCGGAGCTGGTTGCGATTCATAAACAGGATGGCTCGGAGATCAAAGATTGGAAGACACTTCCAAGTGCATATTTCTATATAGATACGGATGAGAACGGATATATCATACGGGGTGGAGGCTTTGGCCATGGTGTCGGGTTGAGTCAGAACGGTGCCAATGATATGGCGAAGCTCGGTTACAAAGCCGGTGATATCATTGCACATTACTATACGGCGGTAGAGCTTAAGGATATGTATGTATTGTTGGGAAAATAATAAGAGACAGGCAGGAATATAGAAATGAAAAAAAATAAAGGTTGGCTGGCAAAAACGAAACAATTGTATTACTATGCAGAGTGGTTTGCCACGAGCATCAGTGATAACTATACTGCTGCGTGTGCGGCACAGGCCGCTTTCTTTATCCTGTTATCCGTTGTGCCATTAATTTCTCTGGTGCTTGCAGTGACGACCTATCTGCCATTTTCCCAACAGGATGTTCTGGAGTTGATCATGCGGGGGATTCCGGAGGAGTTTGCTTCCTATATCAGCGATATCATCAATGATCTGTACAGCAGGGCGGGGAGTACGGTTATCTCCCTGTCGGCCATTACGATGCTCTGGTCCGCCTCCAAGGGGATTGCAGCATTGATCGATGGATTCAATACCATGTATGGTCTCAAGCAGGAGAACGGATATGTCAAATCAAGAGCAATTGCTATTGTGTATACTATTTTATTTATTCTTACGTTTGCATTGGTGATGTCGCTCTATGTGTTGGTCAGTCACTATTACAAGCTCTATATTCATGGCGTGTTTACGATCGAGTCGGGATGGAGAAAGCTGTTTCTGCCGGTTCGGTATGCGATGGGCTGGTTTTTGTTCTACTTCTTCATCCTGATGATGTATGTGATCCTGCCGGGAGGATTTGGTGTAAAGACGGAAAAAAACGAGCAACACAATCTGAAAGAAGGTATTCGGAAGCAGATGCCGGACGCTGCCTTTTCCTCGATTGCATGGCTGGTCATATCCAGAGTGGTTATGATCTATATTGATCATTTTCCGAGTTTTTCTCTGATGTATGGTTCGCTGGCAGGCATTGTGATCGCCATGCTGTGGCTGTATTTTTGTATGTACTCTCTGTTCATGGGAGTTGTACTCAATAGTTTGTTGATAAAGGATACTTGACACCTGTCGAAAAGATGTTACAATAGGAAGAAGTAGGAAAGACGAGGATGGCGCAAGGGAATAGCATGTTCCAACAGAGAGAGAGGGTCGTTGGCTGGAAGCCTTCTTTGGTTCACATGGTATTTTGATTTCACGCCGGAGTTGCAGAATTGAAGTTCCATATGTGGAATGGTAGGTTTTGACGGGTCATGTACGTTATTACATGATGAGAGCCGGAGTAGCTGATATACTTCGGAATTTGGGTGGTACCGCGATGAATGATGCTCGTCCCTGTATAGAGGGGTGGGCTATTTTTGTATAAAAACCAGTAAAAAAAGGAAAAGGAGATACAGAAATGAAAGAAAAATTAGACGCAATCAAGGCGGAAGCACTTGCCAGAATCGAAGGGGCAAAGGATCTGGACAGCCTGAATGATATTAAGGTGGCTGTTCTTGGGAAAAAAGGAGAACTGACTGCAGTGTTAAAAAGCATGAAGGAGGTTCCGGCAGAGGAAAGACCGGCTGTGGGCCAGATGGTCAATGAGGCCAGAGCTGCGATTGAAAACCGGTTGGAGGAGGAGAAAAAACGGATCGCCAGAATGCTTCGCACGGAGAAAATGAAGCGGGAGACGATTGATGTGACCCTGCCGGGAAAGAAGAATTTACGGGGACACAGACATCCGAATCAGATCGCATTAGAGGATTTGGAGCGCGTATTCATCGGTATGGGGTATGAGGTAGTCGATGGTCCGGAGGTCGAGTATGACCGGTATAATTTTGAACTGTTGAATATTCCGGCGAATCATCCGGCAAAGGATGAGCAGGATACATTCTATATTACGAAGGATATTCTGCTTCGAACCCAGACCTCACCGGTGCAGGCCAGGGTTATGGAGCAGGGAAAGCTCCCGATTCGTATGATTTCACCGGGAAGAGTATTCCGTTCAGACGAGGTGGATGCCACACATTCTCCGTCTTTCCATCAGTTAGAGGGACTTGTCATTGACAAGGGGATTACCTTTGCTGACCTGAAGGGTACGCTGGAACAGTTTGCAAAGGAATTCTTTGGAGAAAAGACAAGGGTAAAATTCCGTCCGCATCACTTTCCATTTACGGAACCGTCCGCAGAGGTGGATATCACATGCTTTAAGTGTGGCGGGAAGGGCTGTCGCATGTGTAAGGGAAGCGGCTGGATCGAGATCCTTGGCTGTGGCATGGTTCATCCCAATGTGCTTGATATGTGTGGAATCGATTCGAAGGTATATCAGGGATTTGCATTTGGTATCGGTCTGGAGCGCGTCACGCTGTTAAAATATGAGATTGATGATATGCGTCTGTTGTATGAGAATGATGTGCGGTTTTTGAATCAGTTCTAAAAAAGATGACAGCATAGTCTGAGGTTGTGAACGATAACAGGAAATAGAAAGGAATGAAGAATTATGAATACACCGATATCATGGATGAAAGCGTATGTCCCGGATCTGGATGTGGAGGTACAGGAATTTGTAGATAAGATGACCCTGTCAGGTTCCCATGTGGAGGGATATGAGAAAAAAGATAAAAATCTGGAGAAAGTTGTAGTTGGCAGAATTGAGACGATGGAAAAGCATCCGGATGCAGACAAGCTGGTGGTGTGTCAGGTCAATATTGGTGAAGACACGGTGCAGATTGTGACCGGAGCAAAGAATGTGAAGGCTGGTGATCTGATTCCCGTCGTATTAGATGGCGGTAAGGTGGCGGCTGCACATGGAGATGATACGGAATATCCGGAAGGGATTCGGATTAAGAAGGGGAAGCTGCGCGGTGTGGAGTCGAGTGGTATGATGTGCGGAATTGAGGAGCTGGGCTCTTCTAGAGATTTCTATCCGGAGGCACCGGAGGATGGTGTCTATGTGTTTCAGCCGGAGTCCGGTGTGAAACCGGGAGATGATGCAGTGAAGGCATTGGGTCTGGATGATACAATCGTGGAATATGAGATTACATCGAACAGAGTAGACTGCTTTTCCATGATTGGAATGGCAAGAGAGGTTGCTGCTACCTTTGACAAGCCATTTTATCCGCCTGTGGTTACGGTAAAGGCGAATGACAAGGATGTCAATGATTATATCAAGGTGACGGTTCAGGATACAGAGCTGTGTCCGCGTTATTGTGCGCGAGTGGTAGAGAATATCAAGATTGGGCCTTCTCCAAAGTGGATGCAGGACAGACTGAAGGCTATGGGGATCCGTTCCATTAACAATCTGGTGGATATCACCAATTATGTGATGGAGGAATATGGACAGCCTATGCATGCATATGATCTGGACACGATTGCAAAGAGAGAGATTGTTGTAAAGCGTGCGGAGGATGGAGATACGTTTACGACATTGGACGGGCAGGAACGGAAGCTGGATTCCGGGGTATTGATGATCTGTGATGGAGAAAAGGAGGTCGGAATTGCCGGTATTATGGGCGGTGAGAATTCCATGATCACGGAAGATGTGAAAACAGTCTTATTTGAGGCTGCATGTTTCGACGGAACGAATATTCGTCTGGCTTCGAAACGGATTGGATTGCAGACTGACGCCTCCTTTAAGTTCACAAAGGGTCTGGATCCGAACAATGCATTAGAGGCGATCAACCGGGCCTGTCAGTTGGTAGAGGAGATGAACTGCGGAGATGTGGTAGGCGGTGTAGTGGACATGTATCCGAATCCGGTTCATGAGAAGGTGCTCCCGTTTGAGCCGGAGCGCTATAATGCATTGCTGGGAACGGATATTCCGGAAGAGACGATGTTGGCTTATTTCAAAAAGCTGGGTCTGATATACAATGAATCGGAACGTACCCTGACCATTCCGACCTTCCGTCAGGATCTGGGGTGTATGGCAGATCTTGCAGAGGAAGTGGCACGGTTCTACGGATATGACAACATTCCGGTATCCCTGCCAAAGGGCGAGGCAACAGTTGGCCGGAAGCCATTCAGTCAGAGAGTGGAGGAGCTGGTAAGAGAGATCTGTGAGCGCAATGGATTTTCGGGTGGCATGACCTATTCCTTCGAGAGTCCGAAGGTGTTTGACAAGCTATTGTTACCACAGGATGCAGTGGAGCGTCAGGCCATTGTCATCTCCAACCCGTTGGGAGAGGATTTTTCGATCATGAGAACTGTATCCCTGAATGGAATACTCAGCTCTCTGGCCACCAATTATAATAGAAGAAATAAAATAGCACGACTATATGAGCTTGGCAATATATATCTGCCAAAGGCATTGCCGTTGACAGAACTTCCGGAGGAAAAGATGCGGCTGACATTGGGCATGTATGGCGAGGGAGATTTCTTTACCATGAAGGGAGTGGTAGAAGAGATTCTGGAGAGACTTGGAATCAGGGGAATCGACTGTGAGCCGGCAAATGATATTGCGTATCTTCATCCGGGACGTCAGGCGCGTATGATGAAAGGGAAGCTGGAAGCAGGTATAATCGGACAGGTGCATCCGGAGGTTGGAGACAACTATAATTTAAAGACAGAGGCTTATGTGGCCGTTCTAAATATGGATATTCTTACCATGCTCGCAGGCTTTGACCGCAAATACGAGGGAATCGCAAAATTCCCTGCAAGCACCAGAGATCTGGCTATGGTGATGGATAAGTCCCTGTTTGTAGGACAGATTGAGCATGTGATCCGGAAAAATGCAGGTAAGATCTTAGAGAGCTGTGAGCTGTTTGATGTATACGAGGGAGAACAGGTGGGAGAAGGCAGGAAATCCGTTGCATTCTCTTTGAGCTTCCGGGCGAAGGATCGGAATCTGGAGTCGGCGGAAGTGGACAAAGCAGTGGAAAAGGTATTAGATGCATTGAAGCAAATGGGAGTTGAACTGCGTTCCTAATACAAACGCAGAGGGTACAGTCGGTTAGGAGGATATTGGATTATGGTACATCATGTAATTTTGTGGAAACTAAAGGAAAGCTTGTCGGTAGAGGGAAAGAAGCAGGTTGCTCTTGGAATCAAGGATCATCTGGAGGCATTGGTGGGGAAGGTTCCGGGATTGGTGAGTCTGAAGATTATCATCAATGAAATGGAATCCTCCAGTGCAGATGTTATGTTAGACAGTGTACTGGAAAGCAGGGATGCATTGGAGAGCTATCAGAATCATCCGGAGCATGTTCATGCCGCAGATACCTATGTGCGTCCTTATACAGAGGTGCGTATGTGTATGGATTATGAAAACGAATCCGATTTTCGTTAAATCGTAAGTTGCCGGGCAGGGGATATGTTTTCCCTGTCCGGCAACTGTTTACCGGGACATTCTTAAATGACATTGGATAGTATTGTATAAAACTGAGAAAACGGGTCATGCTAGTACAGTATATTGGAAATAACCGGTGTACGTTCTTCGCTAAGAGGATGGTGCATCAAAAAGAAAGAAGGTTGGATAGTATGACAGTACAGACATTACATCTGTTAGATGAGTGTAATTCCGGTTGTAAAATGGCAATCAACAGTATGAAACAGGTCAGAGATTATATCACAGATGAGAAGCTGGCTTCGGTCATTGACAGTTATACACAGAAGCATCAAAAGCTGGAGGAGGAGACAGGCAAACAGCTTCTGGAGTATGGAAAGCGGGAAGAGGAACCGGGACTGGTGGCAACCGCCATGTCATGGATCAGTACAGAGGCGAAGCTGCTGCTTAAGGATGATGCAAGACAGATTGCAAAGATCATTATGGATGGCTGCAATATGGGCATCCAGTCCGTGAGCAGATATATCAATGAATATGTATCTGCATCACCGGAAAGCATTCATCTTGCGAAGAAAATTATTCGCACAGAGGAAGATCTGATGGGAGAGATGAAACAGTTTTTGTGATGCCAAGAGCCATTGAATGATAACTTGAATACACAAATGCTTGCAACCATATGGAAACTGTGATAAACTGCTATGAAGTAACGGGTTGGAATGTCAAACTGGAGAAACCGTGATGTTTGAGTCGAATCCGGAACCGTTACGATTATCATATAGAAAGGGGTTTATCAAAATGAGTTGGAGACACACAATGGCAAAGCTCAGCAGATGTTTTCTGGCAATTCTTGTTACACTTTTATTGGTGACAGCGTCTTTGGCTGGGATTCCGGCAGGCGGAATGGCAGTCACTGAAGCCGCTTCCATCGCAGATCGTCCGTTAGGAGACGGTGAGGATGGCGATAGTGAGGATGACGAGGATAGTGATGACGAGGACGACGAGGACGATGAGGACGACGAGGACAGCTACGAGAAGGGAGACGAATTTACAGTAGGCTCTGTGGATTATGAGGTTACAAAGACCGGTTCTTCTCCAAAGGTATCTGTGACCGGCTATTCGGGTTCAAAGAAATCACTTACCATTAAGAATACCGTTACCGATGAATACGGTGTTACTTATAAGGTTACTGCCATAGGAAAGAGCGCATTTCAGGGCAGCAGTCTGACAGGTATTAAGCTTGGTAAGAATGTTAAGACCATCTCAGCCAGTGCATTTGCCAAGAGCAGGAAGCTTCGCAATGTGAAACTCTCTGCTGGTCTGCAGACAATTGGAGCATCTGCATTTTCCGGCTGTACGGCTCTTACAAAGATTGTCCTTCCGTCTAAGGTGACAGGGATTGGCAAAGATGCATTTAATGGATGTAAGAAGCTGAAGTCAGTACAATTTAAGTCTGCAAAGCCTCCAAAATTTGGAAAGAATTGCTTCAAGGGCATTGATAAGAATGCAGTATTCAAGGTACCGGCGAAGAAAAAGGCAGACTATGGAAAGAAATTGAAGAGCAGCACAGGCAGAAAGGCATCAATGGAGATTCAAATAAGAGAGCAAAGCAAGGAACAAACATGGAAGTTTGTTCCTTTTTTGGTGCGCAAAGAGGTGTACGTTTTGTGTAAATTATCTTGAAAGTCAGTAAGCTTTGTGTTACACTTGTAATCGTGTGTAAAAATAGGAGGAAGTTATGCAGAATTCAAGAGATGATATTCGTAATGTAGCAATTATTGCCCATGTAGATCATGGGAAGACGACTTTGGTAGATGAGTTATTAAAGCAGAGTGGCGTATTCAGAGAGAATCAGGAAGTGGCAGAGCGCGTTATGGATTCCAATGATATTGAGCGGGAGCGTGGAATCACAATTTTATCTAAGAATACAGCAGTCAATTACAAGGGAACGAAGATCAATATTATCGATACAGCGGGACATGCTGATTTTGGCGGCGATGTAGAGCGTGTGCAGAAGATGGTGAATGGCGTGATACTTGTAGTAGATGCGTTTGAGGGAGCCATGCCACAGACCAAATTCGTGCTGAAGAAAGCATTAGAGCTGAATCTCCACGTGATCGTATGCGTCAACAAGATCGATCGTCCGGAGGCAAGGATTGAGGAGGTTGAGGAGGAGGTATTGGAGCTTCTGCTCGATCTTGAGGCAACGGATGAACAGTTGGATTGTCCGTTCGTGTATGCGTCCGCTAAGGATGGTGTGGCAAAGAAACAGTTGGATGCAGAGGCAGTGGATATGGCACCGTTGTTCGAGACGATCATAGACTATATTCCGGCGCCAACCGGAGATCCGGAGGCGGATACGCAGGTACTCATTTCGACGATTGATTATAATGAGTATGTAGGAAGGATTGGTGTTGGTAAGATTGACAATGGAACCCTGAAGCTGAATCAGGAGGTTCTTCTGGTCAATGCCCATGATGAGAGCAAATGTAAGAAGGTTAAGATCGGTAAGCTATATGAGTTTGAGGGTCTTGACAAGGTGGAGGTCAAGGAGGCAGGGATCGGTTCGATCGTGGCGATTTCCGGTATTGCAGATATTCATATCGGAGATACCCTTTGTTCCGTGGAGAATCCGCAGCCGATTCCATTTCAAAAGATCTCAGAGCCTACGATATCGATGAATTTCATGGTGAATGATTCGCCTCTGGCCGGCAAGGAAGGGAAATTCGTAACCTCCAGACATCTGCGGGATCGCCTGTTCAAAGAGCTGAACACGGATGTTTCCCTGAGAGTCGAGGAGACGGAGGGAACGGATACCTATAAGGTATCCGGACGAGGGGAGCTTCATCTGTCTGTTCTGATCGAAAATATGAGACGGGAAGGTTATGAATTTGCAGTCAGCAAGGCGGAGGTCATATATAAGGAGGATGAAAAGGGCAAGAAGCTGGAACCGATGGAGATTGCCTATATCGATGTACCGGAGGAGTTTTCCGGAACGGTGATCAGTATGCTAAATGAGCGGAAGGGGGAGCTGCAGGCGATGACACCGGCTCATGACGGAACGGTTCGTTTGGAGTTTCGGATTCCGGCGCGTGGACTGATCGGTTTTCGGGGAGATTTTATGACATCCACCAAGGGAGCCGGTATCATCAATACAATCTTTGACGGGTATGGTCCGTATAAGGGCGATATGATGTATCGCAGTCAGGGTTCTCTGATCGCATTTGAGACGGGAACCTCGATCACATATGGATTATATAATGCACAGGACAGGGGAACCTTATTTATCGGGCCGGGAGAGGCCGTCTATGCAGGTATGGTGATCGGACAGACCGGTAAGGCAGAGGATATTGAGATCAATGTCTGCAAGGCAAAGCATTTAACGAATACGCGTTCCTCCGGAGCGGACGAGGCATTGAAATTGACGCCGCCGAGAATCTTAAGTCTGGAGCAGGCATTGGAATTTATTGATACGGACGAGCTGCTGGAGATTACCCCAGAGCATATCCGGATTCGGAAAAAGATTCTGGATCCGACCTTGAGAAAACGGTCGAAGCTGAATCGTTAGGAACAATTCCTTAGTATGGGAGGCAGAATGCGGAGTGATGGAAGCAGAGGGTATATACGGGGAACATCTTCCGGAGATGGAGAAGATCATAGACGAGATGAAAACGCGCATTGATCTGCTCCGGGAACACATAAGACAGAAAAGAGGAATGGATCCGGTAGAGCATTGTCTGTCCAGAATCAAATCTGAAGACAGCATGCGGGAAAAGTGCAGAAGAAAGGGACTGCCGGAAACCGCAGACAGTGTACTGTTTCAGATTCACGATGCGATTGGATTCCGGATTGTGTGTGCGTTTGTCAGTGATGTCTACATGATTCGGGATTATCTCGCAGACAGCGATGAGCTGGAGGTGATAGAGGAGAAGGATTATATCCGCAATGCCAAGCCCAATGGCTATCGCAGCTATCACATGATTCTGCAGACAAGGGGATATTATATCGAAGTACAATTAAGAACGATCTCTATGGACACATGGGCTGCATTGGAACACCATCTCAAATATAAGAAACAGATCAGTGGAAATGAGGATCTGATCGTGAAGGAGCTCAAACGGTGCGCCGATGAGCTGGCTTCAACGGATGTATCCATGCAGACACTGAGGGATATGATTCTGGATCATTAGGAGTGGATATGAAACTATTATTAGCAGAGGACACAAGGGATTTGAACAGGGGAGTTACCATGCTGTTAGAGCATGAGTATTACGAGGTGGATTCAGTCTTTGACGGACAGGAGGCACTTGAGCGGATCGAACAGGAGAGCTATGATGGGATCATTCTGGATATCATGATGCCGAGGAAGGATGGCATGGAGGTATTGCAGGAGCTGCGAAGGAGACATATCCTGACACCGGTGTTGCTGCTGACGGCAAAGGCAGAGGTGGACGACAGGGTAGCGGGCCTCGATGCAGGAGCCGATGATTATCTGGCAAAGCCATTTGCCATGAAAGAGCTGTTAGCCCGAATTCGCTCCATGATTCGGAGACGGGAGGATTACAGTGAGAGACGGATGCAGTATGAAGATATTGTTCTGAATGCAGAGGATTTTGCACTGACGGCCGGTAATTCGGTGCGGCTCTCTATCAAGGAGTTTGAACTGATGCAGATTCTGATGGCAAACACAGACAGAACGCTGACAACGGAATATCTGTTGGGACATGTGTGGAATGGGGAGCCGGATGCTCAGGAGGATACGGTGTGGCTCTATATTTCCTATCTGAAGGGGAAGCTGCGTGCTGTTGGTTCTACGGTGCGTATAGCCGGCAGCAGGGGCGGTGCGTTCAGGCTGGTCTGTGATGGAGAGTGAGGGGAGAGGCCTATGAATACCAGAGCAATTCAAAAATTAAGGATAAAATTCATTTTGATTTCTTTTTTTTCTCTTTTGATCACAATGCTGTTTATCAGTATGGCGATGAACCTCGCAAATTACCGAACTTCGGTTGGTCTGGTTCATCAGGTTCTCAGACATATTGTGGAGAATGACGGAAGGATCGTCCACAAGCTTCAGAGTGATTATCCGCAGATAGGCAGTTTCTCGAACGCATTTCAGCCACAGTATGGACAATATGAATATTATTCCTGTGTGTTTGATTCCGATGGGACGATCGCAGAGGTTGTGCACCATTTGGACGAGCAGAAGGATGAGACGGATTTACAGGAGTATGCGGTTATGGCTTTGCAGGATTCCCGCACATTTGGCAGATACGGTACATATTATTATCAGACAGGAGAGACTTCAGAGGGAGATGCGTTAGTGGTCTTTATTGATGGAACGATGGAAATCAGTACAATGGCGAGGTTATTCTATTGGACATTGATTATATGTGCGGTTGGTCTGGTGATTACGGTCATTCTTGTGGGCATATTTTCCAGACGTATGATCCAGCCGGAGATTGAGAACAGTATGCGGCAGAAGCAGTTTATCACAAATGCCAGTCATGAACTGAAAACACCATTGGCCGTGATTCGCGCCAATGTGGAACTGGAAGAAATCATGAACGGTGAAACGGAGCTGTCCCAGTCTACGCTGAAACAGGTGGATCACATGAATGGATTGATTCAGAATCTTGTGATGATCGCCAGAGCAGAGGAAAAGGAGGATAAGCGGGGGCTTGTCGAGGAGGATGTGTCAAAGCTGGTACAGGAGACGGTGGAATCCTTCCGTGCAGCAGCCAGACAGGAGCAGTTGGAGCTGGTCTGGAGGATTGAACCGGAGCTTCGCCGAACAATGGATGGAAGCCAGCTTCGGCAGCTTGCTACCATCCTGGTGGACAATGCGATCAAGTACTGTGATCCGAATGGTACGATCACAGTGTCGCTCTCCTCGATCCGGCGGGGAAAAGGCCTGCAGCTTGTGGTATCCAATTCCTATCAGGAGGGCGCGAAGGTGGATTATAACCGTTTCTTTGACCGGTTTTACAGAGAGGATTCGTCTCATAACATAGACAAGGGAGGATATGGAATCGGGTTGTCGATTGCAGAGAGTATCTGTAAACAGAATAGAGGAACCATTCGGGCCGAGTGGAGGGATGGAGAGATCTCCTTTGTGTGCAGGCTGAGCGTGTAAGGCAGATGAACATGCAGACATTCCGTTTGTATCCTCACCTGTGGCAATAAGGTCAATGCATGTGTTCCAGATAGCTTACAGCGTAGTCTAACACATAATCCTCTCCGTTTTCAAAAACAGCATGGAATGCATCCTCGTCAAATGGGATGATAATGTCCGGTGTCATCATCGATATGCGGGATGCATCGGCATCAATCAGCACTTCACCTGTCTCATCTAGTGTCATTCCCCCTGAGAAATAGAGATTCACATTCGAAAGCTCCATCCCGCTTACCATCATGGCGGAACCACAGGTTTTTGTGAAGCCCATGACGGTAACGTTTGGAAGCTGCATCATGGTGTGTACAAAAATTTCGGCCGCACTGGCGGTGTTGGAGTTTACTAAGATGACGATCTCACCATTTCCCCATATATTTTCGGCACTGGTATAGACTGTTTGAACAGGTTCGTATCGTTTGGTCTGCTCGTTGTATGCAGCATTGGATGCGACGAAGACCTCGCTGTCGGTAAACAGAGATGCAATCACCGGAATCATATCCAGATAACCGCCGCCATTTCCGCGCATATCCAGAATCAGCTTGTGGGCTCCATCCTCTTTCATGTTCTGCAGTTGCTCCTGTAACAGAGCTTTCATACCGGAATAACTTTCGTTGGTGGCTTCTGCATGTTCGTAAGTGATATCCCCTTCTACCAGCATGCTATTCAGAGAGAGCAGAGCGGTGTCATCGGATATCATTTTATAAGACAGATTCGTATCTTCATTATTGTGCTGAAGCAGGTCTAAGGTTTGCCGGTATCGATTATAATTATCTGAGGTTCCGGTCACGGTGATCGCCTGTTCGGTTCCGCGTGCATCGATAAAGGTGAGATCGGCATGACTGCTGCCGGAAGCGGTTACCATAAGGCTTTGGTAGAATGAGACGTTCCCGGAATCGCCCACAGCAGGGATCGGTTTTGTATGCGCCTTCGCAGTCTGAATATCGACTCCGTCAAAGGAGGTAAGCTCAAGACCGTTCCGGATGCCGAGATCATAGGCTTCCCCGTTCGGTTCTACATTGGCAAAGACCGTCCTGCCATCGGACAGGGTGACCAGTGAAAAGCCATAATCCGCTCCGACCTGACTCTTATAATATGTGTCGCGGTTCAACCGGATCGCTTCCTCCGATGTTCCGGCAGTCACATATACATGTCCGTCAAAAAATGCAAGACAGAAATCCGTCCATGCTGCATACGCCTGTGGAAAGCTTCTGGAATCATCGGCCGCCTCGAATCTGGGAAGATATTCCGCATAGAGAGCATCGAAATCAATCTGTTTATAGTCTGTTAGAATATAATGTTCTTTCATACTCTCAAAACCGGCTTGGAATTCATCGGTATAGTGGGTGATCCGGTAATCCTTGTAGTGCAGGGCGATTACAGGGGTGATCGCGATGCAAACCAGACCGGCAAGCAGTATGCGGTACATCTTTTTTTTATCCTTGAGAAAGAAACAGAATACAAGGATCAGGGAACCTGTGTAGATTCCCATAAGTGAAATCTCGAATCCGGCTGTTGCGGTGAACCATAATACCAGAATAAATGGAATGGCGAATCCAAGCCGGTAGTGAAGGCGGATTGAGAAATCGATTGTTTTTACAATATAAAACATGAGCAGGGCAAGCAGTGTGCATACTGCCCATAAACCGATATCATCTGTTATCATTCCTTGTTACCTCCATTGTCAACAATTCTTTAAAAATCATCTTCAGAAAAGAAGAAAGCAGCCATTGCCAGAAACAGGGATGCCATTAAAATGGATAATCCGGCTGACAGCAGCAGAGTGTCAATTGGCAGGGTGGCATCATATTCGGTTATGATCTCGCCATTTAAATGTAAGGATGACCAACCGGCAAATTGAAAGAGTGCAGCACCGGCAGTATTGGCAGGTATCAGTTCATTCTTTGGCGGACCGTCCATCGTCTCTTCCATCAACACAAGAAGGGCAACGGTGATATAGGCGGATGTCCATTTCCTGGTGACGACCATGATGAAGATTCCTTCACAGGTAATGCGAAGAACCAGAAGCAGAAACACCAGTGTTCGGATACCGTAATTCCATAGCGGAAGGGAATCTCCGAAACCACCTGCTGCAGCAAGGGGAAGGGGAGCAAGAAGCATGATCAGGGCAGCACCGCTTACGGTAATTAATATGGTCAAAAGAGCCCTGCCAAAGAACACGGTTTTTCGTTCATAACCGGCAAGCAGGTCATAGTTTATCGTTTGATTGGCATAGTCCATTCCCATGACCAGAATGGAGGTGATAAGCGCAAAAAACATGGCAATGGGCGCCTGACAGTCTCCGGCCATTGTCCACGCATAGCTAACGGTATAGGTGACACCCGCCTCTGTCCCCCATGGTTTGGTGGAAAACAGGATGATACACACGCAGACGGACATCAGCACTGCCCAGATTATGTATATGGAAGCTTCTCTCTTTAATTGATAGGTTTGGGATCGCCATATTGCTCTCATACAATACTCCTTTCCGGTCTGATTCGATTTCCCTCTTCATCGTCACACATACATAGAATATCAGTCGGCATCCTGTATCAGAGACATATAGTAGGTCTCCAGATCCTGTGTCTCCTCACTCATATGGAGGAGAGTTACTCCGTTGTTGACCAGTACATTCAGAATCTCCTTCTTGCAGTCAACGGCATCCGGAATCCGAAGCTGCCCGTCTTCCCGTTTCAATACAGCAATTCCAAGCTGATCGGAAAGAAGCTGTTGTGCCAGTTGATTCTGCTCGGTATTGATCAGGAGATTCGAACCACAGACCTTTGCAAGCTCTTCACCGGAAATGCTGTTGATGATCCGGCCATGATGAAGAAAGATATAATCGGTACACAGGTTGGCCAGCTCGCTCAGTATATGGGAGGAGATCAGAATGGTGACTCCATCCTGCCGGTTAAGTCTCTGCAAAAGCTCCCGTATCTCAACGATACCGGTCGGATCCAGACCGTTGATCGGTTCATCCAGGACCATGCATTGAGGATGCGACATCAGGGCATTTGCGATACCGAGACGCTGCCTCATTCCAAGGGAATATTTTCGTACGGTTTTGTTCTTTGGGACATCGGACAGGCCCACTATTTCCAGAACATCATCAATGACCTGCGGATTTGCCACGTTTTTTAAAAGGCGAAGCTTTTCCAGATTCTGTCTGGCAGTCCGGTCCCTGCGGAGATAGGGTGTCTCGATCATAAAGCTCATCTGACGCCTTGCCTGTTCAGGGGAAAGCTCGCGTTCTCCGTCATAAAAATGGATTTGTCCTCCACTCGGGATGACCAGTCCGCCCAGCATTTTCATAATCGTGGTCTTACCGGCTCCGTTCGGCCCCACCAGACCATAGATATGCTTTCTCTGAATATCAAAGGTCACATTTGCTACGGCTGTCCCGAATTTATATTTTTTGGTCAGGTTGTTTACACTGATCAGTCGTTCTCTATCCATAATATCCTCCTAATCCATATCTCTCTTTTTGATCAGATGGCTGCTTAACAACAGACATCCGGTTCCAAGTACAATTGATATGATGATGGTTCCGATCACCACACTTGTCTTTGGCATCTGTATCCAGTAATAGCGGATGTCGGCATTATCCTGATACTCCCACATCTGACTGGGATGTAGAAATAATTCGGCTGCCGGCAGTGACAGGAACCATACCCGGTAATGTTCTTCTAACGCTCCGGAATCTACGGTGAACATGGTGGCCACCAGTTCCGCATAACCGATCACGATCGTTACAAACAGGGCAGCCCGGTAACGTTTGGTGACCACGGTAAGCAGTGTGATCTCCCCGATGATACGATAGAAGATCAAAAGACAGATCGCAATACATGCAAGATATGTTGTTCCATCCAGAACATTGCCCCAGCCGTACCGAATCGTGTAAGAAAATGGAATGGCAAAGGTTGTGATCAACTGAATACTTCCACCGACGATCACAGCGGACAGCAGTCTTCCACGGAATGCCTGTTGTCTGGTATAACCTGCCAGAATATCACAATAGACGGTCTTATCGGCATAATCCTTTCCAATGACGATGGTAAGAATCAGGCTCAGATACAACAGACCTGCTATCGCACCACTTTCGAGACTGTTGTCGAGTGCAGCAACGCCGCCACACACACCGTCGAGATGATAGGAAGCGATGTCCTCGGTCATGTTCATCCGACAGACCTCCCAACATCGCCATGACAAAAAGGCAACTGTCAGCAGGGCGATCATAAAAAAGAGATCGGTTCGGATCTGGTATAGCTGTGATTTCACAATGTGTTTCATTTGCTCTTCTCCTTTCGTGGTGCTCCGTGAGGTTATTCTTATTATATCAGATTTGTCTTACAATTTGATGAATCAGATTCTTACGAAATCGTAATGTAGGGATTTATGCTGAAGTGCTTGATTTTGCCGGTGAAAAATGAATGTGTGGATGGTTTTTGACACCACATTTACACCAATTAAAATCTATTGAAAGAGCAATTATGATAAGAAAATCTGAATACCTAAGGAGTGAGTTATGATGAAAAAAGCAAAACAGCACTAATATTACTAATGATGATATTGGAACAACTATAGAATTATCATACACAGTGGCGGATGATGGTATATTATATCCAAACATCAGCTTTGAAACAGAGAATCTTGCAGAGCTTGGAAAGTATGGATTGATGGCACTGGACTATCTCAAGGATAATTACTATGAATCGAATACAAATAATTATGAAAGCACTTCCATATGTGTGTAGAGGGAGTGCTTTTATAATGTTAAACGATACCATTCCGTACGAACAGCGTTTCTGGTCACAACTTTTGTCAATGGAGCCGATGACATTAATCTCACCATTGTTTGAGCAGGAATACCGTCTGGTCAGATTAGGCGGAAGGTATCTGATGTCATGGCAGGCAGCTCCGATTCTATATATGATGATATGTGTTGTGCTGTTCTTTGTGGGAAAAAGGATGTATAACAGGTATGAGGTTGGGAAGTAATAAGAGAATGAAAAAATGAATATTTTTAGTTGAATATCAATATTGTTTAAGATAGCATAAAATCAGTAAATATACATGCAATTGCGCCGGAGGATTATCTAAAAGAAATAATAGGGAATACATCAGGATGAATATATTCTGATGTATTCCTTTTTATTGTATTATAGAGAAAATGATGTTATAATCAATTATATTGAGTGAGCGATAAGAGTAGTAACAAGGAGGTTTGCTTAATGATATTAAAGCACATAAAAAGAATTCTGCTTGTATTAGCATGTCTGCCATTTGTATCAATCGGCTTACTTATTTTATTTGAGATTCTTGGCATGGGAGTTAATCATTTTGCGACATACCGCCAGACAAGAGAATTGAAACATAATTTGATTCAAAATATATCTGATATTGAAATATTAGATGTATATTCTGAGACCGGAAATACCGGGCCGACAGGCAATCATGTGGATTGTCTGTCTGTTATAAGCTTTTCTTCTTCTCAACCGTTGGAGGCGATACAAAACAGTATGGAAAAATACTACGAATTTAATGAGTGGCATTGCAGGATAGACAAAACGGAACAGGGATACGAGTTTTATCTGAACACATCGGCACCATTTGCTGATAACATAGAAGGACACTAAGGAGATAATGATAGGGAGCCTGTTTACGAAATAAGATCATGGAATGAGAATCATACGGAAATGGGGATGGTATAACATTAACTCCTAACGAAATTCGCAGATTAAAGAAGATATGTGAAAGTATGGATTTCCGAACAATACTTGCAAACGGAACTATTGATACTTACCTTTATGCGATCATGGGTATCAAGAAACACCCGAAGATTACAAGGAGATCGACCTTGTATGTACCAAGCACTGCGGAGCTTATACAACCGCTAACCAAGTGTCTTCGA
>JAFVCQ010000017.1 GCA_017479085.1 Lachnospiraceae bacterium | reverse complement strand
TCAAACAACTCGGCAATCGCCATTGTGGTAGCTACCGTAAGCGGTATCCCTTTATACGCAGGTCCAAACAACAGATCAAAATCCACACCAAACTCACTGTTAATTGCAGTCGCATAATATTCCCCCAACCGCCTTAACTGTGAACCGGTACGATAAAAGCCGGTATTGACAAAGAATGGAGTTTTCCTTCCGCTTTTTGTAACAAAGTCTCCAAATTTGAGCACATTACAATCCATCATAAATTCAATAAATTCTTTCTTATACTGTTCCATCATTTCTCCTTTAATAAATCTTTCATTTATTTGTAATTTTCTAAGATCCGCAGATATACAGGAAGCTTTCATGCTTTCCATATTCTAGCACATTTTCCATCTACATTCAATCGTAAGCAAATCATAGACTGCCTGTACCTGTCACCATATGGTATGTGTTACAGCTACTTTACACATCCTATTATCTCATGAATATCTTCGATTGCATTCTCCCTCATAAAATCCTGTATCCCCTCAACAATCTGAAGCGTTGTGTACGGGTCATGAAAATTAGCCGTTCCAACTGCAACTGCAGTTGCGCCTGCCATCATAAATTCAATAGCATCCTCATAATTCATGATGCCTCCCATTCCAATGACGGGAAGCTTAACTGCATTTGCCACCTGATATACCATGCGGACCGCCACCGGTTTGATCGCCGGACCAGACAGACCACCCGTCTTATTTGCGACCGCAAACCGCCTTCTGTGTATATCAATTTTCATACCCGTTATGGTATTGATCAGAGATAGCGCATCGGCTCCCGCTGCCTCCGCTGCCTTCGCCATGACTGTAATATCGGTCACATTGGGACTGAGCTTCATAAGAACGGGTTGCTTTGCTTTCTTCTTAATCTCCGCCGTTATATGTTCCAGCGCTTTCGGATCCTGCCCAAATGCAATACCGCCCTCCTTTACATTCGGACAGGACACATTGATCTCTAACAGATCCACATCCTCATCCGCCAGACGTTCGACCACCTCCACATAATCCGCTTCTGATCTTCCACATACATTCACAATAATGTTCGTGTCATATTGTCTCAAAAATGGAATATCACGGTCACAGAAGACATCCATCCCGGGATTCTGCAAACCCACCGCATTCATCATTCCTCCATAGGTCTCAGCGATACGCGGTGTCGGATTCCCTGCCCACGGCACATTGGCAACCCCCTTTGTCGTAACTGCACCTAACCGGTTCAGATCCACAAATTCCCCATATTCTGCACCGGAGCCGAACGTGCCCGAAGCCACCGTTACCGGATTCTTAAATTCAACCCCTGCAATCTTTACGGAAAGATTCATTACAATTCTACCTCCTCTGCATCAAATACCGGCCCATCCTTGCAAATCCGTTTATTCTTTACGTGGCTGTGTCCGTCCACTTCCTTAGACTGGCACACGCATGCAAGACATGCTCCAATTCCACATGCCATTCTTTCTTCCAATGAGAGCTGTGCTTCTATCTTATGAAGCATCGCATACTCCTTCACTGCACGAAGCATTGGTGTCGGCCCGCATGCATAGATCACATCTCCTTCCACCTTATATTCCCGTATGGCATCTAAGACATTGCCTTTGACTCCGGTTTCTCCATCCTCACTGGCAATATAGACGTTTCCCCATGTTTCCAGATCCTTCCATAAAAAAGTCTCATCCCGGAATCCAAGTACAATGCTGATCTCTCCTTCTAACTCTTTCGCCAACTGAAGCATTGGAGGAATCCCAATTCCTCCACCAATCAAGATTGCTTTCGTATCCCTTTTTTGAAATCCATTGCCAAGAGGCCCCATCACTTCAATCGAATCCCCCTCACGCAGAGTGGAAAAATCTCTTGTGCCTGCTCCAACAACACGATACACCAGACGAATCGTTCCCTCTCCCCCATCTGCTTCACATAAACTGATCGGTCTTGGCAACAGTCTGGAACCATCCCGGCTGTAAACCGTGACAAACTGTCCTGCTTTTGCCTGTTTTGCAATCTCAGGAATATACAACACCAAACTGTATATATCACTTGCGAGGATCTCCTGCCTCCTCACCAATGCGGTCTTTTTCCATGTACTCATCTTCTACTCCTTCATTCCTGCATTCCCATTCACACACATAGCCGGCAGACTCCTGTACGATATCCTGCCAACATCAGAACCGTAATGTCTGCCCGTGAGCTTAGGAACTGTACAAGTTATGTTCCTACAGTTCCTTACTGTCCTGCAACCGCTCCCGTTATATCCGCAATCATATCCTTGACTGCCTGTCTTGATGCATCTGCAAAATTGCCTTCTCCAAAGGAAGCATACCGCTCCTGCTGATAGGCCGCAATGATACCTCTTGATGAATTCACGATCGCGCCCAGACCGTCTGCATTAAAATAGGGTACCAGATCCTCTGCCTTACCTCCCTGTGCACCATAGCCGGGTACTAAAATATAGGTCTTTGGCATCAATTTTCGAAGCACTTTTCCCATTTCCGGATAGGTTGCACCCACAACACAACCCACATTGCTGTAAGTGTTCCCCATACATTCTTCTCCCCACTCTACCACCTTTCTGGCAACCAGCTCGTAAAGCGGTGTGCCGTCCACCAACTGATCCTGAAATTCTCCGGACGATGGATTCGAAGTCTTCACCAGAACGAAGATACCCTTATTCTCTTTTTTGCACACCTCAACAAACGGCTTCACACCATCAGAACCCAGATAGGGATTCACTGTTACAAAATCCTCCCGAAAACCGGAATATGTCTTGCTTCCCACCTGAATCGTACCGATATGACCGACTGCATAGGCAGACGAAGTCGAACCGATATCGCCTCTTTTGATATCCCCGATCACAATCAGTCCCTTTGATTTACAGTATTCACAGGTTTTCGCAAAAGCAGTCAGTCCCGGAATTCCAAACTGCTCATACATGGCAATCTGCGGTTTCACCGCCGGAATCAGATCGTACACCGCATCCACAATCGCTTTATTATACTGCCAGACTGCCTCTGCTGCTCCTTCCAGCGTTTCCCCATATTCTTCAAACGCAGCTTGTTGAATCTGCTTTGGCACATAGGACAGCATCGGATCCAGTCCAACCACAACCGGTGCATTCAATGTCACAATTTTCTCTATTAATGTATTAATCATACTATCCTCCTAATGCTCCCCTTCCGCACAGAAGGGGCTGATATGATAAAATGGCGGTGTCTTACACCGCCATTCTTCTATTCTACTGAATAATTCGGGGCTTCCTTTGTAATCTGAATATCATGCGGATGACTCTCCTTCAATGATGCTGCCGAAATCTCTACAAATTGTGCGGTCGCATGCAATTCCTCTATGTTCCTCGCTCCACAATATCCCATACCGGAACGAAGGCCTCCAAGTAATTGGAATACCGTATCCTCCAGCGTGCCCTTGTAGGCCACACGCCCCTCTACTCCCTCCGGAACCAGCTTCTTTGCATTGGTCTGGAAATAGCGGTCCTTACTTCCGTTCTCCATCGCTGCGATAGAACCCATGCCACGATATACTTTATATTTCCTTCCCTGATATAATTCAAATTCCCCCGGTGCCTCATCTGTGCCTGCAAACAGGCTTCCCATCATACATACATTCGCACCTGCTGCCAATGCCTTTGTAATATCACCGGAATACTTGATTCCTCCATCTGCGATCACAGGAATACCGTATTCCTTCGCCACATCATATGCCTCCATAATTGCAGTGATCTGCGGCACACCGATTCCGGCCACTACCCGGGTCGTACAGATAGAACCCGGCCCAATTCCAATCTTGACCGCATCCACTCCCATCTTGATCATAGCCTCAGCACCACTCCTCGTCGCTACATTGCCTGCAATGACCTGCAGATCCGGATATTTTTCCCGAATCAACTTAAATGTCTTCAGCACATTAGCGGAATGTCCGTGCGCTGTGTCGATTACGACCGCATCCACCTTAGAGCTTACCAGCTCATCCACACGATCTGTGATATCCGGCGTCACACCTACCGCTGCTGCACAGAGCAGTCTTCCCTGCGAATCCTTTGCAGAATGCGGATACCGGATGGTCTTCTCGATATCCTTGATTGTGATAAGCCCCTTCAAATTGAATTGATCGTCCACGATCGGAAGCTTCTCTTTTCGGGCTTTTGCCAGAATCCGCTTTGCCTCTTCTAAGGTAATTCCCTCTTTGGCTGTAATCAGTCCCTCCGTTGTCATCGACTCCTTGATCTGCTTTGTGTAATCCGTCTCAAACTTCAGATCACGATTCGTGATGATCCCCACCAATTTGCCATTCTCACAGATGGGAACACCGGAAATACGGAACTTTGCCATCAGTCGATCCGCATCATCTAAGGTATTCTCCGGCGAGAGTGAAAACGGATCCGTAATGACACCGTTCTCGGAGCGCTTCACCATATCCACTTCCTCTGCCTGTTCCTCAATCGACATATTCTTATGTATAACACCAATACCACCCTGTCTCGCCATCGCAATCGCCATTCTGTGTTCCGTCACGGTATCCATACCGGAACTCATCAGGGGAATCTGCAATTGTATGTTCTTTGTAAGCTGTGTCTTTAAATCCACATCATTCGGAATGACCTCCGAATAAGCCGGCACCAGTAACACATCATCAAACGTAATTCCTTTTCCAATAATTTTACTCATGTCCTCTCTACCTTTCTTACATTCTTCTGTTATTCTTCATATACACATATGTATAGTTTCACATATTCCTGACCTTCTAACAGGAGAGGCACGCAGATTGGTGAAATATCCGCCTGCATCCTCAGATTCGTGCCCGACATGGAGATTGGAGGTGTAATGTCGATCAGCTTTCCCTGGGTAGAAAAGATCGTGGCGGTGTTTCCCATGATCATATTACTGAGCTCATTCAGCGCAGAACAGGCCATATCGTCTAACTCTGTCACCGGCATACCAAACATCATCCGGCTGGCAATCTCCTTCGCATGATCGAGACTCATGGCAAGCACTGCCTGTCCCTTCATCTGCCCAACCACGCCCACCGTGATCGTATAGGTAGGCTGTCCGAATGTAAATTCAGCCAATCCGGGCTTCCCCACCGTCAGTTTCATCTGTGTCACACTCTCAAACACGCTCATGGTAGACTGCAAAAATGGATTGATGTTATTAACGTCTAATGCTTTCTTCATACTTTTACTTTTCCTCACTTCCGATTCAATAGATTATGTCTTTTAATTATACATGAAGATGCCCTACTTCGCAAACAAAATCAAGAAGTTTTTTCACATTTGTTAAAATTTGCTATTTCTTGTACCGTTTTCGAATCAATCTGCCCTTTTTCTATCAATTTACCTGTTTTTTCTTCTTCCAACCTGTGGTATAGTAGAGTAACACGAAACAATTCGCAACACATACAATAAAACAGAACAATTGATTCCTGGGAGGACCTTATGAGCAAACAATTTTATAACATATTACCGAATATTACAGATGCCATTACCATGAACTATAACACCTCCGAGCTTCTGCTCGGCAAATCCAGAAAACCCCTTCCGGTTCGCAGCACGATCATTGATATACTAAATGATCTTCGCAAGCTTTTGTTTCCGGGCTACTTCAGCACCGATCTGGTGGATACGGATAATGCAACCTACTATACCGGACAACTGCTTTCCAACCTTTACAGAAGACTGAGCACCCAGGTAGCTCTGGCACTTGCCTACGACAGGGAAGCCGCCAGCTCATCCTACGACCCGGAGCTTCAGCAGGAGGCAGATGACATTTGCTGTGCCTTTTTTCAATCCATTCCGGAGCTTCAGCGGATGCTTCTTTTGGACGTTCAGGCTGCCTATGATGGGGATCCGGCTGCACAGAGCCGGGAACAGGTCATCTTCTCGTATCCGGGATTCTATGCCGTATTTGTATACCGGATCGCCCATGCGCTCTATACAAGACAGGTTCCATTTATTCCCCGCATCATGACGGAGCATGCCCACAACAAGACCGGAATCGATATCAACGCAGGGGCCACAATCGGACAGTACTTCTTTATGGATCACGGAACCGGTATCGTAATTGGAGAAACGACCGTCATTGGAGATTATGTAAAGCTCTATCAGGGTGTCACGCTTGGAGCCCTGAGCACCCGCGGTGGCCAACACTTAGCCGGTGTCAAGCGTCACCCGACCATTGAGGACCGGGTTACCATTTACTCCAACGCAACCGTACTCGGTGGAGAGACGGTCATCGGCAGAGATTCTGTGATCGGCGGCGGTGCTTTTATCACAAGCTCCATACCGGAACAGACAAGAGTATCCGTCACACCTCCTGAATTGTCCATCAAGAATGACACCCAAACAGATCTGTCAGCTACCAGCTATATATATGAAATATAAGAAAAGGAACGAATGAATTATGGTATTAGCATGTCAGAATATCTCAAAATCCTATGGCGCAACTGAGATATTGCACAATATAAGCTTTCATATAGAAGCAAAAGAAAAACTTGCCATCGTCGGAATCAACGGAGCCGGAAAGACCACCCTGTTAAGGATCATCATGCAGGAGGAGGAAGCCGATTCCGGACAGGTGATCACCGGAAAGGACATATCCATAGGTTATCTCGCCCAGCATCAGGATACCAGCGATGGCCAGACCGTTTATGAGGAACTGCGGAACGTCAGGAAGAACGTCATTGAATTGCAGACACAAATGCGACAGTTAGAACAGGACATGCGGCAGTTGGAGGGTGACGCGCTCTCTGCTGCCTTAGACCGCTATACCCGGATGACACATACCTTTGAGCAGCAGGACGGATATGCGTTTGAGAGTCAGATCAACGGGATTCTGAAGGGACTGGGGTTTACCGAATCGGATTTTCACCGACCGCTTCACGAACTGTCCGGTGGTCAGAAGACCCGGGTCGCTCTGGGCCGGCTGCTACTTTCCCGTCCGGATGTCATTCTGTTAGATGAGCCCACGAACCATCTGGATCTCGACAGTGTGCAATGGCTGGAATCTTATCTTGGCAGCTACGACGGAGCGGTTATCATCGTATCCCACGACCGATATTTTCTGGATCGGATCGTCACCCGGATCGTGGAAATTGAACATGCCAAAAGTACGATATATCATGGTAATTACAGCTACTATGCCACCAGGCGGGAGGAAGTCCGACTATCCCAATACCGTGCTTACATGAATCAACAGGCAGAGATCCGGCATCAGGAAGATGTCATCGCCAAGCTCAAACAGTTCAATCGGGAAAAAACCATAAAACGGGCCGAAAGCAGGGAAAAGCTTCTCCACAAAATCGAACGACTGGAAAAGCCGCAAGAGGTACGCGATGAAATGAAGCTTGTACTCACACCGGATATCCTGAGTGGAAATGACGTTCTGCATGTAGAGGGACTGGGCAAATCTTACGGTTCCCACACTCTGTTCACCGATATCCATATGGATATCCGGCGCGGGGAACGGGTTGCATTGATTGGAAAGAACGGAACCGGCAAGACTACCATTTTAAAGCTCATCAACCAGCTGCTGCCAAAGGATTCCGGTCGTATCACGCTGGGCGCACAGGTACACATCGGATATTACGATCAGGAGCATCAGGTTCTTCATCCCGACAAGACGATCTTTGACGAACTGCATGATTCCAATCCGGATATGACCAACACCCGTATTCGCAATGTGCTGGCTGCATTCCTGTTCACCGGAGAGGATGTATTTAAGGAAATACGGGATTTAAGCGGAGGGGAGCGCGGTCGGGTCAGTCTGGCAAAGCTCATGCTGTCCAATGCCAACTTTTTAATTCTGGATGAGCCGACCAACCACTTAGACATTACCTCCAAAGAGATATTGGAACGCGCATTGACGAATTACACCGGCACTCTCCTGTATGTATCTCATGATCGCTACTTCATCAACCAGACAGCCACACGAATCTTAGAGCTGCAGGAATCGGGTATCACCTCCTATGCCGGTAACTACGACTACTATCTGGAACAGAAGCTGGCATCTGCTGCCACTTCCGAACAAACAGCGCCGGAGGACAAGCAGGAGACGGACAACAAAAAGGACTGGAAACGCTCCAAAGAAGAGCAGGCGAAGGAGCGCAAACGTCAGAATGATCTAAAGAAAACCGAGTCCCGAATCGAAACCCTTGAACAGCAGCTTGCCGCTCTGAATGACGAGATGCTGCTCCCGGAGATCGCCACGAATGCAGCCAGACTGACGGAGCTTTCCATACAACAGACACAGACAAACGAAGAATTGGAAGCGCTTTACGAGTTGTGGGAAACACTGTCCGAAGCTCTCTGAAGCAACGATGCCGGCTTCACCCATACGGGCAAAGCCGGCATCCGATCATACCATCACGAATCGCAATTCTATAAGCTCTCCTCTAACGTCTTGCGAATCTCCTTGATAAAGCCTTCCGAATTCAGCACAGTCGGCTCCGGAATCGTTGTGATCAAAGCCAGATCCTTTGTCATTCTGCCTGATTCGATCGTGGCAAGTGTCGCCTTCTCCAGCTTATCCGCAAATGTCACCAGTTCCGGAATCTGATCCAGTTCCCCACGTTTTCTAAGGGCTCCGGTCCATGCAAAAATAGTGGCCACAGAATTGGTTGAGGTCTCCTCGCCCTTCAAATGCTTGTAATAATGTCTCTGTACCGTTCCATGCGCTGCTTCATACTCATACACACCGGAAGGAGATACCAGCACAGAAGTCATCATGGCAAGCGAACCGAATGCACTGGATACCATATCTGACATCACATCACCATCGTAATTCTTGCAGGCCCAGATAAATCCTCCCTCTGCCTTCATAACACGGGCCACAGCGTCATCGATCAGCGTGTAGAAATACTCAATACCGGCTGCCTGAAACTTCTCACCATATTCTGCATCATAGATCTCCTGAAAGATATCCTTAAACCGATGGTCGTATTTCTTGGAAATCGTATCCTTTGTTGCAAACCATACAGACTGCTTCGTATCTAATGCATAATTAAAGCATGCCCTTGCAAAGCTCTCAATGGAGTTATCCAGATTATGCACTCCCTGAATCACACCCGGACCTTCAAATTCATGGATCACTTCCCGTATTTCCGTTCCATCCTCTCCGGTAAATACAAGCTCTGCTTTTCCTGCTCCCGGAACACGGATCTCTGCATTCTTATACACATCTCCATAAGCATGTCTGGCAAGGGTGATCGGTTTAACCCAATTCTTCACGCAAGGCTCGATTCCCTTTACAACGATTGGAGCACGAAATACAGTACCATCCAGTGCAGCACGTATCGTTCCGTTTGGAGACTTCCACATCTCTTTCAGGTTATACTCTGTCATACGGGCTGCATTCGGTGTAATGGTTGCGCATTTCACCGCAACACCATACTTCTTCGTCGCTTCAGCCGAATCCATCGTAACCTGGTCATTCGTCTCATTCCTGTATTCCAGACCCAGATCATAGTACTCGGTC
>JAFVCQ010000016.1 GCA_017479085.1 Lachnospiraceae bacterium | reverse complement strand
TTTATCATGGTGGGAGGCGGAGTGGTTGCATCCGGTGCATATAAAGAGGTCAGAGAGTTTGCCGGATTGCTGGATGCTCCGGTCTGTGATACCCTGATGGGCAAGGGTGTGATCGATGGCAGTGATCCGCATTATACCGGTATGATCGGTATGCACGGTACCAAGACCTCGAACTTTGGTGTAACGGCCGCAGATCTGCTGATTGTCATTGGTGGGCGTTTCTCGGACAGGGTGATTGGGAATGCCAAGAAGTTTGCCAATCATGCAAAGATCGTTCAGATTGACATAGATCCGGCAGAGATCAATAAGAATATTGTTGTGGATGCCAGTATTGTCGGAGATGCAGCCGAGGTTCTCAGAAGACTGAATCAGGTAATCGAGCAGAAGGACAATAAGGAATGGTTAGAGGAGATTGCCGGACTGGAGCAGAAGTATCCGAATTCCTATCCGACAGATGTGCTGACCGGACCGACTGCCATTTCGAAGATCTATGAGCTGACCGGTGGGGATGCCATTATCACAACCGATGTTGGACAGCATCAGATGTGGGCAGCCCAGATGTATAAGTATAAGGAACCGAGACAACTTCTGACATCAGGCGGACTTGGAACGATGGGATACGGACTTGGCGCATGTATTGGCGCAAAGGTGGGAAGACGGGATAAGACCGTTGTCAATATTGCCGGAGACGGCTGTTTCCGTATGAATATGAATGAGATTGCAACTGCAGTTCGCTATCATATTCCGATCATTCAGGTGGTGATCAATAATCACGTGCTGGGAATGGTTCGCCAGTGGCAGACCCTGTTCTACGATAAACGTTATTCCAACACGGTTCTGAATGATGCGGTTGATTTTGTTAAGGTTTCCGAGGGAATGGGCGCTCTGGCGTTTAGAGCCACCACACTGGAGGAGTTCGAGGACGCATTCAAGAAGGCGTTGGAGGCCGGCAGACCTTGTGTAATTGATGCGCAGATCGGGGAGGATGATAAGGTATGGCCGATGGTGGCAGCCGGACAGCCAATCTCTACCTGCTTCTCAGAGGAGGATCTGGATTAGTAAACGACTATACTAAGGAACTGTACAGGTTATGGATGTATAGTTCCTCAGTTCACATGACACATGTTGGAGGAAGGTCTCCTCAAGTGTCAGGATCAGAGAGAAACTATATATAGGAGGATAGAAAGAAAATGGAAAGAGTGTATAATTTTTCAGCAGGACCATCTGTATTACCGGAGGTGGTATTGCAGCAGGCAGCAGATGAGATGCTTAACTACAATGGCACAGGAATGAGCGTGATGGAGATGAGTCACCGCTCTAAGGCCTTTGAAGAGATCATCCGGAATGCAGAGCAGGATCTGCGGGATCTGTTACAGATTCCGGACAATTACAAGGTGCTTTTTTTACAGGGAGGAGCATCCCAGCAGTTTGCGGCAATTCCGATGAATCTGATGAAGAATGGTGTCGCAGATTATATCATTACAGGTCAGTGGGCAAAGAAAGCATTCGAGGAGGCCAAGAAGTACGGGAATGTGAAGGCAGTGGCATCTTCCGCAGATCAGACCTTTTCCTATATTCCGGACTGCAGTGATCTGGATATTGATGAGGATGCAGATTACGTATATATCTGCCATAATAACACAATTTATGGAACAACCTATAAGGAGCTGCCGAATACAAAGGGGAAGATCCTGGTAGCGGATATGTCTTCTGATATCTTATCCCAGCCGGTGAATGTGGAGGATTACGGTGTCATCTATTTCGGTGTGCAGAAGAATGTCGGACCGGCCGGTGTTGTGGTTGTGATCATTCGCGAGGACCTGATTACCGATGATGTGTTGCCTGGCACTCCGACTATGTTAAAATATAAGACACAGGCAGATGCTGCATCCCTGTACAACACACCGCCTGCTTATGGAATTTATATCTGTGGCAAGGTGTTCAAATGGGTAAAGGAGATGGGTGGTCTGGAAGCCATGAAGGAGCGGAATGAGAAGAAGGCTGCTATCTTGTATGATTTTCTGGATTCCTCAAAGCTGTTTAAGGGAACCGTTGTAAAGAAGGATCGTTCCCTGATGAATGTTCCGTTTGTGACAGGAGATGAAGAATTAGATGTCAAATTTGTAAAAGAGGCAACGGCAGCAGGCTTTGTGAACCTTAAGGGTCACAGAACAGTTGGCGGTATGCGTGCTTCCATTTACAATGCAATGCCGATTGAGGGCGTGGAGAAGCTGGTTGAGTTTATGAAGCAATTTGAGGCCGATAACGCAAGGTAATGTCATTCAGTTAAGGTTAACATTTCATATGAGATGATGTTGAAAGGAGTATAGTTATAATGACAAAGGTAAATTGCCTGAATCCGATTGCAAAATGCGGTTTGGATTTATTTTCAGATAATTATGAGATCACAGACAATATGGAAGGTGCAGAGGTAGTATTGGTGCGCTCTGCTTCCATGCATGAGTTGGAGCTGCCGGACAGTCTGGCAGCAATTGCAAGAGCCGGTGCCGGTGTGAATAACATTCCGTTAGAGGATTGTGCAAAGAGGGGGATCGTTGTATTCAACACACCGGGAGCGAATGCCAACGGAGTAAAGGAACTGGTAGTTGCAGGTTTATTGCTGGCTTCACGTGATCTGACAGGAGGATATAACTGGGTGAAGGAAAACGCAGCAGATCCGGATATCGCAAAGAAGGTGGAGAAGCAGAAGAAGGCCTATGCCGGCAATGAGATTCAGGGCAAGAAGCTGGGTGTGATCGGACTTGGAGCCATTGGTGCGAAGGTTGCCAATATAGCATTCCGTCTTGGCATGGAGGTATATGGCTATGATCCGTATGTATCGGTGGATGCAGCATGGTCTCTTTCCCGTCATATCCGGCATATTACCAATGTGGAGGATATTTACAGAGAGTGTGATTATATCACGGTTCACGTTCCTGCACTCGACAGCACAAAGGGAATGCTGAACAAAGATGCGTTTGCCTTAATGAAGGATGGCACACGGATCCTGAATTTCTCAAGAGATACGCTGGTGAACGATGAAGATATCAAGGAAGCACTCGCCTCCGGAAAGATTGCAAAGTATGTGACGGATTTCCCGAATCCTGCGATTGCAGGAGTGGACAATGTGATCACATTGCCGCATTTGGGAGCCTCAACGGAAGAATCAGAGGATAACTGTGCCATCATGGCAGTGAAGCAGATCGCAGACTTTATAGAGAATGGCAATATCAAGAACTCTGTGAACTATCCGGCATGTGACGCAGGAAGCTGTACGACTGCGGCCAGAGTTACCATCTGCCATAAGAATATTCCGGATATGTTGACCCGGTTTACAGGTGTGTTTGCAAAGCAGTCTGTTAATATCGCCAATATGGTAAGCAAGTCAAAGGATGACTGGGCTTACACGATTCTCGATGTAGACGCAGAGATCAATGAGGATAGCAGGAAGGAATTAGAGGCAGTAGACGGAGTAGTCAAGGTCAGAGTCATCTAATATAGCGCAAATAAAAATTGTGAATGATATCATATAAAAATAAGGTGTAAAGCATATCGACAGATATGACGATACACCTTGTTTTGCCATCTTGACGCATGCTCTTGCCGATTGAAGCTGGCGGACACTGAGACGTGCATTGTAACACACGGTCCAAAAGGAAGAAGCAGTTACACGAATATTTCATATTACAAAGTTATAATAAATATTTATGGAACACGTCAGAGAAAGGTGGAGAGAGGTATGGCGGTCAGTATATTGATAGCAGATGATGATGATCTGCTGCGGAATCTGTTGAAGGAAGTATTGGAGGATGAGGACTTTACCGTGTATGAGGCAGCGGATGGCGAGGAGGCTCTGGATCTGTTTTGGGAGCACTCGGAGCTTTCTCTGGTGATTCTGGATATTATGATGCCCAAAATGGATGGTATTGAAGTGCTGACTGAGATTCGGCACAAGTCGGATATTCCGGTTGTAATGCTCACAGCACTGGGCGATTCTGCCAGTGAGCTGAATGGTCTGAAACAGGGAGCCAATGATTATGTCAGCAAGCCATTTCACTATGAGATTGTGGTGGAGCGGGTAAAGAATCTGTTGAAGCTGACCAGGGTACAGGAATTGGACCGGATGCAGTTTGGAATCCTGGAAATTGACCGGGCAGGACATAAGGTATATGTGGAAGGACGGGAGGTTATTCTGAACAACAAGGAATACCAACTGTTAGAATATCTGGTGCTTAATCAGAATATCGTGCTGTCGAGGGAGAAGATCCTAGACCGGATCTGGGGATATGATTATGAGGGAGATATCCGTACGATTGATACCCATGTCAAGATGCTGCGGGCGAGTCTGGGAGATGCAGGTAACTATATTAAAACGATACGGGGAACCGGATATTCCTTTGAGGAGACGCTATGAAGAAATCACTGATTAAAAAGATATGTTTTGCAGTTCTTGGTCT